>CAZWQH010000009.1:0-14264 GCA_964635815.1 uncultured Sandaracinaceae bacterium
CGTGACGACTGATCTTGAGGTGTGGGTCACTCGCGGAGAACCACGGGAGAGTGGAAGTCGCGACCGCCAGGTTCTTCGAGAAGTAGTGCAGGTTGAAAAGGCCCCACTTGTCGATGCGCTGAAGCCATCGAATCTGCAGGTAGCGATGTCCGAACTCGAACGGTGAATCGAAGCGCTTCGCGTTGAGCCACATCATGACGCCTGCAAGCACGATCGACGGCACTGCAAACAACGCGAGCGGCTTCACGAGCGCGCCAAAGCGGGCGCCGCCAAGCCACTTCCACGCGCGCACGAGAAAGTGTCGCTCCGCAAAACGAGGGTCAAGACTCTCTTCGCTGCGAGACATTCGAATCGCTTCGACGAGAAACAAAATCCCGCCAAGGACTGGACTCGGACCGCGCGTCGCGAACAGAAGTCCCAGACACAAACCAGCGACCAGGGGTCGTCGCGCATCGAGCGCGTTCCAAATGTAGAGAATCGTCAGCGAGCTCGCGACGACTTGTGCGGCAAACCAGACCGCGCCTTGCACGGCTACGAAATAGTAGACGCTACCGAACGCAAAGAGGCTCGTAAGGAGCAAATCGTCCACGTGGGTGCGTTCAGTGCGTCCGCGTTCTCGAAGGGACCGCAGGAGACCGTAGAGCAATGCGGGAGCTAAGCCGGCAAGGAACGCCCAATACAAGCGGTCGAGCGTCTTGAGACCCCAGATTGCAACTGCTGGAGTGATCACCACCGCGGGGAACGGCGGGAAGGACACGAACCATTTCCCCTTGTACAGCGCCCAATCGTTGTCTCCGGGCGCTTTGTTGCCGACGACGCCGAGCTCACCTTGAAGGAAGCTCTGCGAGAGATGGACAAAGTGATTGTCGGGAGACGGAGAGAGCGCGCGATCCTGGAGCGTCGCCACGAACACACCGGTCGTCACGATGTAGATCGCCAACGGAATCAGAAGCCGTTTCCACACGGGTGCGCTTGTCGCGACTACCGCCTCGGGAGCAATCAAATCCGGAGAAGCATCCATAAGACCGCTGAGTGCGCGCTTATACCGCAAGACCGAGGGCAGCGCCCTAACACGGATTGACCGGGGACCGACAAGAACCTATGCCGACGCGCCCATGGCAGCTGATCTCACGGCGCTACGCACCGCTTTCGATCAAGTGGTCGACCCCATCCTCTCGCGCCCCATCGGTGAGCTGGGTCTTCTCTTGGATGTGGCTGAGAAAGACGAGCGCCTGCACGTCAAAGTTCGCCTCCTCGCTCCGGCGGACAAGGCGCGCATCCAACTCGAGCACGCGCTCATCGCCGCGGCAAAGCCGCTGACGTCTCTCCCTCTGGCGATCGAGTTCGACCTTGCCATTCCGACGCGAAGCGTGACGAGCGACGATCCGATTCCGGGCATTCGCAACGTCTATCTTGTCATGTCGGGCAAGGGAGGCGTCGGGAAGAGCACCACTGCGGTCAACATCGCTCTGGCTCTTGCGCGTCTCGGCACCCGCGTCGGACTCCTCGACGCCGACATGTACGGTCCGAGCATCCCGACCATGCTCGGCATCAACGGACATCCTGCTTCTGAGGATGGCGTAAAGATCGATCCCCTCGAACGCTTCGGCCTCAAGTTGATGAGCATCGGGTTTCTCGTCGAAGACGCCAAGAACGCGATCGTATGGCGCGGGCCCATGTTGCACAGCGCGCTCAAGCAGTTCTTGAATGACGTTCGCTGGGGCGAGCTCGACTATCTGATCATCGACACGCCTCCTGGCACCGGCGACGTCGCGCTCACGCTCTCCCAGCAACTTCGTGCAACCGGAGTCGTGATGGTTACGACGCCGCAAGAAGTCGCACTGGCTGACGTCTACAAGGCGGTGTCGATGTGCCGCAAGTTGAACCTCCCTATCCTCGGGGTCGTCGAGAACATGAGCTACTTCATGGATGCAGGCGGGGTGAAACACGAGCTGTTCGGCGCAGGCGGAGGTCAGAAGATCGCCGAGTTCGCGAATGCGCCTCTCCTCGGGCAGGTCCCGATCGAGACCGCCGTGCGCGAGTGGGGCGATAAGGGCACTCCTATCGTTCAAGCTATGCCCAGCTCAGCGGCCGCGCTCGAGTACAAGCGGATCGCGGAAGAGCTCGCGCAGCTCACCGCGATCGAACACTGGAAGCGAACTGGCAGCGCACGTGCGCCCGAAGCGAACGCCCCTAGGCGTCTCAAGATAGTCCGCTAGATTAGCGGCATGCGTTCACCGCGACACACCCCAGGCGAAACGGGAACGCTGCAGGGTTTCGATCTGCGAACTCCACGCACGGAGATGGATCCGTCGGCAGAGTTGATCGCTGCCCAGCGTGCGGCAGCGGGTCTAGAACCGGCTCCCATGCCGCTCACGGAGCGGATGCGTCCAGGCACGCTCGGCGAAGTGCTCGGTCAAGCACAACTCCTGGCAAACGGCGGATTTCTCCGGGCGATGCTCGGTGGAAAGCGTCTCCCATCGGTGATCCTCACCGGCCCACCGGGTACCGGTAAGACAACCATCGCGCGTGCAGTCGCACGAGCGCACAACGCTCGCTTCGTCGCCTTCAACGCTGTGCTCGCCGGAGTGCCCGAGCTTCGCGAACATCTCAAGCGCGCCGCGGCCGAACGAAAGATGGGACACGCGACTATCTTGTTCGTCGACGAGATCCATCGCTTCAACAAAGCGCAGCAAGACGCTTTGCTTCCGTACGTCGAATCGGGGGACGTCTCGCTTATCGGTGCGACGACGGAGAACCCGAGCTTCGCATTGAACGACGCTCTCCTGTCCCGCGCGCGTGTGCTGCGACTTGAACCGCTCACCAAGAACGACATCGCGACTCTGGTCCAACGGGCGATCACGGACGCTGAGCACGGACTCGGGTCGCATCCCGTCACGCTCGCACCGGACGCGGCACTGCGTATCGCTGACTACGCGGACGGCGACGCTCGTCGCGCGCTCGATCTTCTCGAGACACTTCACGATGTCGCGTTCCGAGGTTCCAAGGAAATCACCGTTGAGCTCGTGGAAACTTCGGTTCCCAAAGGCGCGATGCGCCACTCGAGAGGCGACGACCACTACGACATCGCCAGCGCATTCATCAAGTCTATGCGCGCATGCGATCCCGATGCAGCCCTGTATTGGATGATGCGCCTCATCGAAGTCGGTGAAGATCCCCGGTTTGTGCTCCGGCGAATGATCATCTTTGCCAGCGAAGACGTCGGAAATGCCGATCCGCGCGCTCTCGAAATTGCGGTGGCGGCTCAACAAGCGTTCGAGCGAATCGGATTGCCGGAAGGCATGATGGCGATCGGTCAAGCGTGCACGTACCTCGCGAGCACGCTGCGCTCCACCGCGAGCTATCGCGCTTGGGTAGCAGCACGCGAGGCGGTGCAGCTACACGGAGCCCTACCCGTTCCCCCACACTTGAAGAACGTAGGCCACGCAGCACGCACCGACGGAGGGACTTCGAACCTCCCAGCGACGATCGCCGGAACCGTCTTCTATCAACCCGAGGACGTAGGAGTCGAAGCGCGTATCCGTGCTCGCCTCGACGAGCTTAGGAAGCCTTCGACTTCAGGTACTTCGTAAGCCCGTCTGCAACGCTGAGGAGATTCGCGGTGATCTGCTTCACCATGAACTGCTCGACGGCCTTGCCGACGGTGCCCGCCATGAAGCTCGGTACGAGCTTCACCGGCTTGAGATCGATCGCGATGTCGCCGCGAATCTCCAGGCGCGTGCTTTCGGCCGAAACCTCGACGAAACGATTCTTGCCGGAGCAGTTGACCGCGTCCTTGAAGGACAGGTGTTCCACGCGCCACTGACAGGACCATTCGGACTTCGTCCAGATCGCGTGATCGAGCCACGACAACATCTCGTCTTTGAGCACAGAGCGAACGGCCGCCGGGACATCGCCGCCGCCCTTCCAGTAGTTCACGAGCTTCACGACGTCGCCGTTGTCGACTCGCTCTCGCACGTCGATCGCTTGAACGTTCGGGAGGAACTTCACCATCGCGCTCATCTCGTCGCGGTACGCGTTGTAAACGGTCTCTCGCGAAAACGGGATGATTGCGTCCGAATGAATCTGCATGCGCGCGATATAGCCCCGGTTGCCCCCTCAGTCGATCGGCGCGATTCGCGGACTGCTTGCAAGTCGGGAACAAAGTAATTGTGCTAAGCCGCAACACGTGTCGCGCGGCATACATCACCGGTGGGCATCCGCTGCGGCGATCCTTCTAGTTGCGCTAGCCATGGGCGACTCGCTCTCTCGCGCGCAGCCGGTGCGTTCCGGACCATGGCGGTTCGATGTGCGCGAGATTGAAAGGCGGCTGCGCACTGCGCCCATGGAAAACCTCCGCCCCGTGGGCTCAAGCTCGACCGTTTTTCGCGTCACGCTTGGTAGCGGGCTGGATGCAGCGTGGCGTCCGAGAACCCGCACCCACGGCCGCGGAGATCTGGCTGAGTTAGGGGCGTACCGACTTGCCCAACTGCTCGCCTTCGAGACCGTTCCCCCTGTGATCGCGCGAATGATGACGCGCGGAGATTTCGATCGTCAGTTGAGTAGCGACCGCGAGCACACATTCGACTACGACGAAGAGCTTCGTTGGGAGCGGGACGTTGCGAGAGGCGTGCTCGTGTATTGGGTTCCGGGTCTGAGGAACGCAGGGTTCGATCGCGAAGAAGGAGCGCGCCGCTGGAAGGCTTGGCTCTCGATCTCCTCTCCCATGCCCACCGGGGCAGACGCTTCGCTGGCACGCGACATTTCCGACATGCTCGTGTTCGACTATTTGATCGGCAATCGCGATCGAATGAGCGGCGCGAACTTTCAGACCACCGAAGACGGTACGCGCGTGGTCATTCGCGATCACAATCTGTCGTTTCCTACTCCTTTTGATCGACGCGAGAACGTTGCTCTCTTCCAACGCGTGATGCAGTGCGAGCGGTTTTCGAGGCGCACCGTCAACGCGCTCGTCGCACTCTCCGAATCAAACCTGAGGCAAACGTTGTCCGCGCCTATGACGGGCGACGACACGCGAATGCCCGTCCTTAGTGAGCGCCAAGTGACCGGCGTCATTCAACGCCGGGCCGCCGTACTCTCGTACATCGGCGCCACCATCGCCGAACACGGCCCCGCCCGCGTCCTGGCTTTCTAGGTTTTTCTGGGACAGGTGCATTAATTTACCGGACCGGTCCGGCGCACGTCCACGCATGGCCGACCAACGGTCCGGTAAATTAATGCACCTGTCCCAGAATTAGCGGGTGGCGGAGAGGACGTTGCGGGCGATCACCACGCGTTGAATCTGGGAGGTGCCTTCGTAAATCTGAAGCACCTTTGCGTCGCGCATGAGCTTCTCGACCGGGTACTCGCGCATGTAGCCGTTGCCACCGAAGACCTGCACAGCGTCGGTCGCGGTCTGCATGGCGCTGTCCGCTCCGAACGCTTTGCTGCAGGCGGAGACGAGGGCAGTGTTCTGCGCGACGCCACCTCGCTCCCGCTCATCCAGGAGCCAGGCTGCCTTGTGCACGAGCAACCGGGTCGCTTCGTACTTGATAGCCATCTCGGCAATGAGGAACTGCACCGCCTGGTGGTTCGCGATCGCCGTTCCGAATGTCTGGCGCTCTTGCGCGTACTTCACGCATTCGTCGAGACAGCGGCGCATAAGACCGCTCGCGCCCGCTCCAATGTCAGGACGGGTGCGATCGAACGTCGCCATCGCAAGCTTGAATCCTTGTCCCGGTGCTGCGAGAAGATTCGCAGCCGGCACCCGAACGTCTTCGAGAATGACCGTGGCCGTATCGCTCGCGCGCTGGCCCATCTTGTCTTCCTTCTTGCCGACGGAGAGCCCCGGCGAATCGCGATCCACGATGAAGGCCGCAATCCCCTTGTGCCGAGCCCCCGGCTCGGTCTGCGCGAAGATCACGTAGAACGAAGCAAGTGATGCGTTGGTGATGAAACACTTCTGTCCGGTCAGCACCCAATCGTCACCGTGCTTGGTGGCGCGCGTTTGCATTCCAGCCACGTCGCTGCCCGCACCAGGCTCCGTCGTCGCGTAGCTCGCGTACACTGGAGCATCCGTCAGCATGCCGAGGTACTTCTTCTTCTGCGCGTCGCTGCCGCCGACGATAATCGGTGTTGCTGCGAGCGTGGTCGCAGTGATGCTGGTCTGAATACCTGTGCAGCCGTACGCGAGCTCCTCGGTGAGCAACGCGTGATCGAGCGCGCTCAGCTCCGCACCACCAAACGCGGATGGAATACCCGGCGCGACGAGTCCGAGCTTCCACGCGGCCTCGTAAACTTCCTTGGGGAAGTGACTTGCGCGGTCAGCCTCCGCAGCAACAGGAATGACAGAGTCGCGCACGAACTTGCGCGCGGTTTCAATGAGAGCTGATTGTTCGTCCGTAAAGCTGAATCCGATCATGGCGTCCTTGCCCTGTCGCGGAAGCCGCACACGACACGGTTGTCGCGGGTGCTAGCGCACAGACCGTTGGGATGAAAGCGTATTTCACCTCATCTGGACTGGCGCACGCGTTGCATAGAACCCAGCAACGCAAAGCGGTCCCGAGCAGCACGACGGTTTTGTCCGAGATTGAACATATGACTCTCCTTCCTTTGCTTAGACTTCGTTTTCTTACTTTGCCGTGCGTACTGGCGTTGCTGCTCGGGACCGCGTGCGCTGCAGATCGACTTGCCTTCGGAGTGGGTCCCAACGGATCTGGTTCGCGGGACTCAGGGGTAGAACCTCTGCCCGACACCGGTATTCCTCGCGGGATGCCCGAGCTCATCACTCCGGGCATCGGGCGCACGCACGCGTTCATCGCAAATCCTCTCCACGACAACGTCAGCATCATCGATCTGCGCACGCTAAGCGTGGTGGTCACACCCGTTGGCGATCGACCCGATCCGGTCACAACCGCCCAGCTGACCAGCGGTGCTGACGAGGTCGCCCTCACTCGAAACGCGGGCACCGGTGACTTTGCGCTGATTCGCTTGCGAGACGGTCGCGCAACGGTGACGCGAATCGTTCCAGAGACGCCCGTCACCTCACGCCCCTTGATCAAGATCCGAGCGGATGGCGCCTTCGCAGTCGTTTGGAACCCGGCACTCCAGGAATTCCATCTCCTCGATCTTCGTGCTGGCCAAGAGCGCGCGACTCGGCACACGGTTGGAATAGGCCCCGTCGACGCAACGTTCGATGTCGCCGGCAACGCTCTCTATGTCGAATCCGCCCGAGGCGTCGCGAAGCTCTCGCTCGAGGGGACCATCGCGAGCGGGGCGCTCACAGCACGTGACTTCGATGTCGACACAGGAACCTCCGCAATCGTTCCTGGCGCGTTGTACGCCATCGGAAGCGAAGGCGTCTTCGTGCGCTTGGTGGATCTCTCGACCGGAAGCGTTGTCTCCCTGACCATGGGTGAAGCAGTTAGTGACGTGGACGTCCTTCCCGACGGCAGCGCGGCTCTCGTAGTTCAAGCCCGAGCTGGCAAGGTGGTCCGCGTTCCGATTCCCGCCGGGTTCACTGACGCGTCGCTCCTGACCGAGCGTTCTTTTGGGGTCGCACTCGACCGGGGCGGTGAAGCGATGGTGCTGTCTAGCGACGGAAGTCGCGGGGCGATTGGAATCGCGACGACAGCTCCCGCCACACCGGCTGTTGATGCCGGAATCGTTCCTGATGCAGGTCTGCCTGCAGATGCAGGTTCCGGTGACGCGGGCGTGACGAACGATGCGAGTGTTGCTCCCACTCAGAACGAGGGAATCGTGGTGTTCGATACGAACCTCGGCGCGCACACGACCTACGAGATCGACCAGCGCGCAGCGTGGATGGTCTTCACGGGCAACGGACTTCAACTCCTGGTTGCGCACTCGTCGAGCGGCTACAGCGTCGTCGACACAACCAGCGCTTTCGTGAGGTTTCAGATCACGGACGCCGCGCTTGAGCAGCGATTCCTCGCTCAATCCGGTTCGCGAGTGTTCGCGTTCGAGAGCAACCGAGCCCGCCTTCACGATGTCGATCTCGCCACTCATCTGATCACGACGACACCGTTCCCACTCTCACCAGTGCAAGTTGCGGTGAGCGGGAGCGGAGAGAGCGTCGTCATCACGCAAAGCTCGGTGCTGTCCATCTACCTGCTTGCTGAGCGCTCCATCCGCAACGCGAGTGGCTTCGAGCTCAACGGCGCAGTCCGGGAGACCCCATGAAATCCGTCAAGAAGAACCTCGGCATCATGCAGTCGCTCACCATTGCTGCTCTCGCCTGCGGCGCCTGTATCACACCAAACCGCAGAATCGCATCGCCACAACCCCTTCAGCCGCTTGTGCTGCGCTCCAACGTGGTCTACGCGGACGCCGCGCGAAACCGAGTCACGCTGCTGAGCCCTCGCGGCGCCACAAAGCTCGTCACGACGTACGGAAACCCGACCACGATCGCCGCTCATCCAACCGATCGCGACGCCTTCGTCGTCGCTTCTCAACGGGTCGGAGAGACAAAAGCCGTCATCGAGGTTCTGTCCGAAGCAGACGGTCGAGCCCTTGCTCGCTACGACGCTCCGCTGGGCGCGCTCGAGTTCCATTCGCTAGGCGCCGGTGCGTTCCTCGGCATCACAATCGGCGACGTCAACGTCACGAGCTGGCAGCGCTACGACGATTACTCCTACGATGCTCGATACCGCTCGGCGTACGGCAGATACGAACCCAATGGAATCGCCGTGGACAGCGCCCCTCGCAACACGGTCGCGTGGCTCGACCTGAGTAAACCATCGAGCGCGTCGAACCCACGAATCGTTCGCCTCGATACCGTGCTTGGCCAGGCAACGCGTTTGCTGGCCGCGCCAACTGAAGTGCGCTTCGGCGGGATGGGCCTTCCGGTGATCGTCACAAGTACCAACAGCGTGACGCTCCTCGATGCGACGGGAACTATGTCGGGCGAGTTCACCCTCCCACTCTCGCTGGAACCCGACGCTTTGGATGCCAAAAAGGTCGTGTTCGATGGAACGAACGGGAAGATCTTCTTCCACACCGGCGGACCGGTCCTCTACGTGCTGAATGTCGACACTTCTAGCGGACGTCTCCGCGGAACCGTTCACCAGATTCCCATGCGCGCGCCGGTTTCAGACCTGCACCTGGCGGGCAATCGGTTGTCCGTTCTCCTGCGCGCGACCGAGCCACTCGCGTTCGTGCGCGCCGATACCGAGACGGTCCAGGATGTCGTCCTCGGACGCTTTTTCTCTCCTCCGATCGAAGCGTTCTTCTTCCACGGGCGTTCGCCCCGAGACGTCATGTCCAAGGATCGCGCGGTGATCCTGACGACGCGTAGCACCGGCACGATCGACTCCATCGCGCTCGTCGATTTGGCAGCAGCAGCGGCGCAGGATTTCGGTTCCATCGAAACGATGGACATGGGTGAGCCCACCCGACTGCTCTTGCTCGATGTCGCGCGAGGCCGCGTCATTGGCTCAACCGAGCAAGGCAACCTCCTCACGGTGGATCTCGCGCGCAATCTTGTTCGCAACTACCGGATCACGTACTCCGACAACTCCCTGCGCGTGTACGGCGACTCCGTGTTTCTTCGCAACAACACCACCAGCACTCTCATGCGCGTGACGTTCAACTCCGAGAGTGTTCAGCAGCTGACAGGCTTCGAGTCACTTGCCGCGGCCTCGGTCGGCATCCTCGACAACGACGTCGTGTTCCTCGATCACGGACACGTCAATGGGTGGGCATCGTTCGTTTCCGGGGGAAGCGCGATCACCCTCCAAGAGTTTCTTGCCGAAGGCCTTCTCGACGAGGTTGCAAAATGAGTCTCCGCTTCTTCTTCACGCTCGCTCTCGTCATCTCATCAACTTTGGCCTCGCAGGCTCGCGCACAATCCACCCGCGAAAGCACCGTCGACGCAGCGGCGAGAATCGCGCAAGCGCCCGAGCACCCAAGAGATGCGGCGCCTCCTCGATCGCGGATCGGACGATTCCAACTTCGATTCGGCGTCGACGCGACGATTCACACCGACGAGCGCGTGGGTGTTTTTACCGACGAGCAAGTCGACCCAAACGTGCGCATCGGCGTTGGTTACGACTTCGCCGATATCGGCTCCGTCGATCCACTCATCGTCTCTGCCGAGGTCGAGCTCATGTTCATGCCCGTCTCGCAGAACCGGTGTTCGTACTATTCCGGCGAGTACACATGCGGATCGAACCTCCGCACCTTGGGAGTGATGGCTTCGAGCTCGCTGCGCTGGGAGCTTACCAACTGGTTCGTCCCCCGAGCTCGTGTAGGGATCGGCCTCGCGGACATCGAAACCTTCGCGGGGGTGGCCAACGCGAGCGGGATCTCGTTCCAGATGCAGGTCGGTGTTGGCTTCGAGTTGCTGCTCGTGACTGGCTTGCGTGCGATTGGGCGTTGGCCGGGCACTGAAGTGGCTTCACGCGGTCGAGCGAGAACGACTTCGCGACAAGCGTTCGGTCTCCTCACCGAGGTAGGCTATACCCTGGCGCCCGACACCAACTTGACGATCACCAATAACGCGGGTGCTTCGCGCAATATCGCGTTTGGAACGGTCAACCTAGGGGGTCCGTTCGTCCGGATTTCCGGAGTGATTCGGTTCTAGAACCGAAACATCGATCCAGGAGCCAATCCCCCTCGTAACAATCTTCGACGAGCCTACGTATTAGGCAGGACGATGATGAAAAGTACGAGCACGGGTCTGCGAGCCACAATCGCGGTGTCACTTCTGATGCTTTCCAGCGCATGCGAACGCTCCGTGAATGCACAAGCGCGTGAGCGAGCCCCGACCAAGGCGCAGAAGTCGGCGCCAACCGATGGCCGAAATCTTCGATCTCTCTCGGACCAGGAGTGGAGAGCTCGCTTGAGCGAGCAGCAGTATGAAGTCATGTGCAACGAAGGCACCGAACGCGCTTTCACCGGCGCGTATTGGGACGAGCACCGTGCCGGTACTTACAGTTGTGCGGGCTGTGGAACTCCGCTCTTTCACTCGAGCGCGAAGTTCGACTCCGGGACCGGATGGCCCTCGTATACCCAGGCGATCGCAGAGGGACGCATCGAAGAACGCGTCGATAGCACTCTTGGATTCGAGCGCCGTGAGGTTCACTGTGCGGTGTGCGGTCGACACCAGGGCCACGTGTTCGACGATGGTCCCGCGCCCACCGGCCAGCGGTACTGCATCAATTCGATCTCGCTCGAGTTTCACCCGGACTGATGCGCATGACATCCGACAAAACGGTGACTTTGACTGGATTGATTGCGCTCGCGCTCGTCGTAACTGGAGCTACGTTTCTAGCGACACGCGTATTCGGAGATCGTATGCGAGGACATGTGCAAGGCCGTTCCAACCCCATCGCCACCGCCCCCACTCACGCGATCTTCAACACGTCGCTCAAAGGCCCCTTTCCGCAGGGAACCGCTCAGGCGATGTTCGGGATGGGCTGCTTCTGGGGAGCCGAGCGTTACTTCTGGCAAACCCCTGGCGTCGTTTCGACCTCTGTGGGCTACGCCGGTGGATCTTCGCCCAATCCCACGTACGACGAAGTTTGCTCTGGCGGAACGGGCCACGCGGAGGTGGTTCACGTCGTTTACGATCCAAACCGAGTCACGTACGAACAGCTGCTTCGTCTCTTCTTCGAGAACCACGACCCCACGCAAGGCAATCGGCAAGGCAACGATGTCGGATCGCAGTATCGCTCGATCGTTCTAGCGCACGATGCCCAGCAGAAGCGTGAAGCTGCAGAAGTGCTCGCTCGCTATCAGGCCGCGCTGACCGCGCAGGGACATGGTCGCATCACGACCGAGATCACCGACTGGGCGCCCTACTACTACGCCGAGGCCTATCACCAGCAGTACCTGGAGAAGAATCCAAACGGGTATTGCGGTCACGGCGGAACCGGAGTGACCTGTCCGCTACCGATCGGCGAGGCGCACGCGGCGACTACTTCTGACGCTCCCGCTCGCGACGCGCGTACTCGGCCCTCGCCGCATTGATGCCGAGCCGCCAGCCCGCGTACAACCCAGCCATCAAGATGGCCGGGATGTAGAAAACGTGATCGATAGTCGGCATCTGCTTGGCTACTCGGAGGTCTTTGTTGGCGCAGCCGCTGAACGAGCTTCTATCGCGGAGAGCAACTCGCGGTTCTTCGCGGCCATCCGAGCAAGCCTGATCACATAGAGCAGCAAAAGCGTGCCGATGATGCCGTAGGCGATGACCATCATGGTGCCGCCCGGCACCGACTCTGTCGCGGGACCCGTCATGGCGCGAAAGGCACCGGGATCCGGTTTTGGTTGCGCCGCCGCTCTGTTAGCCACCAGCGCAATTGCGCTCGCAAGACCCACCGTCCAACTCGTGCGAATAGTCATCGATCGTCTCCAATCCCCAACCGCTCCGCCAACGATCGCGCGTCACGCGAGCACGTCTCGATTCGTGTGCGTAGCGCGATGAACGCGATCGCGATGCAGGTAAACAACGCAAAACCGATCCAAAGAGCGGGCTTCATGTCGGGAGCGAGACCGCGACCCGATCCGGTAATGACTTGCGGGTGCTGGCCTCCCCACTTTGCAACGCTGTAGTGGATGATCGGCACGTTCAGCACCCCGAAAAGCGCAATCGCCGCTGCGAACTTTCGCTCCGGACCGCGCACGTCATCTGCGCTCATCCTTAGCGCGAGGTACGCCACGAAGATCATGGCAACCAAAAAGGTCGTCGTGAGCCGAGGGTCCCACACCCAAAAAACGCCCCACGCCTTCTTGGCCCACAGCGGCCCGCTCGTCAGCGACATGAACGAGAACAAAGCTCCGACCTCTGCGCTCGCGAGCGCCAACGCATCCGCACGCTCGCTCTTCGTACGCAGAAACACCGCCGAGGCGACCGCACACACGGTGAACCCCAAGTACATCGAGTACGCGCTCGGGACGTGGAAGTAGAAGATCTTCTGAACGATCCCCATCTGGAGCTCGGTCGGCGCGACCACGAAGATGAAATAGAGCGCAGTGCCGAAGAGAACCGCAGCAACGCCCGCTGCTATCTCCGGCGCGAAACCGGTCGAGCGAGAAGTTCTATCTACTGCAGACACGCGCCAGAGATAGCAGGTCCAAAACCAAAGGGCTCGCGTGCTACGTTTCCGTGCGTGAACGCAGCTTCCAGTACCGTTTCTCCTAGAACATTCTTGTCGGACCTCGAATCCGTGGTGAGAGACCTTGTGCGTGCGGAGTTTGGAGAGCGCGCGCTCGCGCCTTCGAATCTTGCGGCCGCAATCCGTGAGCAAAGCGAAACGTATACGCTTCGGCGCAGTGAGATTGGTACACGAGCGACGGAAGCAGAGCTCGTGGCCCGACTCGCGTTCTTTCTAGAGCGTGACGTCCTTAAGATTACATTTCCGTTCGCAGAATTGATCGCGTCGAAGGCGCCCCAAGAGGCGAGCGGTTCGTTTTCCCTACTCGACGTGGGAGCTGGGCTTGGAGCGACGACACTGGGCGCCGCGTGGGTGCTCGGCGAACGCTTCGAACGCATCGACTGCACGTTGGTGGATCGCGATCCACGCACACTGCGTCTGGCGACTCAAGTTCTAGCGCGGATGAAAGAGCGCGGGATCAAGCTCGGCACGATCAGGACGATCGAGTCTGATGTCGTCGCTGCGACAGCATCACTGCTCTCCGGGAAATCCACTGGCACCCACGTCGATGCCGTCGTGTGCGGCTTCGTCGTCAACGAGATGGGCATGGACCTTGGTGCTCGCGAAAAGCTCGTGGATTCTTTCGTGTCCGTTCTGAGCCCGACGGGTGCGGTCGTGATTCTCGAGCCTGCCCTGCGTGATTCCACTCGCGAGCTTATGAAACTACGCGATGCATTCGCTGCGAAATCGTCCAGCGACGCAACTGGGCTTCACGTCTTCGCGCCGTGCGTGCATGCAAATCCGTGTCCGATGCTCGTTCGCGAGCACGACTGGTGTCATGAGAATCGCCCGTTCATGTTTCCCGATTCACTGCGAGAGCGCGCACGCAGTGCTGGCCTTCGATACGAAGACCTCACGTACTCCTACCTGACACTCACGCGTGCGGCCGTTTCGTCGGGGTCGCTACTCGAAACGCACGAGGGCACGCGCCCCTACCGCGTGGTGAGTGACCCCATCGTTACCAAAGGAAAGGCCGAGCTCGACATCTGTGGCGAGCGCGGCTTGGTTCGATTGCGAGGTCTGGACCGGGACAAACAATCCGCGCGCCTCGAGGCGTTCAACCGAGGCGCGCTTGTATCGACGTCACCA
The DNA here is from genome assembly GCA_964635815.1 of uncultured Sandaracinaceae bacterium. Taxonomy (GTDB): domain Bacteria; phylum Myxococcota_A; class Polyangia; order Polyangiales; family JADJQN01; genus CAZWQH01. The sequence continues at coordinate 14,262 of CAZWQH010000009.1, forward strand.
GCG
>CAZWQH010000009.1:14274-31739 GCA_964635815.1 uncultured Sandaracinaceae bacterium
CGGACGGCCCGTCACGACGTTTGAACCCTGACGACGTGCTCGACGGACCGCCAACGGTCTAACCTCCGCTACTTCAGTTGACTTCGAGCTCGGAGAACCCGGGTCCGCCGTTGTCACTCGTCAAGATCGTCACTCGAACAAGACGAACGCCGGCGCGCGGGGTTGGAAGCGTAAGCACCAAGTCTCGCGTCGGCTCGGGGAAGATCAACACTTCGCTCGCGAAGACCATGGTGCCCTCTGCGTCGAACATCGAAACTCGACCGGTGTGAATGTCGTACCCACTTTCGTAGTCGCGATTGCCGCGAATCGTAACGCGAGAGACCGTCACGGTTTGCGAAAGCCGAGCTTCCGCAAAAGTGTTGGTACAGACATACGGGCCGGAGCCTCCATCGCGCGTGCACGCTGCCGACTCGGCGTACCAGCTCGTCTGAACGTCTCCGTCCACGATCCGGGACCCTTCGTGCGATGTGCTGTATGTGGAGCTCGTGGTGATGACTGCTCCGCGCGAGAAGCTTGTTGCGCCCCCGCCGTCTGGAACAACACTCGAGCTAGTCGCGGAACAAGACGCGACCAACGAAAGCACACCACAGACCACGAACTTCATTCCGACCTTCAGAAACGTTCCGACTCGCATGGTTTCCTCCGTGCGGGACGTTCGGTCATGCCAGGTGGCTTGTCTAGTTCGGAGCTGTCTAGTTCGACGCTTTGAGGAGCTCGCAGGTACGAACGTCGACGGTGGTGGGTGATGAAGGACTTGAACCTTCAGCCAACAGATTAAGAGTCTGCTGCTCTACCAATTGAGCTAATCACCCGGAAGGTTGCGTCTAATAACGCCACTCGCTGAAACGCGCAACCTGCCCGTGATCTGGCCACTCGCCTCGCCGTGCGCGCTTGCTGGAGCCTGCAGCCACGCGCTTAAACTACTTCCCCGTTCCGAACGGTCTCGACCGTTTTACGTGGCACGGACTCTGCAACCTTCACAACGAGAAGGCACGGAGCTCGCACATGAAAATCTCTCGTTTAGTTGGACTTATCGGTTGCGTGTTCGCTCTTTCGCTCGGGCAGGTTTCGTTCGCGGAGAACCCGCTTCCGCGCGGGGGACTGAGCACCACCACCACGCGGCGTATGTTCCATCGCTTTCTGCGTAACCCGCTTGGGAAAACTCGCGTACCTGGACAGCGAGCGTCCGTTCGACGCCCGATCACGAGCCGGCTGGTGAACCAACTGTTCGCGAGTGGCAATGGCGGCTTCGTGAACACGGTAGCAGGAGTAGAAGGTGCCACTCCAAACGTGGTCGTTGAAGCCTCGGGCGCGCGGATACCAATCGACGCCACGAGGATCGACGAAGCGCAGCGTTCCGTGAGTAACGTCTTCTTCGCGGGACGCGATGGTGTTCGCTACTCGGGGAGCATGCTCTCGCGAGGGCAACGTAGAACGGTCGTCAATCGGCTCGCGCGCCTACGACCTTCCCCACTCGCGCACAGTGTCGCCTTGACCGTGCAGCGCGATGCCGAGCTCGCAGCCGCCGAGCAAGGCCTGCCGCGATTCACTGGAGTCGTCGAGAGCGCGCGCGTAGCTCAGACCTACAGAAACTCGGATGGGTCGACGACGGTTCACTTCAGCATCGCGTTCGAGAATCCAAACGCGACCGCTAGTTCCCCACGACGGACGAACGTTGCTGTGAAGCATACGTTTCATGGATCTCGTACGCAGGCGATGCGCCTGGCGCGAATGGTCTCGCACTCACTCGTAAGCCGTCAGCGATTGGACAGGGGAGCGCCGTGGAGCACGGAGACTCAACCGATCGAAGCTGATGCGCAGCTTCAGACTCTGATGCAGGACAACACATTGGAGACACGAGAGATGTACAACCAGATTCTCGGGAACACGGGGATCGTGGTGCTTCCTCAAGGGCTCGCCACCGCGGACGGGGCCACAGATGCCAACCGTGGAGAGCTTGCTCCTCGACTGATTCCAAACGACGAGGCGGGAGCGGTGGCTCATCTGAGTACTGTGCGTTTCCGGGCTCTCGACGGACGGATGCAGGCGCCGCGCGCGACCGAGGCACGCCGCACCGCGGTCGTCCGCGCGCTTCGACACACCTCGCGGAGCCCAGCTGTTCGCCGCGGCGCGCTCCATGTGCTGACTCAGCTCGGATGGGCTCCGGGGACACGGCCGAATGAAGTTCGCGTTCGTCTTCAGACGACTTTGGATCGCGTGCCCGGGCAGCTAGAACCGCAGCTGCAATCGCTCGTCACATTCACGGGAACCGTCACCAACCCCGTGACAGGCACAAACGAACGCTGGATCGCGGAGTACACCCCGGCAGTCGGAAGCGTGGACGTCGGTCCTGTTGCGCTGGGCATCGCGCGCTACCTCGTTGCTCGACCAAGCTCAGCCGAGTAGCTCGACTAGGTTGAGCGTGGTCCATAGGAGTTGAATACCGGCGACCGCGCTTACGAACGCAGGCTCGACTCGGGCGTAGAGGCGTGATGCGCGCCCCCCTTTCCATTCGAGGGCGTTGCTGATCGCCGCACGCGCGCGTGACACACGCTTCCGCAGCGCTTCTTCGGAAGCCCCCGTCATCTGAACGACTTCTTCGTACGTGAAACCGCGCACCACAATCAAAAGCACCGACTCTCTTTGATCGTGTGGGAGTCGTGCCAGCACCCCTTCAATGGTTCGTCGAGCTTCGTTCGCAGATGCTTCGTCGAGAGGAGAGCTAGTCGTGTCCGACGACGCGAATCCAAGTTGCTCAAGACCTTCGCGATCGAGCGAGGCCGCTCTTCGATGGCTCACGAACAGGTTCCGCGCAACGGTGAAGAGGAAGGCGCGAAGGCAGGTATCCACGTGCAAGTGAGGAGCTCGTCGAGCCAAGCGAACCCAAGTCTCTTGAGCCAGATCTTCCGCGAGAGATCTGCAGCGAGTCAGGCGGATCAGAAACGAGAGAACGGCGTTTCTATGCGCGTCGTACGCCGCTCGAAATGCGACGCGGTCCGCTCGTCGCAAGCCTGCGACGATCTCAGTTTCGTGCATCCGTGATAACAACGCGCAGCTCGAAAGGTTGTGACAACGAATCGTGGGTTTCGTTCCGTCGCCGATTCCACGCGAATCTTGGTCACGAACGAACCGAGCGAGCGTTGTACAAGAAGTCACACAAGGAGATCGAATGGAGTTTTTCAAATCGGGTGGCTGGTCAATGATTTTCGTTCTCGGATTTTCCGCCGCCACATTGGGGCTCGCGATAGCCTCCGCCATCAAACCACGTACTTCACGAGAGCCGGTCCTACGATCGCTCACGACCGGCACGGTGTTCGCTGTGCTGTGCGGGGTTGCGATGAATCTCGCAGCCGTCGGTTCCAAAGTTCCGCAGAACCCCGAATGGGCCCACAGTCCGGATCTCGCGTTGATCGTGATGACGGGAATTAGCGAATCATTGGCCCCCGCGGTGCTCGGTTTCTCTCTGCTCGCGATTGCGTGGATGATAGCCTCCGTGGGCGCGCGCAGGCTCGCGCGCGAAAGTGTCTAGAACTGCATGACGCGCGCATCTGACGTAAAGACGGCGCTGTTCCTACTTCTATCCGTGTGTGGCGGTGGGCCAGCGAGCGCCCCCCGAATGCGTCGCTCCCACGCCGTAAGGTCGTCGGCTTCGGAATTGCCCAGGGCACTCGTCGACCAGAACGAAGCAGACTTCGCGATCGAGGCGTACCGGCATGACCACGCATCTCGATGCGAAAACGGTTCGCTCGATCCTTCCGTCTGCGAATCTCCTCCCACCATCGCTCCGATTGCTACGGGACGTTTCCTGGGATCGACGCAGAGTGTCTTTCTCAAGGTGCCCACGGATCAAGGGCGCGCCGGCGGTGAGGAAGCCATCGTTCTAATGCGCCGCACCGGAGGTCAGTACGAGGTCGCTGGTGAAGTGCTTTCAGCAAACGGCTTCGACAAGATTTTTCGGGCGGTGCAGCCGGACGGCAATGATTCCCTCTTCCTCTGCACCGCCAACGGACAACAAGGCGAGTACTACGGGGAATGCGGATTCCTCACGGAGCGGGGTTTCACTCAACCGCGCGCGATTGGGTACGTGACCACGTGCGGAGAAAGCGCTGAAACGGCGGTGGAGTCGGTTACGCAAGATCCCGCATCGAGCGTCGTGACGGTTCGTCTGTCGACGCGGCGCATCTCGCGCACCGCAGCTGCCGACGACGAGGGAGAGTTTTGCTCGAACCGTGTGGAGACGAGCGTTCAGATCCAAGACATCCGGTACGTGTTCCGAAGCGGGGGCTTTCAAGTCGACGGCTAGACGATGTTACGCTGACGCGCATGAAGTCCGATCTCATCGCCTCTAGCTGTTTGTTTGCTCTCGCGTGCTCGAGCGCACCAAGCGAGATGAACGATGCGTCCCTCTCAGATGCCCCGTTCGCGGACGCGTCGGTCGCGGATGCTTCAATCGGCAACGACGCCCGCGCGCCGGGCAACGACGCTTCGCCCCCAGACGCAGTCGTCGATACCAGCGTCTCGAGTGACACACCCCTCCTGCGAGATTCGAACGCACCGGTGGACGCGGTGACCCCGGTAGGCGACACGGGCGCGGTACGAAGGTGCAGCGTGCCAACCACAGGCATGCAGTTTCACGTCACAACGACGGGGCGCGCGACCGGCGACGGAAGTCTTGCGAACCCATGGCCTTTTGGCGCCGCCGTGCACGGCGACGTGACAATACCGGCCGGCGCGACGGTATGGATCCACGGCGGTGAGTACGTGGGTGAGTACAGCGTTGGAGTGGCAGGGACGAGTTCAGCGCCGATCGTATTTCGTGCTGTCCCCGGTGAACGAGCGTCGCTCGTAAGCAGCGGAACCGGCCCGTATGTCATCTACGGTCTGCCGTGGTCTCACGACGTTTGGTTTTGGGGGCTCGAGATCGCCGGACGTCCTGCGACGCGTGTGTGCGAGACGACGACGAATCCCCCCGGCATCGGGTGGGGCTCTTCGAGCGTTGGAGCCACACCGCAGCCGGGTTTCAAGCTGATCAACAGCGTGATTCACGACACCGGCCAAGGCATCAGCGCGTGGGGTTCTGCGATCGATGCGGAGGTGTACGGCAACCTCGTCTACCAGAACGGATGCGAGGGCTCGGATCGTGGGCACGGCCACGGCATCTACACTCAGAATCTCACCGGACGTAAGCGTTTCGAAGAGAACATCGTTTGGGGCGGCTACGGATACGGCACGCATCAATACACAGAGAACGGGAACGTCGAAAATATGACTTGGATAGGCAACGTGTCTTTCAACACCGGCACGGCGGGTCCAGGTCCTCGAGCAGGCGGGCGGGACTACTATCACGGGTCGCGTCCGGTGAGCGGGCTGGTGTTCAACGACAACTTCCACTGGGCGCGGGAACGAGGTTCAGTTCTCTCGCGCCTCGGCGATAACGACACGGTCGGCGTGACGATCGAGCGAAACATTTTCATGTCGGACCTCGAGATTCACGGTCCGATCACCGGCACGATCAGCGTTTCAGCGAATCGTGTTTTCGGGACGGTCATGAACATGGGGTGGGCCGGGGTCCCCGGATTCACGGAACACTCTTCGCTACCCACAACCAACGAGATCTACGTTCGATCCAATCGGCACGAGGCAAATCGCTCGCACATCATCGTCTACAATTACGAGGACCTCGCGACGGTCAGCGTCAACTTCGACGGGCTGATCCCTGCAGGAACACGGTACGAGGTCCGCAGCGTGCAAAACTACTATGGCCCGCTCGTTACCTCGGGCGTCTACACGGGCGGAAGCATCCGGATTCCGATGGGCACGCCCGTGACGCAACCGCACGCAGAGCCGAGCGGCTACACCACTGCAGAACAGACGGGTCGAGCGTTCGACGTGTTCGTGATGACCACCGAGTGTCCCGTAGGAACCTGAAGCGGTAGAGATCCGCTATCAGTCGTCGTCGCTCCCAGAGAGCTTCGATCCGGTCGAGCGGATTTCGATCGCACCGGTGCAGTCCACCGACTCGCCATCGTGTTGGCCAGTGATGCGGGACTGTGCCGCCGCAGAAAGGCGCCCATTGACGATCGTTCCGCTAGCGCGTGCTGTCGCGGTAATGATCCCGCCGTACTGAGTTGCGTATCCGCCGATCTCGAACGAACCGTCCGCGTAGATGCCGCCGGTGTAGAGCGGCGGGACGCTCGTGGATCGAACGTTGACCTTGCCGTCGGTCTGCTCGACGGTGATCGTCTCCGTAAACCGCATCCCGACGTCGCAGACGCTGATGATCGCACCGGAGTACTTCGCGCTGCATTTCCCGGAGCATGAGGTGACGATGCGTTCGATCGGATATCGACCGCTGAACAGCATTCCCGTTGCCGTTCCGGAGGGGATGGTGGTGACTTGGTCGCGGTTCAAGGCGTTGTTTCCGCAGCTCGCGACAGCGGAACTGAAGAGGATCGAAAGTGCGAGTTGGGTAATGTGCTGCTTCATGCGCGATGGCTAGTTCGCGCTACTGGTCCATTCAAGGCAAGCCCGAGCATCAACACACACGCGCGGTGCGCAGCTCAGGCGCGAACCATAACCAGCGCCTTGTATGCGTTGATCAAACTGGGAAGCGCTCCCCGTCTTAGCGCCACGTTAAAAGACGGCGCACCGCGAGTTTGCGCTGCGTCTTACTCGTTGCCAGATCTAACGACTCGGAAGTGTGCGGTGAACGAGGTCGAACGGAGACGTCTCGTCGTCGGGCGCGTCGGCGCGATCCACCGGTTGTTGAGCTGGGCTGTCGCTAACATCGCGCTGCGCGAGGGGATGAATGGCCGGACCGGCGAGGACGGCACCATCGGTATCGAAGCGCGAGCCGTGGCAAGGACAGTCCCACGTCCGTTCGGCATCGTTGAACTTCACCAGACAGCCAAGGTGCGTGCAGACAGCAGAGACCGCGCGCAAGCGACCTTCCCGGTCTCGGTAGACGGCCAGCCGCTCGCCCTTCACCCGTACCAGCTTTCCCTCGTCGGGGTTGAGCGACGCAACTGAGCTTGCGGCCGGTTCGAGACGGTCGCCGAGCAGATGAACCGGAAAGTCCGTGTTCTCTTTCAAGAACGTTCCCGTTGCGGCCGCTTTGATGCGCGTGGGCTCGTAGAGCACTTCCCACGGATTCGTCCGAGCCAAGATGAGATCGCATACGAGCATCGCGCCGATCGTCCCGAAGGTCATCCCATTTCCTGAGTAGCCAGTTGCTACGTAAAGGTTCTTCGACATCGAGTTTCTTCCGATCAACGGAAGGCCATCCACGGACTCAATCACCTGCGAAGACCACTGTGTCTGTGGATCCATGACTCCCAGACGCACGTGCGCGTATTCGGCAAGCTTGTCGAAGTGCACGTGTGAGTTGGTTTCTGTTCCGGTTTTGTGATCTTCGCCGCCTACGACAGCGTGCGGCGTTCCGTCGATCGTTACGGACCGGAGGTAGTGGTACGGGTACTCCGTGTCCCAGAACAGAGCGCGGGGAAGCTCTACGTTTTGAAACGACATCGCATACGACTGGTAGTGGGCGAGCTTCGTTTGGAGCAGCAATCGATTGAGCGGTGTGTGCGTCGCAAAGAAGACTGCTCGCGCGGCTACGGATCCGCCGTTCTCCAGGTGAACCACGCAACGGTCACCGTCATCGACCGCCAGCACACGGCTGTTCTCGAAAATACGAGCTCCCGCACTGGTTGCGGCGCGAGCAATTCCATCGAGGTAGCGGCCAACATGGAACTGCGCCTGATCGTCGAAGCGAATGCCTCCGGCAACCGCGAACGGGAGCGGAACATTCGTTGCTCGCTCGACGCGGACGCCTGCGCGTATCGCGGCCGTTTGCTCAGCGACTAGAGTGGACAGCTCTTCCTTCCGTTCCGTGTACAGGTAGCCGGGCACCCGTTCGAACCCGCAATCGATGCTGTGCGCATCGACACGTGCAGCGATGTGCTCGATCGCGGTTCGCGACGAAGCGGCGACTAGCTTTGCAGCGTCCTTACCGAACGCCGTCTCGACTTTCGCGTATCCGACGTCGAGCGCCTCTGTGATGTGCGCAGTGGTTCCGAGGGTCGCGCCAGATCCAAGTCCGCGGGCTTCGACCAACACGACTCGTTTTCCTGCCTCGGCTAGAACGAGGGCTGCAGTAAGACCTGTGATGCCACCACCAATGATTACGACGTCCGCCTTGGTGGAACCTTGTAGCTTTGGGTACGAAGTGGGTTCATGAGTCGCGGCCCAAAGCGACTTGGTTGCGTGAGATGTCATGGCAGGAGCCTCCGCATGCGAAAGGCAAGACGCGGGCCTCGAGACCGAGGGAGGGCGTTTCTTGAAAACCGCCTGAAATCATGCATGCCGTGAGGCGAGATTGTTGCCGGCGTCGGAGAATGGGCTGACGCAGCCTTGCATCTACATGTGGCAAATACGTCGGGATTGTTCGCCAAATCGCAGACTTTGACTGTCGTTCGCGCCCCCCTATACTGCGCGCCTTCCTTTCAGTTCGGCGGGGTAGCTCAGGTGGTTAGAGCGTGGGTTTCATAAGCCCGAGGTCGAGAGTTCAAGTCTCTCTCCCGTCACTAGATTTAGAGCGCACGCGCGACCAAATACCGGCGTACGCAGCAAACACTCCAAGCACAATCACTCCGCTCAGCAGCGCTTTGGGCTCGAGCTGCGTTGCCACGCCCAGTGTGGTGACGACTCCAACCGCCGGAAGAATTGGAAACTTCCCGATAGCGCCGCGCACTCGAAACGGGCGCTCACGGTCGGGCTCGCGGTAGCGAAGCACTATGAGTGCGACGTTTACCGCGGCGAATGCGAGCAGAGACGCAAACGACGAGACGCTGGCAATGATGCCTACCTTCCCAAATGGGAGCAGCGAGGCGGCTACCGCTGTCACGACCAACGTCGCGACCCATGGTGATTTCCGTTTAGGGAGAATCTTGGCAAGCGGAGCGGGCAGATCTTTCTCTCTGGCGATTCCGAACAGGACACGGCTGGCGACCAGGACGGAGACAAGCGCGGTGTTGGCCGTGGCAAACAGCGCGATTCCGCCGAGCGCACCCGCGATGCTCTTCGAGTGCTGTCGCGCAGCGTCTGCCAGCGGCGCAGGAGCGTTCGCGAGCGCGGCAGGATCCATGAGCGCGACTGCCGCAACCGCGACCAACACGTAGAGCGTGGTGGAGATCGCGAGGCTGAGGAAGATTGCCCGTGGCACGTCGCGAACGGGCTGCTTCGCTTCTTCCGCAAGGTTGGCGATGTTTTCGAAACCGAGAAACGAAAAGAAGACGAGCGCCGCGCCTGCTGCAACACCGATGCTCGGCGTGGAGAGGAACACATCTGCAAATTTTTCGGACGTCGCACCGAGGCCAATGAAGAGCACCAGGCCTCCCGCTTCCAGCAACGTGAAGACCATGTTCACCCAGCCGGACTCTTTGACACCGACGATGTTGAGCGCAGCTGCCGCTGCGAGCAGGATGGACGCCACCACGGGCGCTGGCACATCGACGAACAAACGCATGTAGTCCGCGAATGCGATCGAAACGGTAGCCGTCGTGGCCGCACCCGAAAGCGCGACAAGTAGCCCCGTGACCAGTCCGATGCTTGGCCACTCGGGAAACGACTGGCGCAGATAGGTGAACTCCGCGCTTGCCTTCGGATACGTGGTGGCGAGCTCCGCGTACGAGAACGCAGTAACGAGCGCGACCGCGCCGCTCAATGCGAAGCTGATCCAGAGAGCTTCGCCAGAGTACTTCGCGGCCACTCCTAGTACGGAGTAGATGCCGGCACCCAGAATGATGCCGACTCCGTAGAACGTGAGACCGGAGAGTCCGAGAACACGCTTGAGCGGCATGCGGGACACGGAGCACGTTACGTGCCGTAGATGATCGATGCGATCGACCCCTCACAGGAGCAAACGTGCCTCGTGTGTCCGCTTTATGCGGGCGACTCGTGTTCGGGCGTTACGGTGTTCAGTGCCACGCGGCTCGGGCGTCGTATGGATTGCGCGGCCCCGCGTCGTTCGACTGTGGAACGGGTGGTGTGCGACTCGCGTCTGGGTATTGACGCGGTCCGGCATCGGACGGAATCGGACGCCAGGGATCAGGCTCAGGGAAATCAGTTATTCCGGCGTCGGGCGCAGGCCAGGGATCCGGCTCGGGGAAGTCGATCGTTCCCGCATCGGTTCTGTATGCATCGGGCTCCGGAAAGTCGATCGTTCCCGCGTCGGTTCTATAGGGATCAGGTTCCGGATAGTTCGTCGTCGCGTCGTACGTGTGTGTGAACCCTGCGTCTGGGTATGGGCGTGGGCCCGCGTCGCTGCGTCGTCGAGCACGATCAGCACGCTCGTCCTCCGAGAGAAGATCGTCGTCCACGCCGGAGGGATCGGACGACAACTTCGTACACGCGACGTTCGATACCAAGGTCGCCATGACTATGAGCAGTCCCACGAGGGACGAAGTAATTTTGGTTTGCATCAGCGTTCTCCAGGCAGCCACCTCGCAAGAATCCGACCGCGACGTTTTCGGTCTTTGCCAGAAACGTGCGCGGTTACTGCGGGACAATTTCGCGGATCTTCGCGAAGAAACGCCGATCTGGCTCCAGGGGCTTCCCGTGCACTGGATCGAAACGACCTGCGCCGTAAGGAGCGGTCAGGACCTTAGAAGGTGAGCACTGAGAACGATGGTTTGTGTCGAACGATGCGTAGATGAGGTCTCACGAACCGTAAGTTACGAACCCTTCAGCGATTCGTTTGACGCCGTGTTCTTCGAACTCGACCGTGAGCAAGACGCTCCCACCGATCTCGACCGCCCGAACGACGCCGCGCCCGAACTTGGGGTGCGAGACCGAGCGTCCGATGCTCGACCCACTCGGTAACTCTGTTGATGACGGAGCTCCGAGCGATCGAGCCTCGATTCCCGCCGCCATCTCCAACCACGCTTCGATCCGTCGCACGTACTTCCCAGCCATCGGCTCTTCCAGCCGTTGCAACGTTGTTCGGAAATCACCGTTTGGCGATGCGAGGTCGAGCTCGACGAGCGACTCGAACACTTGATCTTCAGCCGGATTGCGCAGAAGCATCGCTTCCACCTACTTCGATTCGTACTTCGCAAACACCTCGGCCTCGGTCACGCGCTCTCGTTCACCGGCGAGTGAATAGTTTGCGGGTTTCTGGTCGATGAAGATCTCGCTCGTGAGCTTGAACGGGGTGACGTCGTCGAACGCGCCGACGCTCATCGTATAGGACTGGTTCGGCTTCAAGAAATAGAACAGCGATGTTCCGCACTTCTTGCAGAAGCCACGCTCGGCCCATTCCGAGGATTGGAAGCGAACCACGTTTTCTTCGCCCTCGAACGTGACCCTCTCTACGTGCGTCCCCAAAAACGGTGCACCCCCGGACCACGTTCTACACATCGAGCAGTGACACGCGTGATGGTCGGTGGAGACGCCTTCACTCGTGAACGCCACTGAGCCGCACAAGCACTTTCCACTCGCGGTGATGGTCGCGTGGGTCATGTCGAACGCGTACCACATTCTGCAGCGGCGTCTCGCACCGCCGCAGAGCCGGCGCCCTATTTGCATCTGTATCCGAAAGCTGCGGAAGGATCACTCGCTCGAACGAAATATTCCTATGAATGCCGACAATGACGATGTCACCGTGCGCATCGAGCGTCGCATCAATGCCTCAGTCGAGAGCGTTTTCGACGCATGGTTGAAACCCGAGGTCGCCCGCAAGTGGCTCTTCGCGACGCCCACAGGAAAAATGATCGAGGTTGAAATCGACCCCCGATTAGGCGGACTCTTTCGCATCGTAGAAAAGCGCGCGGACGGGGAAATGGAGCACTTCGGCCGCTACATCGAGGTCGATCGCCCACGAGTGCTCTCCTTCACGCTTCAAGTCGGGAAGGCGTCGTTCAACGAGCCGGCCGAGAAACAGGTCACGCTCGCAACCGTTGAGCTCAAGTCCGTCGATAACGCGTGCGATCTCACTCTCACACATGACCGCGTGCTCGCCGAGCACAGGGAGAGGACCCAGCAGGGTTGGGAGAAAACTTTGGATCAGCTCGTCCGGGTCTTGAAGGCTGAGTCCCAGGCGCCCAAGCGCGCATCCTCCGAGAAGCGTGCATGACACTTCGGGCGTAACTCCGTCACGATGCTCTGTCGCTCAGCGCCCAAACACCTTCGAAGAGTGCCTCGGTGAGTCGCGCCATGTGCGGATAGCTCAGCGTGTCCGGCGTGTCGGTGTCTCGGTGGTAGTTTGGATTTCGATTCGGCGCGCTGTCCGTGACCATCACCGCGGGAAAGCCATGCTGCCAGTAGCTGGCATGATCGGACCAATCGATTCCGGGGATCCACTCTGGTGCATTGAAGCTGTGCACGGCGATCGTGCGCGTTGCTCGCATGGCGCGTTTGAGATCGCGCACGAGCCCCGCGTTGCCGAGATTGGATACGAGCGCGATGTAGTTCCCACGGTCCGAGTAGAGCGCAGACATGAACGGAACGGGGAAGTGCTGCGTCCCGGGCTCGCTCCGGTAGTAGCCGACCGTCTCGATCGAGAGAGCCGCGCGGACCTTCACGCCTGATCGCTCGAGGGAAGTCGCGTGGACAACGCTTCCCATGTTCGCGGTTCGGAAGATCGGTGGTTCTTCGAGAGTCCAAAAAACCAGCTCGAGTGTTCCTGGCGCGGGATGCTCTTTGAAAAGGCGTGCGAGCTCAAGCACGACCGCGACGCCGCTCGCATTGTCATCCGCCGCGGGCTTTGCTTCGCATGAATCGTAGTGCGCCCCTACGACGACACGCGCGGCAGCCGCATCTCCTACCACTACACTGACGTTTCGGTACGTGCGTCCATCGACCACGTACGGTTGGTCCACTGGTTGATATCCGAGCTTACGTAGCCGCGCGGCGATGTATGCGGCGGTCTCGTCGAGCGCCTTCGTGTTCGAAACGTCGCGGGGCTTCGCAAGCGCATAGACATCGTCTCGCAGACGAAGCCCGTTTGCGCGCACGCGTGGACCTCTGCGCGCTGCGTCGCTCACGGGTTGAACCATCCACAAGACCCACCCGGTCATCACCACGCCGATCACTGCCAGGACTACTGCAGCGACTAGCGCCGGGCGACTGAGCTTTTGAGCGATAGCTGCCATGGACTGGAATACATCTATGCAGCGCTCGTGAAAATCGGCAACGTCTCGGCGCATGAGCTGGAAGAACATTGTGCCGGCGCTTGTAGTTCCGGCTGTGCTGGGTGCGATGTCCTTCTTTGATCCCTCCGGGATGATTCTCATACTTTACGCGCCGTTGATGCTCGCGTTGGGGTTGGGCGTGTTCGTCCGGCGTCGTTCTGCAGCAACGGAGGCGCCGCGTCCGCAGTGGCGCACGCTGTGGTGGCTCGTTCCCGCGTGCGTAATTGGATGGATGATAATTTCGCTCGCGTTGGAGCTTGGGACGTCGGGAAAATGGGAGCGGCTCGTGTGGCTTTGGTTCCTATCGGTTCCCGCAGGTTTTGCCTCCGCAGCGTTCCTCGCACCCAATCGGCCGGCTAGACCGTTTGCTGGTGCTGTCTAAGACCCATTTGGATCTGCCCCGACGACGAAGCTCGTCCAACGCAGCGGCCATCCGAGGAGTAGCTGCAACGCGAGCGGCTGCCGGTTGCTCGCACTAGTGCTACGCAGCGGCCGTGTTGACGACCACAAGCCGTGAGCGTCGTTTGGGATTGCGCGAAAACCTCGCGCAGTTCTCATTGCTCGTGCTCGTGAACGCATTCGTCGGTGCGATGATCGGAATGGAACGCAGTATTCTCCCGGCAATCGCGGAGAACGAGTTCCACCTCGCCGCGAAGACCGCTGTCCTTTCGTTCATCGTGGTGTTTGGTGTTACCAAAGCTGTCACCAACTACCTGGCCGGACGTCTATCAGACCGCTTTGGTCGTAAGCATGTTCTGGTCGGCGGATGGATACTCGCCGCCCCCGTTCCCTTCTTGCTCATGTGGGCGCCCAGTTGGGAATGGATGCTCGTCGCGAACGTGTTCCTTGGGATCAGCCAAGGCCTCACCTGGTCCACGACGGTGATCATGAAGATCGATCTCGCGGGACCTTCCAAACGTGGTCTTGCGATGGGTCTCAACGAGTTCGCCGGGTACTTCGCAGTCGCCGGGAGCGCACTCGCCACTGGGATGATCGCTGCTCGCTACGGACTTCGTCCGGAGCCGTTTTACTTGGGCGTTGTTTTCGTGGCAATCGGCTTTGGCCTCTCGGCCTTCGTAGTGCGCGAAACGCGAGGGCACGCCGCCCTCGAATCGAGCACAAGGCCAAGCCAGAACCCAGCAGACGTTTCCCTCACGCAACGGGAGGTGTTCCGGAGAACAACGTACGCGGATCCTGATCTCTCGAGCGTCAGCCAAGCGGGGTTGGTGAACAACCTGAACGACGGGATGGCGTGGGGCCTGTTTCCATTCGTCTTCGCAGCCGCGCGAATGAATCTAGACCAGATCGGAACGCTCGCCGCCGTCTACCCGGCGACTTGGGGGCTTGCTCAGTTGGTGACGGGCGCGTGGTCGGACCGTGTCGGACGAAAATGGCTCATCACCGTCGGCATGTGGACTCAGGCCGTAGGGATCGGCGTCATTGCGATCGCATCGGCGTTCGCTGGATTTGCTCTCGGTGGGGCTCTGCTCGGAGTTGGCACCGCGATGGTATATCCGACATTGCTCGCTGCAATCGGAGACGTTGCGCACCCTTCTTGGCGCGCCTCGGCAGTCGGCGTGTATCGATTCTGGCGTGACCTCGGGTATGCGATCGGTGCTCTGCTCGCGGGCGTGATCGCGGATTCACTCGGTGTTCCGTTTGCGATGTGGTTCGTCGCAGCGCTCACGTTTGCGTCGGGCGTAGTGGTCGCTCTACGTATGCGAGAAACGCGCGTCGTGATCCCGTTCACCCCGGTCGCTACGAGTAACCCGTGAATCCGTCACTCGGCGGTCGCGGCACGTCGACGAGCGCGTGGCGCACGAGTTGTTTTCCGCGGTGTTCCGGCGCGAGCAGCTCGTGAAACACGAGCGGCCTCTGATCTCACCGCAGAAGCAGTGCGCGTTGCGGCGGGCCGCGTTGCAGGCTGTCCCGGCAGAGTGAAGATACTACCGGGGTCGTTGTTCACGGGCGAGTATCCCCACACGTGCACGTAGTCCCCAGGCGTCCACGCGCTCGCGAGCTCCACGCGTTCACCGGGACGCAGATCGTTCGGCCCGTCGCCGTAGTCGAGATCAAGCGTGACGTCGGTGTTCTCCGTGGGAATCTCATGCTGAGCCGAGCGATACCGCACGTATGGGCTATTGGCGTGCTCGCCGATGCCCCCCACGATCAAGCGATGTGGCGCGGTGGAGGTGTTACGGGTCCGATCACTCTCGGGAAGGTTCCCGGTCGTAAGCAAGACGAGCGCGACTTGCGAGTACATGTAGTTTGCTTTTCGTAGCGTTGTTCGAATGCGCACGCCGACTACGCGACCGTTGCGAACGCGCGGGGTCACACGAGGCGATGTGTGATGCGCCATGTACTGCGCGCTCGCCTCGAAAGCCGGAGCGATGACAAACCAAAGCACGGCGAGTAACGCCATACGGGTCGATGTCTTGGCCAGCATTCGCATGACACTCATTTCCCGCGTGGTCACCGAGGCGCTCCACGCGCAACGGGCAGACGCGGCAGACGGGGTCCTGACCGGCGGACACCAGGAACACGGTACGCAGGCGAGCCAACCGGACGGCGCACTAGCGCAGTTGTGCGCCCTCGCGCGGCGAGTGACCGGGCCAGTGTTGATCGGGCTTGCGCGTACTTGCTCTCGCCTGCGGATTGAACTTCAAGGTATCCCGAGAGGGCGTCCGCGATGCGGTGGATGTTCTGGACGTCTTCACTGTTTGCGTGCTGAGCATTCGCCGCGTCTCGCGCGGAATGCGGACGCACGCCGCGCGCACGCATTAGAGCTGCGCGTTGGGTTGGCGTAAGAACCGTGGTTACATGCTCGCCTTCTGCTTCCACTCGACCGAACACCTCTTCGACGTCCGGGTGTGAAGGGTCACGAGTCACAACGCGGTCCAGAGTCACTTCGGAAACCTTCACCCAGCTACCCTGCTCGAATCGTTGAACCTCGTAGATGTGACGTTCTTGACGCGCATCGACCTGCGGGTTGAAGAACTCGTCTACGCTGCGTCCGGTGATCGCGGCAAGCTCTCGTAACGGGTTGTCCCGCAGGCGCGTGTTCCGAAGAAAGCGAAGGAGTCGTTGCGTCGGCCGCGTCCCGCGGAGCTGCGCCGCTGGAACAGTGATGCCCGCTTCGACCCGGTGAGCCATTCCGTTCGTGTAGCGCACTCCTCCGGGCGGCTTGAAGTTGATCTGCGTCGTTCCGTTTTCCGTACGAAGGCGCAGCGAAGCGCCGATCGAAGCGAGGAGCCCATCTTCCGTATCGAGGTACTGGTCCCATACATCGCGCGGCAGTTTGTTGAGGCGCACGACGCGATAGCCTGCACCAAACACGCGTGCCGCTGCGATGGAGTCGGTGCGGAGCGCTTCCATGCGTTCGACCGCCACAGGAAGGCGCTCGAGATCGATGCTCGCCTGGAGCTCGGTCTCGTTTCGCGTCGTCGCATCAGGGAATTCGTCGAGACCAAAATCCCGCGTACGTCCACGTTGGACGCTTGCGCTCGGGCTGTGACGCCAAACGCTCAGAGGATGCGGATCGGGATCGTCCGCACTTGCAGACCAAGACACGCCCGCGAGCGACAAACACAGAGCGAGTGAAATGAGCTTGCGAAGAACGCGGGATCCATCGGTGTCGAAGAACGGATGCATGATCTCTCGGTTCCTACACAAAGCAGTTTGCGTGCCGCCAAGGATCTCGCAGGTGACAGCTGCACCGAGTTGCGTTGGACCTAAAAAGACCTGTTTTTTGGGGCGCATTTCTTCTGACAGGATCTAACGACCGACTAGAACGCGACGGGCGAGCTGGCTGATCGACCACAAGGCCTTCGCGCGCCGGCCCGACATCCGGGCGGTCATTCGCACGAGATCTCTAGGTGTTGCGACCCTCGGCAATCGTGGCGTCGTGGCACGTCAGCTGCACCCACAACGCCATGCACTCAACGCGACACTCCGTCTCCACCGTTCTTGCAATGTGCGTGAGTCTCGCGCTCGCAGGCCTTGTTGCAGCGACATCGACGACCACGCGCGCGGAGAATCCGCGTCGACCAAGCCCCGTTGGAACCCAGGATGCGCGACGCGCCGGAGCGCAGCGACGATTCGCACGCGTTGTCAACAAGCGAGTGGGCGCGGCGCGGCGCTCGATGCATCGGAGCATCGTCGACCGCGCGGAGACACCGTACCTAACTTTCGTATCGACGCGGCCAGGCGCACGCTTCGTCAAAACCGCTGAGGCCGACTACGGACAGTCTCAGGGAATATATGGATTTGGACGGA
>CAZWQH010000010.1:0-1129 GCA_964635815.1 uncultured Sandaracinaceae bacterium
GAAGATGTGGTTGAAGTTCGGCAGCTTGAGGACCGTCGCCAGCGGAGTGTGCGAGAGCCAGATCGTGTATTGCAGATCAAAGAAGAACGAGACCTGCGCGACGATTTGACCATTCGGTAAGGTTCGCACACCCACGTAGTGCCCACGCGCCGGCTCTCGCTGAGCGTTGAGGAGCTTCCAGGGAAAGCAGCCGACGATGATCCTGGCCGTTCCCTCGTCGCGGCGAATGTAACGCCTAAGTTCGTCGAACTGCGGGGCTCGAACCAACGCTGGTGACGCCACCTTCGCGAGGTAGTTGAAGGCCAACTTCGACGCTGCCCGGAGTTGATCACGTCCGATTGTGCCGACGATCTGTGTGTCGACCTCACCGATGGGCGCCGGTGTCTCAGACCATTCGCTGACCGTGAAGCCTCGGTCCCGCAGCAATGAGGTGGCTTCCTCTGTCCGCATCCCCTGAGTTCTGAGCGAGAAGTGCTCTCCTTTACGAACACCGAAGCGCCACTTGAATTCCTCGTACGTCGGGAGCTCATTCGGGCGAATCCAATGCGCCTCCGCGGCTTCGTCTCCGTTGCGGAGAAACCCGATGGCAGGCGCGGCCTTCACGTCGAGTTGGTTTGTGTTCTCGTTCGCTGCGAAGTAGGCGGGAGCTCCTCTGTATGGTCCGTGCTCCAAACGAACCGACACCTTCGAACGGGCCCCGAGGCTTTTGAACTCCTTCGGTTGCTTGTGACCTCGGAGGAATCGTGTGATCCCCTCGTACGAGTCTCGCGAAATCGCCAGATCGAGGGTTTCGCTGAAGTGCGAGTTGCAGCCGATGCATACGTCGTTGAGCACCCAGTTCGCTTCGAACCGTCCGAGAGCCTTGAGTAGGACGTGCTCGGCGTTGAAGTACTCCTCGGTGTCCTGTTTTCGCTCGAGGCAGTAGATGCAGGTCTTGAGCGCGATGGGATGCAGCTTACGTGAGCGAGAGGGCACGCGGATCGCATACGGCTGCGCGCCCCGTCGTCAACCGAGAGCACGTGCCGCCTCGGTGCCCAATAGGTGCCCAAACTCTGTCGCCCCAGACCGAACTCGACGGTACTCACCGGCACTCAGCGTACGTTCGCTCCGAGAGAATCGCCTTTTGAAC
>CAZWQH010000010.1:1139-31658 GCA_964635815.1 uncultured Sandaracinaceae bacterium
TTGAACACAGTGGAACGCGAGTGTTTGCGTGCAAAACTGCGTGTTGCCTGGACGAATCGCTGAGTCACAACGTGCAGGACGATCTACCCGCGTGCTCTCAGGGCGGGAACGAAATCGTGCCTTTCGCACTTTCCAAAACGACTGTGGTGCCCCGTAGGTGTGAGCCGAATCGATTCACTGATCCCTTCCGGTGATGGCGGGCCAGCGCGGTGGGCGGACCAATCCATCTGCGTCCTCGAACGGAAACGAATAGCGGGCGTAAAGGCGGTAGGACGTTGAACGCGCCGTGAAAGTGATCGCGCCCACGATCGTCGTACGCAACCATTCGCTAGCGATGGTTGCCGCTTCAACGCCGTCGACTCGCGCATGACGCCCCCAGTGAGCTGTCTCCGTCGGGCGACGAGCATGCGCCTCAAGGAATCCAGGGTCGTGCGGCCACGGTGTGATTGGCGGCGGGCCAAGCGGCTCTCCTTGGGTCACTGCGAGGCGAATGACGTGAATCTCTGCTGCGGTCATCGGCTCGACGCGTGCGCTCAAGCGCGAGATCCACGAGCGCGAACCTGCAACGACTCGTTTGAAGTCATCGTTTGCTTGGCGGAGCGGGCCATCTGCCGTCCCATAGTGACCGTCGTACCACGCGACGAGCGTTCCGTTTCCACTTCCTCGAAGTCCGTCGAAGCCGGACCAACCGCGCTGGAGGACGTCCGCGTTCAACGCGGCGAGCTCAGTTGACGTCAGCTGTCCGCGCCGTACGGGGATCCACTCCCACCCGAGGTTGGGTGTCACCCAGAAGTTGCACGCCCCATCGACGAATAGGTTCTCGCTGCCGTTCTCCTGGATCACGGCGACACCGGCTTGCTCTTGCGAAAGCGTCATGAAGCCGAAGGCGATCTGGTTTGCCTTTGCCGGGTCGCAGACAAGCGGGGGAGAATTGTTCACGCACGAAGCAAGACAGAAGAGCAACAAAGGAGCGCACGTTCGGAGGGTGTGAGTCATAGATCTTTCTCCTCGGGATCTGGGCGTCACATACTGCCGTTCAAAACGGCCCCGTCAGACGTGCGTGGTGTTCCCACGTGGAGGCAGTACGATGACATGTCCTCGTTTCCCCTCACATCGGCAGTATAGCCGCTGAGCACACAAAGGCCGCCACTGCATTCGGCGGCCCCGACACACCCGACGCGCTCTCGTCGGACGCAATGTTGCAGAACACAGACTTCACCCGATCCACACGTTGCGGGATCGCACGGGCCGCACTTACCGGACGTGTCGCAAGCCATGGCCAACCCGCACTGAGAAGAATGCTCGCAGCCCGCTTGCAAGCTCAGGTTTACCCGCATCCCCTGCCACTCGCGCGGATCACGCGCCGCGTACTGCGGAACGAGCGTCGGGCGTGGAGGGGGAGATGTCGTTCTTTGTGCGGCGCCGCCTGCTGCCAGCTCGGGCCTTGGGCGTGCCACAACCGTCGTCTTCGCACCTTGATCAAGCGAATGTTGTCCCTTTCGGGTGCGAACGAAACTGATCACCGCCGCCACTGCGCACAGACACGCGCAGACCACAGACGTGCGCCGGTCGATGTAGTCCGTAAACCGCACTGGCTACTGACAGTTCATGGTCATTGGAACCTGAGAGGCGGGATCCGAGATGCCGAGTTGAGGTGCGTACCAATATCGAAAATCGGCGATGTTACGTGCATCTCGATTTCCGTAGCTGCACGACGTTTCAATCTCGAATCCGGGGCAAGTCCAACCTTCATTCTTCTGGGAGCCTGACCGTCCGTCCGGAAACGCATACAAGGTCTCAACCATCTGCTCGAATGTCGCTGATCGCACGTCTTGCCACCAAGTCGTCCCGTCTGCTTGTGTCGACCAGTCAGCGTTCGTGTCATAGAAGTCCCAGAGGATTCTGGTTACCGTAATCGGCATCCGATACTCCTCCGCTACGCAGACGTTTGCTGGACGATACTCGATGCTGTGGTCGGCAGGGCACTCGACCTCCGAGTAACACGTGTACGGCTCAACGGCTGATCGGTCCCACAAAGCGGCGTCTGCGAAGAACGTGGCGATGGATTCCGCCCAGGTCGCGGACGACCATTCCGCAGTCCCCAATGACCATTCCAGGCAGGTTCCGGTACTCGGGTAGCAGTAGTCGACCATCTGCCAAACGTCTTGACCTCGGTGGCTCCGGTCATCTGCGATGTGCCCCATTTCGTGCATCACCCGCGCTTGCGGACGCGACCACGAGTTGACGTCGAGCCAGATCTTGTTTTCGCTTCCCGAAGCGCAACTGGTATCACACGTGCTGCTACCGGAGAGCATCGTCACGCCAGTGAAGTACGCGAACTGACGCGTAGAGAAAACGAGCGCATCGCGCCATTCGCGTTCGGCGCCGTCGTACCAATTGGTAATCTGCAGCGGCGCCCCAGACGACCCCCATGCGAGACCGCCGAACTCGGTTATTCCGCCGAGGACCGGGGTCACATTGTAGCTCCAGAGATTCCACAACCCGCCGTTCGCGTCGTAAACCACGAAGCGATTGGAGTAGTGCTCAGCATGCCACGTGATGTGGATTCCTGTTGGAGCGCTGGTTCGGAACCAAGCAACGAGGAAATCACCGCTGGTGTTCGTCGTTCCTTGTCCGATGATCACGGAGTTCTGATCACGAACGTAGACTTTCACGTTCCGAACCGGTTGGTACGTGTTGTACTGAGACTGCGGATATTTTGCTCCAGTGCAGTTGCGGCTTGCGAGGCAGAAGTTCCCTTGCATGTTCCAGTGCCAAACGCTTCCACGCGCGACCCCGCTTTCTGCGCGAGCCACTGAAGGGAGTGTTGCGGCTGCCATGGAGATGGCCAAGAACAAGAATACGCGAGCGAGGTGCCGGATCATCGCACGCTCCTGGCGGCGAGCGCGTTGGATGAATGCATCCAGTCCGAGAACTCGAGCACGGTGACCTCTCCACGGTAGACGTGCAGGAAAAGCGATGTCTCGTCGCTGAGACGGCCCGCGTCCGTCGCTGTTTGGTTCGATGCGCTGACTCGAACCTGTAAGTACCCCTCGGGCAGGTCGGTAAGGTGAACATCAAGAGTGTGTTCCTCGTTTGCACCGATGGTTTCCGTCGGAAGCGCCCTCGGACGTTGAATCTCCACTCCTTGGTCGTTTTCGACTCGGATGCCAGTCGCTGCGACGACGCCGTGTGTCTCTCTATTCCCGATCTCAAGCTCGATTTGCACTTCGCGGGACGCCGTCGTCAGAGTCGGGCGTGCGACGACGTAGAAGCTCGAAGTTTCACCGTGTCCCACAGGCGCGCGTGCAGCACGAACGGTGCTAGCGCGCGTTTCGTGGCTCTCCGCACTTGCTGGCTGCCCGAGCTGTGCTGCCCAGGATCCTATTGCAGCGCTTAGACAGATCATCACACTTGCGCCTACTACACGCGCGACAAGAAGCGTCATTGTTCCCCCGCCGAACCACTACGCTTGACGCTCGGTTACGTCAACGCACGTCTTGCTAGGTACCTAGGCTGTCGCATTTTCGTAACAGTGCTGAACGCACTACGAAGCGACGAGACGCCCTCTGCCGTGGTCTAGAACGTTCGCGCAAATTCGCACACTCCGACGCGGCCGGAGACCGGCCCAGGTCCCGGTGCCCAATAGGTGCCCAAACACCCGCGTACCGACGCTGAACAGCGCGGACGCGGATGGACTGAGACGAACTTGGAAACTCAACAGAACAAAGGCTGCGCGCGAGGAAACCGAGTAACCGCCGTTACTTGTTGCGCGCGCAACGAGAAGGTTCGAATCCCTCCTCCTCCGCTAGTTTTAGTCAGTCCTTTCCGCAGTTGAGTTTTGGGTGATGGCTCAGTGCACATTAGATGTACACGCCAGCGCCCGTCGTAGGGGCCCTGGCGTCCCGGGCGCGGAAAAGCTCCTCGAGGGCGGCTCTTGTGCGTCCCGCATCACGTGCAGGTAGCGGGCAGTGGTGGTGAGCTCGGAGTGACCGAGCAGCTCCTGAACAGTTCGAACATCAGCACCGCTCGCCACGAGATGCGTCGCGAACGCGCGGCGTAGCGGGCTAGCCGTGCGCGTGGATAGGGGGTCAGTGAAAGAATCGTGGGGACCCTTGGTAGGCGAGATGCAACGATCGAGCAGCAGCCTCAAGGGCGGAACAGCTCGTATACGACACTTCGCTGCTCGAGAAAGATCACCTCGACTACCTGACCGCGATAACTGAATACCGCTCGATAGCGACCTACTCGAAGGCGAAAGTACCCGGCTAAGCTGCCCGATAACTCCTTAACGTCACCACGACCGTCAGCGAGCGCGTCAAGCGCTTCTCTGACTTGCTTCCGTTGCGTTGGATGCAGCGTCCGAAGGCGCTCGCGAACCTGCTCGGATGCAACAAGCTTCACGGGCGCACAGCCGCCTTAGTCCTTCTGAGCTCGCGCAAGGGAAGTTTCCGCTGCCGATGAAGTCGCAACACGCGCACGAACTCCGCGCTCGAAAGAAGCTCCATCGTCTCTAGATATGAATCGAAGCGTTCTTTTGAAACCACGTACGCAACGGTGCTCCCGTGACGTTCGATCGGCACAGGCTCACCGCGTTGGCTCGCTGCGACCACCCGTGGGAAGTGCTTCTGTCCCGCCGCGATGCTGAAAGACTTCATGCGTAGATTTTACATAGAATCTACGCAAACGCCAGTGAACGCTCAACGGGAAGAGGTGGAACACGAGAAGTGAGCGCGCAACAGCTACCAACGAAACCGGGGCAACCTCAGCCTTTCTGCGTGTCGCGATTCATCCGTCTGGTGGCTACGCGAAGCCGGCAAAAGCGGGACAGATGCCTTTGCGAGCCGGACCTTCAAGGGGTGTGGTTCATTAATGCACCCCGGACTCGTATCCGTCCCCGGACTCGTATCGCGGTTCTCGGTCTCGACTCTCGCAAGGTGGCAAGTCCGCGCGATCGAGAAGCTGAAGTCGCCGCGCCCAGGCGGCTTAATCGGGCATCACCGAGCAGATGTTTCGTCCGGCACGTAGGTTGCGTGACGAACAACGGAGACCGCCATGAACTTTGGACCCTCATTCTTTCTCGGTGCAGTAGTGCCTCGGTCGGGAGCGCTTGCCCGAACTGTTGCGGGATCGCTCGCCGCGATCCTGATGCTGGTGGCCTGCGCGCCCGTCAATCACTCGGTGGTGGAGTCGGAGGACTCGTTCGCAGCCGCGTCGCAACGGGAACGAGGGGATGCAGTCGGTGCGCGCAACGTGCGGTGGTCCGCACGAGAGTCTGACGGCGAGTACCGCCTGACTGCAGCTGGTGAGGGGGTAGTCGTCCAAGAAATCGTGGTTCGCGTCGAGGAGTCGGGAAAGGTAACGGTGTCACTCCCGAACGCGTCGCATGCAGCGACCGAGCAGGAGGGGCTCGAGCTGCTCACCGAAGCCCTCGAAGGTGTGCGAGGCGATCTGGAAGCGTCGCTCGAACTGGATGGCATCCGCGATCCAGAAGCGTTCTTGGACGCCAAGATCGAAGAGCTCTTTGGCGGCGCTGCCCGTGCCGATGCGGCGGCCGACAACGAGTTCCCAGAGCCGACGCAGGCCTTGTCCCCGGAGGCCGCCGCAAGGGCGTGTAAGACTTTCAAAGCAAAGCAGATCGCGATCATTGCCGTCGCAATCGGAGTCGGCGTCGCCCTAGCCGTCCCCACAGGGGGCGCTTCGCTCGCCGTTGCCTCGCAAGGGGTACAGATCGCGGCCGCGGTCGGAGCCGTCGCTAGCGTGGGCGCAGTCAGCGTCATCCGGAAGCAAAGCACGTGCGGATCGCACGTTTCGCCGGGTTCCGTCGTGCCGCGCCTGACCCTCTAGTCGCTCCGCTCGCTCCGTTTCTCGCGACCTTTCGCTAGTGCGAGTCGGGAAGACCCAGAAGCTCCAGCCAGTTTGTGGAGTGCCAACGAAGATCTGACTGCCCCGGGCGGCTATTGCATCCTCTCGGGCTACTCGAGTGGGCTACGAGGTAACGAAAACATGCTCGCTTACTGTGAGCGTACGAGCCGTACGGTGAGAGTTGTTCCGATTGCGTTCGCGTTCCTGTGCTTGATCGCGTGTGTAAGCGACTCCGATCGAGAATCCAGGAACAGGTGGAAATTTGAACCACACGTTTGCCGGCGCGAAGCTCCGGTCGCGAACTGCGAATCCCTCGTAGGGAACGTCTTCCCGAGTCCCCGCACTCGTACCCAGACACGCTCCTGCGCGGAGCCTTTTACGGGCGGGGTGACGCGGCAATCGCGTGCACGAACGCACGTTGGGCGGTGCCAGAGACTGGGCGCCCGTCGAACGTCGCGGCTCCAGAAACGCATCCGACTACAAAGGCCATCGTGCGGTCTGCGTTTGTCGCGATTGCACGGTCATAGACGAATCCGGTTGCATCGAAGGCGGCCGTACGCGTGACGGTCGCGTCTTCGTTTGAGCGAAGGACGAACACGGAGCTGGTCCCGCTGAGCGGACCGAAAGGGTCAAAATCCGCGCGAACGTATGAACCCGTGATGAGCACGTCTCCCGGATCGGGCCCCGCCGCGATGTGCAGCGCAATCTGACTGCGCAAGGCGCGAATGGTATGCACTCGCCTGAGGCGACCGTCGGTCTCAAACGTTGCCCAGAGCATATCCGAATTCGCATCGAGCGGTTCCGGTGTGCCGACAGTTGAGAACCCCGGGCCGCTGATCGTGGTTCCGTTGATCGTTCCTCCTGAAACCTGGATGCGTTGAGGAGTGGTTCGAAGATCGATTGCGAGATCAGCGAAGACCGCTGCGCCGTCGTTGGATCGAAGGATCCGGTGCCAGCGATACGATCCATCAGGTCCATAGCTCGCGACGAACCCATACGAGCGGAGCGCGGCCGTCGGCTCCTCTATAGTTCCGTCTCCGAAGTCGACGGCTCTCTGGGCGTACCCTGTGACGTACAGATTTCCGTCCGCATCCATCGCTCCTTGCTGGACGATTGCGATCGTGCCGGCACCGGGCGCGACGAAGGTTCGCGTCCAACGCGCGCGTCCATCTGGGCCCAGGACTGCGACCACGCTGTAGATGTCGGTTCCGCTGCTGGGTGGTGCGCCGGGAATCATCAGCGTGCCAATCACCAAACCGCCTAGGGCAACGTCACCGTTCGCGAGTGGAATGATAAATCGGATCTCCCAGTGTCCCTGAAAACCTGTCGCGAGCGTTACGTCCTGTGTGTCTGCGTTGACGCCGAAGAAAAGACCGCCTTGTGTGGCCGGGGCCACGGAGATGGGCGATCCTAGACCCTCGATCGCGGCCAGTTGGGCCATCGGTGCGCCAACCAGCACTTCGTTGCTGCGCACTGCGAATGCGGAGAGGTGCCCCATCGAGTCGACGCGCTTCGTCCAGAGCGCAGCCCCGTCGCGTCCGAGCGCGACAACCGCATTGAACGAGCCGGAGGACATGTAACCCGGCCCGACGTCGAGCGTGCCGTTCGAGGCGGACAGCCCCGTATAGAGAACGCCTCGTGACGCGTCATAGGCACCACCGAAGCCGCAGATTGCGCTCGCGCTTCCCTGATACTGTGCGGTGGTCGACGGCGTCCAGGGCAGCGGTTCGCCAGCATCTGGCGGAGCGTCATTGGCCCTCGTGCTCACATCCATTGCGGCAACGTCAGGCGCGTCAACCGATGCCACATCGAACGCCTGTCCGTCGTCCGCTCGATCTGCGCGGATCGACTGCGCGTCAGCCTCGGCGGCATCGAACATCGGCAATTCCTCCCGTTCGTTCTCAAAAGAGTCGAGATGTCGCGAGGCGTCTCCAGGGTTACGCGCGTCGACGTTCGTCGCATCCATTTCCATCCGGATGGAGCCGTCGACCGCTGACCCATCGCGCGAGGCGTCGCGAAAAGTTCCCTCCCGGTAGCCAACCCGTCCGCACGCGGAACCTGTCACGAACAACAGCAGAAAGACTCGTGTGGCCAACGGAGTGGGGCATTCTCTCCGAATTGGGCGGCGGCCGGTAGTCCCGCCTTTTGCGTGCGGAAACTGGAGCACTGTCCCAGTCGATTCACGGTTTCACGACTCCAAAGATCCGAACACCCGCATACTTGCGCAGCCGTTCCTAGTCGCCGTTCACGTAGGCGCCGAGCTTGCCGCGTAGTCTATGGCGCTCTACGTTCCGCGCCCGCGAAGAGAACCGAATGCATACGAATCCGATGCCGCTCGAGCGTACGACGCTTCTCGAAGATCCCGGCGTAACGACGTCAATCTTCTCCGTCCGGCGCCGTGTGCCATCCGTTGTTGTGATGTTTGTTGGTGGTGTCGGTCTGGCGTTTGTTTCCAGCTTCTCGCTCGAACTCGCGCGCGCGCAGGCGAACGACACCTGTCTACAAAACGCGACACGAAGCGCCGGGTACGGGACCGATGAGCTCGTCGCTGAGTACGTTTTGTCACGTCGAAGCTCGCGTCCACCGCCGTTGACTCGATCTGCGCTGAGTCGTTGGATGTCGACGCGCTTCGGGATCGTCATCGTGGGTGCGCGTCGCCGCGGAAGAGCACGCGGCCAAACGTGGGCGACCTCGAGCGTCGCGGACGCGCACGGCGAGATGTTCACGTCGATCGCGATCGAGCGCAGCGGCGACTGCCCGGTCAAGAGGCGACTCGCAATCTGGTACGACGCGCAAGGTCGCCTTCGCCGAGTTCGGAGCGTTCTGGAGAATTGCGAGTTTGTCGATGCCGCGATCGAAGAGGACACTACAAGCTACGACAACGCGGGCCAGCTCGTTTCGATTCGTCGAGCGCACTACAATCATCCGACGAACTCCCCTGGCATGGAGGATCACGAGCTCAGCGACGCGCTGACGCTTCCGGACGGTACGATGACGCCGCTTCACGACGCGCTCGAATGCACGATTCGGCGAGAGAACACGACCGCAACGCTCCGATGCACCTCGGAAGCCGACCTTGTCGTCGAAGCTCGTTGCCCGCCGTGACGGTCCTCACGGGCCCCGGCAAAGCTGCTCGACGGTGCAGATGGGTCGGAGCCCGACAGCCCGACACGCGCAGCTCGTCACGAGCCGAGCATTGTCGATCGTGCAGCACGCCCCGCATCCCGAAGACTCAACGCACGAGTCGCTTCGGACGGACTGCGTGCAAGACGGACCCCAACCTTCGCAAGATGTATCCGCACACGCCCAGCGTCCACCTGTGCACCGACACGCCTGAAGGCCTCGCCCCCGGGAATAGAAGCACACGCGCATGACGTCGAGCTCGCACGGCTCGCTTGGTCGAGCCTGGAGCGGACACTCGCGATCTGGTGATCCAGCATCGGCCGCAGCGCGCACGTCGCTCGCTGCGTCTCGCTGCGCGGGTGCGGGTGAGGGGGCGATCTCGAGCGCGCTTCTCGCGCCACATCCGCCCGCGGTGCCGAGAACTAGCAAGAGCACGTATCCGCAATGTCGAGGTCTTGGCGGACTCGGCAACGACCGTCGCTTACTCATGACCCAAAGAAATCAGTGATGAAGTGAAAGTCAACGTCACGAACGATCGACATCGTGCTGTTCGGCTTCTGCTGGCTGTAGCTCGAATTGTTCGATCCACCCGCGGTCGGAAGTGAAACCCGCTCGTGGCTAGGAACCAGATCCTTCGAAAGCTCGGTCAGGACCGAATCCATGAACTCCATCTGAAAGCCCGGAGTCTCCCTGGGTGCGTGGGAGCGTCGTGTGTGCTGCTGCTTCGCGTTTGACGAGCTTCGCCTTGAGATTGAAGTTTAGTGCGCAACCGTCCGAGCTAAGCGCTCGCTCACGCAACCGCGAACGAGTCGCTCCTTCGCTTCCCGATCGAGGCCCTTGACACTGACGAGCGTGCCGCTGCGGCAAATGTACTCCTGTCGATCGTAGTCCAGCTTTGCGTTGTCGCGCGTCTTGTAAGCGGCCGTGGCGAGTTCGCAGTCCTGCAACGTCGACTCGCTACCGAACACGCTGTAGCCAACGTTGATTGCGACAATTACTTTGCAAGTTGCACCCGCCGAAGGTGTCCTCCTCGCGATCGCTCCAGCTGCACGTGCGGTAGCAAGTTCCTTCGCTTGCTTTTGGTTCGCGTCTACGAGCACCCCGAGTTGGGCCTCCGCTGTCGTCGCGTACATAGTGATGGCCTCGAGCAACGCCGCGGTGGCGGTGTCCTTGTCTTCTGTGGACGACTCGTTTGACGAGAGTTCGCGAAGCGCTCTCGCGGTCGCGGCGACCAGATCGGTTCTCGCGTTCTTCAGGTCGGAGAGCGCGTCGCCTCGTTCCGCGTCGTCGCCGAGTGAGCCCAGATTATCCAACGCTTCGTGAGGCGCATCGGAACCCGCGATCTCGACGCGATCGGTCGTGATCGTTAGAGTCGAGCCCTTCGAGTCCGCAACGATTCTCCCGTCGAGCACGGAGAACGAGAGCAGCTCATCGCTTGCGTCGAGGACGCGAATCGCACCATCTCCATCAAGCGTGACTCGGTACGTGGTTGCCGTTCCGTCCGCTCGTTCGCCGACGGGGATCGAGTCGAGGTCGTCGACCCACGACGTACTACCTGCGGTGCAGGCGCACGCGAGACCAACCGCGAGCGTCCAGATCCCGACTATTTTCGTGTCCATTCTTGGCTCCTCCGAAACGATGTCAGGTGTCTTACGCAAACGGCGTGCCGCCATCGGCACCCCCCCTATTGCTTCGGAAAGCTTGCGCTTTCTCGGTGTTCAGGTGATTGGATCCGCCGGCCACGGGACCTCCATCGCATGCGGGTGACATTTTGTGTAAGGCGTCGCGAGACGCGACCATCGGTCGCGCGAGCGCGCTCTAAGGAAGCACGCGCCGACGACGCGCTCCCGGCAGCGATGCAGCACGAGATCCGATTGGGCGCGGGTGATCTCGCAATCCTGCGCTTGCTTCCCGCTAAGCGCCGCAAGCGCTTTGGATGCGAACTTCTTCCGAAACGCAACGTTCCTCGTACGCGATGCGCTCGTCCGTCGAGCAGACGCGAGCCGCTGCTTCGCGCTCCCGCGTGCAGAGAGTTGCGGTCTGTCGACACGCAGATTGCGCCAGGCGGTCCCAGCACAGCTCGCACGCGTCCGTCAGACACTCTGATTCTGCGACAAGCGCGTTTGCGCACGCGGTGGACGCCACGAATGGTGCGCACGCCTCGGGCGTTGTCTGAGGGACATCTGCGCCGACGGCCCAGCGAACGAGTGGGTTCGTTCCGTCGAGCATGCACGCGGAGCATGACGGGTTCGATTGCCGCCACTGAGCGCAAGCGGGAGCCATGGGTCCGTTTCTACACGCAACGTTGAACTGCGCGACGACGCTCTGCGTACACACACTCTGGGGATCGCGATGCTCGACGGTCGCAGGCTCGCGCGGAGCCCGAGGTGCACCGCAGCCAGGGCGGTTTGAGGCAGGCGGTCCAAGAGGAAGCTGCGTCGTCGTGCAAAAGTAGTGCATCGCTCGTTCGACCGATCCAAGGTACGACTCGTCGGTGCACTGGCGAACTTCCGGTGCGGAGCAGTTCGAGTAGAACTGTGTTTGTTCAGGCTCGCACGACATGCGGCACGCTTGGACATCTTCGTTGCTCGCGCACTCCAAGCAGTTCGACCGAACGCAACTTGCCAGTTGCCCGAGCGCGGAGCCGCAACCGGGAGTCGCAGAGTCGACGCACGCGCGGTCGTCCACGGCGAAGTTGGACTTCGACTGGTTGATGAAAGGGAACACTCCCGACGGCGGCTCGGCGGCGCACCGCGCGCATGATGCGTTCGCTGGGTTCGTTCGAAACGCGCGACAACGAGTGCCGTTTGCATCACCGGTTGCGCACGCGGAGAGGAACTCCGCGACTTGCGCCTTCGTACACGCATCAACGCCGCGAGGCGGTGCTGCTCCAGGAACAACGTCCACTACCACGAAGGCATTTGCTGAACAGGACTCGGGGCGCTCTGCCCGGTCGTTGTCGTTCAGCATGCTCGGGATGAACCCCCGCGCGTCAGGAACAATGATCACCCTCGTCGCATCAACCGATCGCATCACGTCGTTCGTACCGCCATCGAGGACTGCGCCCCGTGTCGTGCCACCCGTCTCGCACGCAGTGAATGCGAAGACGCCACTGAGACAGCATGCGACCGTAAACCAGAGTTTCATGCCCACCGAGCAGCAAGTCCTGGACCAGAGCGGTCGCTCTCTTCGTCGACGGGAGGCACGATTACCGATTTACGCCCCGACGCTTCGTGGACTGTCGCCGATGGGGGTTTGACGCCCACGTTTTCGTGGCTTGGCGCGTAGTCTGCGGCTGATGGGTCGAGTTGCGAAGACCGCGCTCGCGATGAGCGGTAGTCGGGAATTGCGCAGCTTCTCAAGTCGCGACAGATTTCCTCGATGGGTCAGTTCGAGTGGGTCGCAAGTCGAATCTCGGACGAGCGACGCGCGATCGGCATTCAAGGTCGACTCGATCAGCTCATCGACGCTTGCCTCACGCTCGAAGGCAAAAGCGAGAGGGGTGTCTTCGGCCTCTGGCACGAGTCGATTGAGCTCTCTGCGTCAGAGCGGGAGACGCTGATGCAACAGATCCGCGCAGCGCTGCGCGAGACTCGAAACGCCTTTCAGCGTGTCGGTGATTTCGCCTCACTTCTCGAACTCGGCAAGCTTGCTGAGTGGTACGGGTGGGAAGAGCATCGCGTAACGGAGCGCTTTCCGCTTCTGTGCGATCCGCTTGGAGACCCCCAAGGGTTGTCCCAAACGTGGCTCCACTTTCTAGCCCGACTTCGCCTCGCTCGAGACGGCGCGTCGTCGCTTGCGTGGTCGCGCGTGGCGGAGGACTTCTTCGTGGATGAACAGGAACCGACTGGCGCAGTTCTTTTTGGTCAACCGGATCAGAAATCGTTGTACGCGTTCGCCCTCAAGTACGAGCACAAGACCAATCGGATGTTTCCGCGCGAGCTCGCAAGTTTCTGGTCTGTTGCGAACGGGATCTCCGCTGGCGACTCCTGGTACTTGGCGCCCGTTAGCGATTGGCGGTGGCGCGAGCAGGGTTTGCGGATCGGTTCAGGACACTACTGTCAGGGCTGTCTCTGTATCCAGGTCCAAGACGAAGCGTCGGATCTCCTTTCCGCGCCCGTGGTGGATTTCGATGACGACGGCGTGGAGTGCTACCGGTATGAGACATTGGCAGGGTTCTTTGATCTGCTCTTGCCAGATAAGTGATCGAGAATCCTGGGACAGGTGCATTAATGAACCACACCGTTTGAACCTGTCCCTGGTTCTCGTCCACGCTGGAGCGGAAGGCACTAAGCCGCGTTCTGCGCGTCCCGATTCATCCGTCTGGTGGCGTACATCGTTGCAGCGAGCAATACGGTCAGCCCGATCGTGCCGAGCAGCAGCGCGTAGTCCTCAAGCTGCAAGGTAAAGAACAGGAACGCATACACTGCAGCGAGCAGCGCCGAGAGGAGAGAAGCGCTCTTCGTGCTCGCAAGGACACCGCGAGCATAGGCAGCGAAAAGCAACACCGTGCTTGCAGCTGCGGATACGTACGCGGCCGCGAATCCAACGTGTTCGGAGAGAGCGAGCTCGATGACGTAAAACTGCAGCAGCGAACATCCAAAGACGATGTACTGGAGGGGATGGATTGTTTTGCGCGCCATCGTTTCCCACAAGTAGAGAGCCGCAAACGTCATGAGAAGGAAGAGGATGCTGTAGCGCGTACTGCGCGTGATCAGCGCGTATAGATTGGTCGGGTCTTTGAGGCTGACGCCGAAGACAGCGCGCGAGATCGCGCCCGTGTCCAGAGGACCGTCCGTCCATGACTGCCCGAAGTCGCGCCCAAAGCGCAGCACCGACCAACGAGCAGCGAATCCGTTCTTACTCACCGCGCGCGACGACGGAAGAAAGGCGCCGTCGAACGACGGATGCGGCCATGGCGACGAGACGGACACATCGGTCCTTCCACCAACGGGTACGAACGCGATGCGCTCGCTGCCCCGCACGGAGAACTTTCCGCTGAAGCGTCCGAAGACTGAGTCGGGCGCGAGTGGCCAGTTCGCGGAGAGCGAGCGAACGAGCGGTCGCCCTTCTTGTGGACCAACTTCGAGCACGACGCGCTTGTCGGAGTTTTCGATCTGAATCGGCGACGTGAGGGCCTTTCGATCCGAGACATCGAAGCTGAGCGACGCACGGTCCCAGTGCACCAGCGTGCTGTCATCCTTCCAGGGCGAAAAGTCGAGCGCGTCGAAGGTCCCGTCGAACTCGATGTCCGCGGTAAACACGACGATCTCGAACAGCCCGCGCTTGAGCGTCGATGGGCGAACGTTTGCGCGAATCGAGAGCGAAGCCGGGAGAAAGTGGGCGTACTGGGTTACCTGGTGCGCAATCAACTCGCTTCGTCCGCCCACCACCCGCCTTTCCGTAACCGTTTTCTCGAACGGCACCGTCAAGATGGGGCCGGTGATTTCCTGTGCCCGTCCAAAGTGCTCCATCACTTCATTGGTTGCGGATGTTTTTCGTAGCGCACGCTCACCGACGAGATCGTGGATGGCAAGCAGTGGGAGCAGCATGATCAAGAGAATCAATCCGATGCCGATCCAACGAAGTTTCGCGAGGAGCGTTCGTCCGTAGTTCGCGGTCGATGAAGCAGGCGACTGGTCGTTCATATGAACAACCATCCGCTATGCCTGAGGCGGACTTGTGGCAGTGCGAGGGAGAAGCGGAGGCGATTCTCGCAGCTAGATGGATTCCGTTTTCGTTAGGCCACTTGAACGCGTAGTTGCCTCCCGTACTGGCTGTGAATGCTGCTGCCGCCGGATCCTTACGACCGAGGCATCGATTCCTCTTCTCGATCCACCGCCTCAAACGCCGATCGCGCATCGAAAGCTTCTCCCAATACTTCGAGGTGTTCGTAGAGCGTTGCCAGACAAAGACCGAGCGGGACGAATCCAGTGTCGATGCGCGCGCCAATCTGTTCGCAGCGGACGAACACGTCATGAAACTTTTGTTGGAAGTCCCTCAGAGAAAACTTCACTGCGCGCTGTTGTCCGGCTCCGAATTGGCGACGAATAACGTCCTCGGCATCGGTGAGACCTAGAGAGGCGAGTCCGCGCACGAAGAGGGAAGTGTCGTCCCGGTAAAAGCCGCGATAGAGCGCGCGGATGGCGGTGCGAAACGTCGGGTCCCACGAGGCGATCACGCCGCTTGGGTTCCAGGACAGCAAAGTCCCTGCCTCTTGAGAGAAGCGTTCGCTTCGGAGGTCGAGCAGAGCAAGGCCATCGTCGAGCACCTGGTGAAAGTAGAGCTCAAGCACTCTCTGCCCGCGCGCGTGAGCGTCCGAAGTCTGGAGTGCCTGAACTCTAGCGCCTGGGGCGATCTGAATCGGCAAACCGTCTCGTTCGAGCGTCTGGCGGCGGTGGGCGACCGCACGTTCAAAGTCTGCAGGGCTTCGGTAAAGAGCGGTTAGACGTCTCAGCTCGGAGAAGAGAAGTCCCGCCGGCACGACCCGGAAAAAAGATGGCGAGAGCAAGTCGAGGAATGGTCGCCACTCCGTGTTCTTGATGGTTGCCCAAAGCATTCGTTCGTCCTCACGCTAGAAACCTAGCTGTGCCGCAGCAGTTCGCGTCACACCGGATTTCGTCGTTCAAGGTGTCTGCCAAACGCGCGCATGACAAACAGATGCACGAGTGCCTGCGTCGCCTTGTACAGAAACCAAGGCAAGCGCGGCACGAAGTCGTGAATCGCGGCGAGAACGAAGTGCTCGTTCAGCACGGTCCGAAACTCCAACCGCGGTCTACCTCCCCCCGAGTTATCCGCGAGCAGCCCTCCCGTGACGTGAAAGAGCTGACGGTCAGACGTACTGCGGTTCTGATCGAACTGAAGCACGAGAAGGGGAGATCGAAGCGGCCAGATGTGGAAACTGCAACTTCGCGACTCGATGGTGGCAACGCGAAGGACAGGCCACAGGAAGCGCGGCAGCCATTGAACGTAGCGGACGGCGACGTCCTCTGCGGTCGTGTCGGCGCGAACGCGAAGACGTTGTACCGAACACACACGCCGTTCGGCGCTTCGCCGCCTGCGCTGATCTGACTTGCGGTTGCTCTTTCGCGCTGCCTGCGGATGCGCATCGTCGCGAACTGCGGATTCAAGCGCGAGCTTGAGCGGTTGCGCGACGAGCCCATGTTGCTTCTGCAGAGCAAGCCCATCTGTCGCGACCATGTCGTGACTAAGGCTCTCTACCAGCGGGCGGACGAGTGCCTGAGAAGCTCCGGTGATCGCGCTCACCCAGAGAAGCGACAGGTTAACCGTCCGGACTGGCAGCGTCATGACGCGAGTGAGCTTGCCAAGAGCAGCGCCGGTCATTCGCAGCATGTCTGCGTACGTGACGACATCCGGTCCACCGATGTCGTACGCGCGACCCGCCAGATCGGGGCGGTCGATCGCGAACTTCAGGAGAGTCACGGTGTCATCGAGTGCAATCGGCTGACAGAGTGACCGCGTCCAGATCGGCCCGATCATGGCTGGGAGCCGGCCAACAAGCTTCGCCATCATCTCGAATGAGGAGCCGCCGGCGCCAATGATCAGACCCGCGCGTAGCGTAGTCAGAGCCGCGCCCCGGAAGGCGAGCGTGCGCTCAACTTCGAAGCGACTTTCGAGATGTCGTGAAAGCGCTTCGTTGCCCGAAGGGAGTAACCCACCGAGGTAGACGATGTGCTGGACTCCTGCGGATGCTGCGGCGCGTGCAAAGTTGTCCGCGCAGATGAAGTCCAAATCCTCAAACCGAGCTTGCGTCAGGCGCGCCGTCGGGAGCATGGAATGAACCAGATACACACCGACGTCCGCGCCGCGGAGCGCGTTCTCGGCGTCCTTCAAGCTGAACAGATCGCAGCTTCGCCACTCAACACTCTGGGTGTTTTGACGCGCCTCTGGGTTGCGCGCGAGCGCGATAATGTCGTGCTTCTCAGAG
The DNA here is from genome assembly GCA_964635815.1 of uncultured Sandaracinaceae bacterium. Taxonomy (GTDB): domain Bacteria; phylum Myxococcota_A; class Polyangia; order Polyangiales; family JADJQN01; genus CAZWQH01. The sequence continues at coordinate 18,076 of CAZWQH010000010.1, forward strand.
AGCTCAGTCACGAGCGATCGGCCGATGAAACCGCTCGCACCCGCGATCACGACGCGCCGTCGCTCACTCCCTGCGCGCGGATCTGTCTGGCTCATTCGGCGGGTACTTTGTCACATGCAAGGCTTCGCGCGGTGGATCTAGAATATCCGCTCCGCTGGTGCGTCTGAGCGCCACTCATCGTGACCTACGCTACTCGACCCACGCGCGCGCGTGTGGAGCTGCTCTTCGTGATCTCGCTCGTGACAGGCTGCGGCGGACCTGCACCGAACGTCACAGCAACCACGACGGCAACGCCCAATCCGCCCCTTGCTGAGCCACCCGCCGGTATGGCCGAGTATGTGAACACATGCGGCAACTGTCACCTGTCGGATACCGAGGGGTACGCGATCGAGGCGCCTATGACGCGTTTGGCGGGGTCAGCCCCGAACCTGCGCGGTCGGCACCTCTCGCCTACCGCGTTTGAGGCAATCGTCCGAAACGGCACCAGCCGTCGGATGCCGGCGTACTCTGTCGAGGCGCTGTCGAATCACCAGTTGGCGACGATTCGCGGCTACCTGCAGACTATCGGTGCCGTAAACGCCGAATAGTAACGCCTGAGCAGCTAACCGATCGCGACCCGCGATAGCGCATCGCGGAGAAGTTTCCCGGCGCGTCCCACAGAGCCGTCGGCTCGGTAGTAAAGGTGGGGTTGAAATACGTGATCGGAGCCTCCTTCGAAGCGAACGCGAACGAGGCGGCCTTTGGAGAGGTCCCGGGCGCCCACGTGCTCCGGCAACCACCCGTATCCAATCCCTTCGAGGATCGCGGCGCGCTTGGCATCAAAGTCGTTGAGGTGGACGGTCGAACCCGCTGCGATCCCGCTGGTCGGAAGCGTGAGTCGAGGGTCCGAGCCACGAACAGTGAGGAGCACATGCTGTTCAAGGTCCTCGCGCTTTACGCGTCGCTTTGCCGCGAGCGGATGCCCGCGATGCGCGACGAGCATTGCCCGAACCGGTGCGAGGGGATGGGCGACACATCCCGCCGAACGAGGTGGAAGCACCGCGAGCATGTAGTCGGCGCTGCTTCGTTCGAACGCGTCTTCGACTCCGCCGAGGAATTCCGCGGAGATGGACACGCGCGTCGGGGACGCCTGGCGTGCGAGGTTTCGAATCCACTCCAGCAGCGGAGCAATAGGGTAGATGCCGTCGAACACCACGCGCACTGTCGGCTCCCACCCCGTGCGAAGCTGGGAGCACGCGGCGACCATCGCACGCTCTGCAGCAAGGAGTCGTTCTGCATGGAACAGCATCGCGAGTCCAGCTTGCGTTAGGCGCAGCCTGTACTCACTGCGATCCACCAGGACGAGCTCGCTCTGAGTCTCAAGTTGCCGCAGCGCGTAGAGCACCGCGCCGTGACCTTTGTGTAGCGAACGGGCTGCTGCCTGAAGTGTTCCGTGCGTGTGAAGCGCGTGAAGGGCACGCGCTTGCTCGAGGGTAATGTTCACCGCCTAGATTGTCGATTCGATCGACAATGATTGCCAGAACTTTGTCATGTCTTCAGACATTCGTTTCCAGCAATCTGTCCCTCGTGGAGATCCCCTACATACGAGGTCGCGTTGCAGCACAAGCCCATGTCGGACTTCCCGAGGGAACCTTCGAGGAGGAGTACGCGCGCGATGGATTCTTCGGGCGCTACGCGCACCTTTATCGCACGCACGCACCCGTTGGCTGGACGTCGATCGAGGGGCCGCTCCGACCGCGAGCGTATGCGCTTGGCCACGCGTTTGAGGGTAGTACCGGAGGGGACTTTCTCGCGCAACGTCGCCCGATTCTGGAGAACGCCGATGTGCGCTTCTCGGTCACGACGCTGAGCGATGAGATGCCGTACCTTGCGCGAAACGCGGACGCGGACGAGCTTCTTTTCGTCCATCAGGGAGCGGGACGCCTCGAGACAGACTTCGGGTCTATGGCGTACGAACGAGGCGACTATCTACTCGTGCCACGTGGTACGGCGTTCAGATTCGTCCCGACTTCCAAGAGCGCCCTCGTTTCGGTCGAGGCGTTCAGCGAAATCCGGTTTCCCGATCGCGGGATGCTTGGCCAGCACGCACTCTTCGACCCAGCGGTTCTGCAGGTTCCGTCTCCCGACGAGAGCAGTGCGATGGCACCGAACGCACGCGGGGAGTGGGAGGTCCACATCGTTCGCGAAGGAGAAGTCACGCGAGTGGCGTATCCGTTTTGTCCGCTCGACGTTGTGGGCTGGAAGGGGACGCTGGCACCGGTGAAACTCAACGTTCGCGACATTCGTCCGGTGATGTCGGACCGGTATCACCTTCCGCCTTCCGCTCACACGACGTTCGTGATGAACGGAGCCGTTGTGTGCACATTTGCACCGCGCCCACTTGAGAACGGGGACCCAGCCGCGCTCAAGGTTCCGTTCTATCACTCGAATATCGACTTCGACGAAGTGCTCTTCTATCACAGTGGGGAGTTCTTCAGTCGAGGCGCAATCACCCCTGGGATGTGTACGTTTCATCCCCAAGGCATTCACCACGGACCACACCCGGCCGCAAACGAGCGCGCGAAGTCGCGTGCGCGAACGGAAGAGGTCGCGGTGATGCTGGATACTCGACGGCCGCTTCGCATTGCCGCGGCCGCAGCGGAACTTGAGCAGTCCGACTACTGGAAGACTTGGAGCCAACCATGACGAATCTCGCAGCGACAACGAATAGTGGCCTAGCTCCGAACCCTTGTGGCGTGTTGGGCATCGAGATGATCGAGTTCGCGAGCAGTGAGCCGGAGGCCCTTCATGCGCTTTTTCTGTCTCTTGGTTTCTCGCGGACGATGCGACATCGAGCCGCGGCGATTGACCTCTATGAGCAGAACGAGATTCGGTTGTTGCTGAATCGCGAGAGCGACTCATTTGGCGGCTACTTTGCCCGCGCCCACGGCCCTTCGATTTGTTCTATGGGGTGGCGCGTCTCCGACGCCACCAACGCTCGCGCCCAGGCGCAGGCAAGAGGCGTCAAGGTTCGTGCGCACGGAGACCTGATGTGCGCGAAAGGTTGCTCCATCCCGTGCGTGTACGGAATCGGCGACAGTCTCATTTATTTCTTTGACGATTCACACCAGCCGGGTGCTGCGCGTTACGAGGCGTTGGGATTTCTGCCGCATCGGAGTCCTGTGAGGGTGCCAAGCACGGGCTTCACGAGAATCGATCACCTCACCAACAACGTTCACAAAGGGACGATGCAGAAGTGGGCGAGCTTCTACAAAGACGTTTTCGGCTTCACGGAGGTTCGCTACTTCGACATCCGCGGCGTTCAAACCGGGCTGACGTCCTACGCGCTGAGGTCACCGTGTGGGACGTTCTGCATTCCGATCAACGAAGCGGATGAAGCAACAAGTCAGATCAACGAGTACCTCGAGGAGTACTCGGGGCCTGGCATTCAGCACCTCGCCTTTGCGACGGACGACATCCTCTCATCGCTCCGGGCTCTCGAAGGTTCCGGGATAGAGATGCTCGACATGGACGCTGACTACTACCGCGATGTCTTCGCTCGCGTGCCGAACGTGGCCGAGGATCACAGTGAGATTCAGAAGCGCAACGTCCTGGTGGATGGTGACGCAGACGGATACCTACTTCAGATCTTCACCCGGAATCTTGTGGGTCCAATCTTCCTCGAGATCATTCAGCGCAAGAACCACATGTCATTTGGCGAAGGGAACTTTGGTGCGCTCTTTCGTTCGATCGAACGCGACCAGCAAAGACGCGGGGTGTTCGATTCTGTGGGGCGCAATGGAGGCGGGACCCAAGTGGTCAGGCGTCAACCGCGCGCATAGATTTGCGAAATACAACTCGCGCAGCAAATGCGCTTACACGGACGGCGATGCGCAGTTCTGGCGCCTAGCGCCTTCTGTCATTCGGCGTAACGCAAGTAGTCACGTTGGTTGATACCGTGGCAAGCGACTTGCTTGTCGACTCGCGAGGAAACCATGCAACCGAAATTCAAACTCGTCGTAGGGATCGATTTCGAACAGACGGGAGAGGAAGCCCTGCGGCTTGCGACCACACTCAGCCAAGCAATCTCCGAGAGTGAGCTTCACCTCACGTATGTAATCGCAGACTCCAGCGCGACGCCCAAAGCCTCGATCGCCGAGTACGAGCGGAAGCTAACCGCCGGCGCTGAGCGCCTGACACAGTACGTGGCGGCGCATAGCGTGGAGTCAGACAATCCGTTCTCGAGGCCAGTGGTTCAGCACGTTCGGATCGGAGAGCCCGCGGGTTCCTTGCAACAGGTGGCCGTGGACGTTCAGGCGAATCTCATCGTCGTAGGCTCCAGAGGTCAAACCGGGCTGTCGAAGTGGGTGTTTGGGTCCGTCAGCGAGGCACTCGTGCGCCTCGCTCGCTGTCCGGTGATCATCGCAAAGCCAAACGAGCTCGCGAGTCTGCCGCAAACACCTCGGCCGGAAGCCGCCGATGCTGGCCTTACGGAGAAGGATCTCCACGCGCGTCCGGCGTTGACCCGCAATACGATCGTAACGTTCGGACGCACGACGCACATATCGGGCGGCATCTAGCGTCCGGGTTCCGGCTATGTCCCGCTCCGTGCGCCGAGCAGGTCACCGTCGCGTCGTCGGAGGATGGCACCACGATCGGCAAAGCGATCGTCAGCGTCGCAGGCCGATCGTCTGACGGAGAAATGTCTCTCGAAGGTGTCGGTGTTGGGCGGATTACCGCGTGACCATTCCGAGTTCTTGCCGAAGACGCTCAACGCATGCACTCGCTGCTTCGTTTGTGGTCTCCACGAACAGCCGCTGGACGGGCGTGTTCATCACGGAGATCAAACTCTTGCTCGAGCTCTCGGTCGAGCAGTCAACCTCGACGATGAGATCGCTCTGCTTGAGGTGATGCACGTCAACGAAGACTCGCCCTATGCCGCGGCCCCAGTAGTACCCAACGTGTCTGTTGATAAACGATGCCCCGAACACGCGCGCCCAGCTTCCGAACTTGAACAAGTCCGGCGAGCCGAGACGCACCGATCTCGCTGTCGACGCAGGCACGACGACTTCGCGTCCCATTGCCATCGCGCGTCCCAGAAAACCGCTCACGTCGACTACCAGATCGGAGCCAGCTACCCGCAGTGATGACATAACGGGCTCTACCCCTGGACTCGGAGAGTGACAAATCGGGCATGAAGTAACAGGCAGGGACAGCGACCTTCTTCACGCGCGTCCAAGACGCCCGGTGTTCCTCACCCGATTAGGTGCCAGTAGACGGCAAGCGATGGGAAACACGCGCCTTCGCGCGCACAAGGGCTGCGATCTCTCGCAGCATCTCCCGAGTGAAAACTGTACCCGGGTTTGCTTCGAAGCTCGGCTCGAGCTTCCACGTGCGAATCATGAGCTCCGCGACGAGACTGCCGATCGGAATGGAGCTCATGTAGTTGTGGCAGGCATCGGAGTCGTCCGTATCCGTAGCGAGCGAGAAACCGGACAATCGTATCGTTCGCGTGGAACGCAAGAGGCCTAGCAGATCGCTAAGCGGCGCGGCTGTTCCGACGGCGGCGATCTTCGCCGACGCCGTTAGCCAGTTCTCGGCGCGCGCGTGGTTCAACGCGCGGACAAGACGGTTCCAGGCCGCGCCGTCCCCGGCGCGGGCTCTAGCAATGTCGCAGTCTCCACCACGATTGCCCACCGGCACCGTCGCACAGAGACGATTGACCTCGGCCAGTCCCTGCAAAGCGGACAGTTCGGCGAACTGCGTTCGGACCGTGATGTGATCGTGGCACGCTGCGGAACGACGGATCCAACCATCCGCGATCGCGGCGAATCCAGCGCCGGGCTCAACGTCACGATCGAGGAGCGGCAACACGGACCGCGCCAGCCACGTGCACTCCTCTTCGGTAGCAGCACCGGGCATAGATGCGAGGCGGGAGACCAGTCCGCGCGCAATGAGCTGAGTGCGCTCCGACGGCGCGACGGTGGAGAGCAACCCTCGTCGAGGCGGCCGCGCCAAGACACGGCGCGCTGTATCGATACGCCCGGCCACGATCAAGATCGCTCGCGCGGCCGCGAAATCCAGGTCGCGAGCCTGCGAGCGGTCAATGGCGACGTCTAGAAACGCGCTGAGCTCGGTGTCGTTCACGCCCGTCAGCGGCGTCGGCGATAGCGCACATTCCCTCACCCGAGCAAACTGGGCGGTATCCGCCGCCTCACCGCGCCGAACGGTTTCGGAGTCGAGAGGCACCAGCTGCGCATACCCCGTTCTCGGTGTTGAACACACGACCGCGATGACCACACAGCATAGGCCTGCCGCGCGACTGAGCGACTGCCGGTCGGGAACAGAGTACTCGCCCGCCGCATGCGGGTCAGGACCGCGGTAGTTCATTGAAAGCTCCGTCCGTGGGTGGATGCACACCAGTCAGACGCGCGACGCATCCTCATGGTCTCGTTATCGCGCACGATCCGTTCCCAGCGCGAGAGATCGAGCGGAGGCAGACGTGAACCGTCACACTGACATGAACCTATCGACGGTGGTGCGGACATGACGGCCCGAACAGGGCAGTCCGGGGCGAGAGGAACGGGGAGTGAGCCGCCCTCAGTTTCGTTGACACCCAGATAAGGAGAAATCTGATGATTTCACGAAGCTACAGAAAGTATGATCAATCGTTCCGCGACGACGCTGTTGGGATGCTGCTGAGAGGAGACCGCACCGAGCGAGAAGTGGCGTCGGCTCTTGGGGTCCCGAAACCGACGTTGCGAAACTGGTACATGGTGTCGATGGCGACGGTAGGTAAGAAGGCGCGGGGCGCAACGACCGACATTCGCTGGCACACCCTGACCCCCTGTTCCCGGGCTTCACTCGCGAATGTGATTAGGGAGAGACCTCGTAGCCCGAGTTAGCCGCTCGCATGTAAACATCATCGAGCGCCTTGATGCGGACTCGCGCTGCCTCGCACGCCATTTTGCGCGCCATTTTGCACGGCGTCGCAAGCTCGCGCGACAGGTGCGACTCGCTCCTGCCACTGGCGGAGGTGCATCACGAAGGTCGCGAGGAGTGTAACGAACATGACGGCGGGGATGCCCTTCATCAATACGCGCCGCCACTCGCCGCCTCCGAACCGACGTACGATCGCCGGCGTGACGAGTAACGCGAGTGCAAGAAATCCCGCGCCCACCCAGTACGGCTTCATCTTCACAAAGTCCTGAACGCCCGCTGACTTCGCGCTTGCGCACGCTGCGCTGCTCTGAATACGTTCTTCGCTCGAGGTTAGCCAACTCGAGATCCCGCGCGCTAGCTCGGGGTTAAGCGAACGCTCGTCATCGAGAATCCTGCGGACATCGATCGCGCTCGATCCCGGAAATCGCGACGCGTCGTCCGTGATGGCAAGTTGTCCGTTGCTTTGACGAAGCAGCAAGATCTCGCGGTTGCCGCGGGTGACGCCGGTGCCCGTCCTCTCCTGGCGATTGGTAAGCAGTGGTCGACCAGTGTCTGGTTCGACGAGCGAGGTGTGCTCGCCATCACACGATGCAACACCAGAACAGAGGAGGGCGATGAGCGCGGTTCGCGGTGTCGCTCGCACGAGGCCCAACATCTCAGGTCCTCTGATACGTGTCGAGGGTGAACGCCGTTCTCGGTGCTGGTGCGTGTCCACGAACGTGGTAGGTCGGCGCCATGCTCTCAAGCTTTCTACTCCGATCTTCCTTCTGCCTGGTTTCGTGCCTCGCATTCTTGAGCGGTGCATGCGGTGGCTCGACAACCACGCCTGCGAATGACGCTGCCGTCGACGTAGGTGCAGACATCCGCACCAACGGAAACACCGGCGACGCAGGTCATACGGCTGACGCGACTGACGCTTCGCCCGTAGCGCTCCCCGAAGCGAGTGTTGTCGATGCTCGTCCGGATACGAGTACGAGTACGCAGGATGCAGGACTTGATGCCGCGACAGTCGTCTCGGGCATCAGTTGCGCAACGCTTCTGCGCGAGAATCCCAGTCTCACGTCCGGTGTGTTCTCGCTCGACGTCGACGGCTCCGGTCCTCTCGCTAGCTTCGACGCGTACTGCGATATGTCGTTCGATGGCGGCGGCTGGACGCTCATTCAGTCGTACACCGGCACGAATACTCCCGCTGGTCTCACTCCGCTCCCCGACTCAGGGTTTCTCACGGCAGCCCCGCGTCCTGGTACTTTTGGCGGGTTGACGGGACCGATCGTTCGCTCGCTCGCGAACTTGAGCTCGCAAGTTCACATCCGTACTTCGTTCGTCGGTGACGCGGGAGCTTCTGAGGACGCGGGTCTCTGGATCACGAGTCGCCCAAGCGACGGCGGCCCAACTCAAGTGATTCAGAATCTGCGAAACCTAGTCGTACTTTCGGTGGGAACGGACGGCGGTTTCGGCGACTGGACCGGGCCTTCTGCGAACGCCACCAAGCTGTCGTGGATCCCCGGCACGGCGGGGTGTTCGGGGCTGGTTCCAACCGAGACCTATCCGTCCATCTACTGGGCGTGCGGAAACTTCGAGTCGATGAACATCATAAAGGTTCAAGGCGGCCACTGCCGCTGGCGTTGGCGAGAGGGCCGACAGGATCCGATGGAAGTCTACGTACGCTGAGAAGGCCGAGACTCCGATTCAACGTTGAACCTGACCCTGATCGATGTGCCTATCGGGAGTGAGTTCGACGCTGATCTTCCGATCGCTTCCGATTCGCACCAGCACATCGACGCAAGACTCCTTGGGCCACCCTCTCATGGCGAGGTGCTCGCCAACGCGCTCAGCGCGCTGTGATCTCGTGTGGATGTACGCCTTACGCTGACTGATCAGCGTAGTGTTTTCATTGTCACTAAGCGATCGACCGAACCGGCAGCGTGCTCGTCGCCGCGAGGAAGCGCCCATGCCAATCATTGAACTGATCAAGCTCGAGGACTCCAGCAACCTGCAGGCCGGGCGGCTCGACGCTCGCAGACAGAGACGGGCCAGTGGTTTCGTTGTATCCAAACCACCGAGGGAGCTCCTTGGAAGCGAGCCATCCAGGCAACGACTGGTAGGCTGACTGAAGTGAAGCCAAGTGCGGCTTTCGGAAAACGTCCCAGTCGAAGACATACATTTCTTCGACGAAGAAGCGGATCGCCCGCCCAGGAAATCGCTTCGAGGCAGCGCTGAGACACGCTCGCTCGTAGGCCTCGTACTCATCGCCGCGAAGAGTTCTTCCCTCGCGCCAGACTTCGTACGGCGCCGGCAAGATCAGACAGCTTCCTTCAACGGCAACGCTAACGTTCGTCCCCGGCAGCTCGAGTGCGATGGCATTCCCCAGATCGAACGCGTCGTCCGACGAGACGCCCGGAATCTCGATCGCGTGCGGTCTTCGATCCAGTGTGTAGCTACGCATGGTCTCCTTCTCGCGGCGCTCCGTTGCGCGAACCCGCAGTGCGTTTCCCGTCATCCTCGCAAGTTCACGACCCGGATCGGCATTCCGACTGTCGGGTTCAGCCAGTACCCTAACCGTGTCTTCACGCGCAACCACGTTGTCGTTATCGAGGGTGTGATTCGCCCACCTCGCTTCATCAGATAGCGCAGCACACGTGCGCGATCTGCGCGCCGGAGCGATGGCTGTTCGGCCACCAGACGGGTCGCAGACTTTCCTTCGGGACTGAGCGCGTGGAGGTCGCCCCCAAACTCGAGAACGAGCTCGAACGCCTCGATCGTCCCAAGGCGTGCGGCATAGTGAATCGGGCAGAGCGGCCCGGGTCCGTGCGAGAGCAGCGCGGGCGCGCGGATGTCGACTCCGTGCTCTGCGATCTGACGCGCGGCCATCACATCACCGTGAAACAGAGCGAAGTTGAAGGCTCGACTCCGCGCCCCCAGCTCCAGCGCGGCGACCAACTCCGGTCGAGGCGGAAGCCTCGCTGCGACTTCCGGATGCTTCGCAACCGCAAGTCGGTATGTCTCGTCGTTGATCGGCGAGCCCGCATCGAGCAGTAGCAATGCAACCTCAGCACGTCCTGCGAGTAGCGCGGCGTGCAGGGGATGCGTCTCTTCGGTCGCCCAATCGATCCCATCGCGAACCGCATCGCGCACGACTTCGACGCTTCCGTGGTACGCGTTCTCGCCGAGCGCTGTCGTAGAGAGCTCGTTGAACCCGCTCAGAATGATCGTGCGATTCAAAACCGTGGGCATGCGTTGGTCGCCGACGATACTGCTCAACACTCGCTAGGCGTGCACTGGGTTTCTAGTCCGTACGGCCGACAGATAATAGGAATTGCATCGCTCGTGCCAACGGCCAAATCACGGCCCTTTTGGGCGGTGAGTCGACGCGTGACAGACACGGCGAACGTCAGCAATGACAGCGCCTAGGACATTCGAGCTGCGAAAAGTCGGTGATAGGGACAGCAACAATCGGGGGCACAAGTGAGCCTGGCCGTCGCAGCACGTTTCGCCCCTTTTGCTGCGATCACCGCGACGACGCTCGGCGATCGCGCGGTAGCGCGGTAGCGCATGCGATTCATCTCCTGCAATACGTCCTGCCATGCCGCCGCGCGACCGCGCGACCGGCGAGTCAGCCGTGTCGACACGTCGTCGGCCGGACCGGTACGGATGTCCGGTACGTCACGTTCCGCGCTGAGCGGCGTTTGCCTTCGAGGTTCCGGGTCCGATAGCATCTTCGCATGTGCGTGCACGCTCGATGGTGTCGAGACACCGCCGCGGTGTCCCTCTTCTGCGCACTCTTGTTCGCCAGTGGCTGCGGACGAATCGGCTACGGCCTTGCGAGACGCGGATCTCCCCGCGACGCCTCATCGACGCGCGACGGCGCGAGCCACGGAGACAGCGCGATCGATGATCGCTCGGCCGACGCCCGAGCGATGGACACCTCAAACCGAGACGGATCCCTCCTCGACGCCGGAACACCGGACGCGAGTGCGACCGATGCGGGCACGAGCGACGCTAGCGTCGCGGATGCGGCGCCGATCGACGCAGCAGGAGGATCGCCGACGATTCGCATCCTGTCGTCATCGGGACCCAGCGCTTGCTACGCGGTGGTCACCTCCGCCGGAGGACGCACCGCCGTCGCGCTCGCTGGCAAATCTCCGCTGATGTTCGGCTCGCTTCCGATCATCGGAACGACACCGGGTCGCGACCTCGCGGCGATCGTCGCACTCGATTCGTCTGACGCGGTCGAGTGGACGACGCGCGCCGAGTTTACGGGGGCCCGCCATCCCTATGATCATCCGTTCGATCGTTTGACGTTCGATGCGGCCGGCGCGGACGTCATTGCCGTCGATGCGTATCGCATCCCTTATTCGGTCAACTACCTCGACGGAATCGGACCACGCAGCTCGGGCTCACCCAGCGTCCGATTGCAGCGCTTCACGGGTTCCGGAATCGGGAGCTATACGAACTACCCGTCTGTGTCCATCGCACTCTTCACGCCGGACGTGCAGAGCATCTACCCGACGCCTGCAGGGGGCGTGTCAATCGCCGTTGGTGCGTACGGCACGGGAACGCTCGACTTCGGACTCGGAGCGTTTCCCCAAGCGACCGGCATCGGTATCGAGCTCGCAAACGACGAGTCTCCGGTGCGCCAGATTCGTCCGACGACGAGCGATGCGATGGCGGGCTTCCAGGTCAAAATCGCGATCGTGCGCGGGACGACGTTCTTTCTCGCCGGGGAATACTGGAACATCGATCTCGGGGCAGGCGTCCGAACGACGTCGCAAGCACGTGGCTTCTACGCGACGTACAACACGCTGCGGCCCGCCCTCGCTGGGCTCACCGCTGAAGTCACGGATCTCGGCTCCGTCACCGACATGGCGTTCATCGGCAGCGATGTCTTGATCGCGGGATACGCATACTCAGGTCAGACCGTTCTCGGGACGCTCATCTCGACTCCGAGCGGGACGGCGGTGTTCGTCGCGCGTTTGCGATTGGACGGAACGCTGCTCTGGCTTCAGACGTTCGGTGCCTTCCGTTACTTTGGCAACCTCGGCCGGTCTTACCCGCAGATCGCGGTCGCAGCCGACGAGCGCATCGTCGTGATCGGCGACGCAGAGTTCGACGACATCGACTTCGGCTCGACATTCGGGTCGTTCACACCGGCCTCTTCGGACAGCTTCGTCGTGACCTACTCGGGCGGCGGAACGATGCGTGGTGTGACGACGATCCGCGGCCCTGGCACTGAAGAAGTCCGCGACATCGCAATCATTGGCAACGATCTGCTCCTCTGCGGTTTCGCGAGCGACGGCGTAACGTTCCCGGGCGACACGGCCCCGCGAACGTTCCCAGCGCGGGTCGGCTATCTCGCGCGCCTGCCGCTGCCTTGAGCGAGCTCGAAACGGAAGTCCGCGAGGCTCCTCTGCTTGCGAGCGAAATCGCGTTGAAACCGAGTCAACGCATCGCGTCTGTGCAGCGGAAGTACGAGCGAGCGAAGGCGACAATCTGAGGATCCGTCGGGTGATCAACCGTCTCGACACCGACAACCTTGGCCTCAATCGCCGCGTCGTGCCGATGAGCGCGTAGGACATCCGCGCTGCAAAAAACCGGTGTAGTTGGCGACATAGGCTAGGCGGGGAACACGCGGGTCGAGGGTCGAGCTTACCGAGGATGCGTGCAATGGCCTCGTGGGTCTTTGCGACTTCGACGACGCGCATCGAGCCATCGCACTCTGGACATCGCATGACGTCGACCGCGAAGACGCGTTTGAGGAGCCATGCCCACGGGTGTCTTGCTCGGCGATCGCGCTCGTTTGATCGACATCGTTCGCAGCCTCGACTGGCAAGAGCGAAAGTTGCTCGGGCAGTCGGGCGTTCGCCGCGGCCCGTTCACATAGGGCCGCGAGCCGCGCACCGTGCAGCACGACGTCGGCTCGATCACGCGAGCGTGCCCCGGGGATCGTGTTGCGCTGGCGCGCAGCGTGCTGTTCGCCGGTTCTTCTCCGGTGAACGCACGCCGTACCATCGCAATAGTCGGTGCAAGCGGCCGGATCATTCTGCGCAAGGAAGAAGTCCGCCTACAGCCCAGGCGAGTCATCGCGACGTCCGCGCCCGCCCTCGGCATTCCAAACGCACGTTCTACTCCGCGAGACGCCCAGTCCTCGAAGGCTCGTTCAAGGAGGCGAGTGTAGACGCCGGATCCACGCGACGACGGCCTCACCATACTGTCGGGCATGTGCAGGGCGATCTCCTGAGTCCCGCTCAGAGTAAGCGGGAGCGCTTGGCCGCCAATGTGTCCGACAATCTCGTTGCCCCGAGTCGCGCAACTGTATTCACGGATGCGCGCCGAGGCGTACTTCCATTTCCGTTGCTCGACGGACACCGGCTTCCCGAAGACTTGCTGGAAGAGCGCTCGCGTGTGCTCTGCGTCGCTCGGCACAGCTCTTCTGAAGGAGATCTCGGCCGTTGCGCACCGCGCCGGCGCGTGGTTCCAGGGTCCGTAGCAGAATCCTTCGGATGCGAGACCGACGCCCGGTGACCCAAACCGCGCCGAACGGTGTGGTTCAAAATTACACCTGTCCCAGGTTTGTACTCTTGGGGACCTCATAAAGGTTCAAGGCGGCCACTGCCGCTGGCGTTGGAGGGATGGTCGACAGGATCCGATGGAAGTCTACGTAC
>CAZWQH010000011.1:0-30512 GCA_964635815.1 uncultured Sandaracinaceae bacterium
CCCGCTGCGGTCTGGATACGCCCGAGCACGCGCGTCACGTCTTCTGTAGCGATGCACAGACGCAGGAACTCCCCACGCGCTCCCACGGTCGTCGCGATCACTGTCCGCCCTTGCGTCGAGGGAAAGGTTCCCGTCGCCACGGGATCGAGCTTGATCCTCATCGTCATGGAGCGAGTCTTTCTAGCAGACGTTGCGCGCTCACGCGCGGCGCGCAATATCATCGCCTCCGATGACTTGAGCCTCTCTCGTGGAGTGGTGATCTTCGATGCGCCGCAAAATATGCGGCCGGATTTCAACTACCGAATGGAACCTCGTCGAACCGTCGCTGGGTGTCGTGGGAAAAACATCGGGGGAGATGGACGATACGGACCGCGTTCCGTTCTTCGGCCGAGGCACAGTCTGTCTTCGTCGCGCAGAGCGCCCGGCGAGAGCTCGGTCGGGACGGACGACTGCTCGTTGGTGGCTCCACGACTAACAAGCATTGCTGAACGCCGGACACAAGCGCGCCGCGCGAATTTCGCGCTCGCCTCAAGGCCCCTCCGAGCGGGGGCCGGTGAGAACCGTGGGGCGTGTCCCCTCCACGCGCTCTCCGAAACGAGATGTGCATATCTCTACGCACAGTGTGTTTCGAGGGTGCCCGGAACCGCCGCCCAACATCTTCCTATGATATGCCTCACATCGTGCGGTTAGAGCGCCACGCGAGCTGTCAGGTCAGCGTGGCGAGATCGCGCGTGCTCCTCGTCGTGCTCGCGAGCACTCTCGGAGCGGCATCTGTCGCTCGTGCGCAGGAGCCGTTCACACTCAACCCGCATCGAGCGCGCTCGTTCGCTGCCATGTCATTGAGATTCGACTGCACCACAGGGCGGGTCGATCTCACTGTGACCGCGGCACATACCGGCCGGTTCTTCACCCCCCACGCGGTCCTTATCCTCGTTGACGAAACCGCGTCAGTCGAGCGTGACGGTCCGTGGCCCGGTCCATCCGTGCCGATCACACTACGCGATTGGAACGGGGCGACTCCGCATTGGGAGGTGAACGTTCACGGCGTCACGGAGCGCACGCCCGCAACAGTCACGGGGACCATCACACGCGCCTCTCTCGATCTCTCTCACGTGATCGGACGCTGTCCCAACAAGGTCCGCGTCGAGCTATTCGAGGAAAGCGCGACCCGGTCACCTCAATCCCGCACAGTCGGCAGATGGGACCTCGAAACGTCACCCATACCCCGTGTGCGTGAACTTCCCCTGGACGGCGTCGAAACCCTGGGCCTCGAACCTGGCGAAGGTTTCGCCGCCGGCGGTGAGCTCGTCGCGCGTATCGATCGTCCCGGCGTCGATCTCTATGGCGACAGCGTCCGACTCGCGTTCGATTGCGAGCGCGCGCAGGTCATCGCCAGCATTCATTCGCGCGATTTTGGAAACCGAAGTGGTCGCGAACACGTGAAGAGCTTCACGCTTCGATCCGAAGATCCGCGTTTTGCGCGTTCCGTCGAGATTCGTACGCGCAATGGAGTGGCGACGCTTAGCTCAGGCACAGCCATCGACGCAGCGATCGGGAGCACGGACGACCCTTTTCGCAAGCGAGTCGTGATCTCCGGGCTTCCCCTCGATTTCGACGCGTGCCGCCGTGCGCGGTTCGAGTTGGAATCCTCAGGCCACGCATGGGAGATCACAGTCGAGAATGCTGCCGTCGAACACGTTCGCCCAAGATCGGCTGCCGGCGAGCTTGAGCTGTTGCGCTCCACCGCTGCTTCGATCGATCTCGGTGCGTTCACGCTTGGGCAGGGAGAAACCCGGTCGCTGCACCAAGGATTGATTGCGTCCCCTTCGTCCGACGAGACTGTGGGCGTTCGCATCGATTGCGCATCACGCGTCGCCATCGTCGACTACTTCAATCACGGCTCGCTTGCACACGTGCGTACCCCTACCGTCACGTTTGGACTGAGCAGCGATTCGACACCGACACATCCGTCAGATCGAGTGTACGGACCAAGATGGACCGGCAACCGGGATTTGCGTGCGACTGAAAGCCCGCAGCTGCTTGAGAACGACCCGGTTCCCGTAGCGAGCTTTGGAGACGCCACCACGGTCGTATTCAGGCGGGAGAACGGAGTCTGGTACGCCGAAGCGCGTCATGCGGAGGGACGTCCCCGTGTCTTCCCGACGACCAGCGACGAAGCACAGATCCGCGCGGTCGTCCCACTCGACGCGCCCTGTCCAATGCGCGTGCTCGTGGGAGCAAGCGGGCGCGCGAATCCGGGCGCGACTCGCTGGATCGAGCCGCGCTGGTCCGTCTCGCTCGACGATACCGGCGCGTCGCAGTCCGCTGTTCATGATGGTTCCGCCAGCTCGAGCGATCTTCGATTCGAGCCGTGCCCAGGTGAGCATCGAAGTTGGTGCTATCGCGGTCGCGCAGGAGACGTGGGCTCTGCTCCCGCGGAGGCGGATCTCGTGGGTGCGCACATTCAGCTGGAGAGGGATGGGCGACTGAATGTTTCGCTTCGGCTCGCAGAGCTTCGCGACGCCAGTCGAGTGCGCGCGATGGTCCTGCTTTCGCGCGGGAACCCAGGGAGAGGCTGTCCCGCTCCCGAAATGAACGCACTGACTCGCACACTGCGAACACCTCACGCCTGCTTTCGAGAGGTTTTCTTTCTTGCGGGTCGAGCAGATGGAACGCTTGCGGCGTACGCGCCGAGCTGGAGCCGACGTGGGGCGGAGCTCAGTTGGCATCGAGTGCCCAGCTCGCACCCGCAGCTCGTGCCAGAAACGCGCGAAGTACGGTTCACGCTCGACGGTTCCCCTCACACCCGCACTGAGATCGAAGTGTGGGCGGCGACCTATCTCGCACGAGCGCTCGATATAGACCTTGGCGAAAGAATCGTCTTGCCCGATCTCGAACGCGTAGATTCGCTACGTTCCGCCAGTGTAGATGGCGCGGATCAAACCTGGCTGCTACTCGCGCGTTCGGCGGACTCGCCCGGATTCTCGATCGCGGTCGCGCCAACGGCGGGTGAAAGAATCACGACAGAATCTGTTTCCTTCGGCGGCTACGAGACCTTCGATCGCGCGAACTATGCCTATCTGTACCTCGGATCCCTCGCCTTATTTGCGGGACTCGGACTCTTCGCCGAAGCCCTCGAAGAGGCTCGCGTCTACAGCGCCCGCCCGGACGGTCGATTCGGAGAAGCCACACTCACGCTCACCATGATCGGAGGTGTGATCTCACCGCTGTTCCTCGCTCTTTTAGCCGATGGGACGAACGGACACACGCAACCGGGATGGACAGTTCTCGCATCAGCGCTCGGAGTAGTCTCCGGCACTTTTCTGATCGGGCACGGATACTCGAGCCATCAAGATGGTTTCATCGTGCTTGGTACGGCGCTGAGTGGTCTGCTTGGAATGGCTGCAGGAATAGCGTCCCTCGAAACACAGATGTCTTCCTGGCGACCGCGACGCGCCACAGGCGCACCGCTTTCCGTTTCACTGTCGCCCACAAGCGCCGTTGTACGGTGGCTCGGGGAATTTTGAGCGGAGCAAGCGGGGTTCGCGTACGCTTGGGCACTTGCGGAACCCTAGCAAAACATCTCGGTTTGCAGCGATCTGCGTGCTGCTGCTGGGCTGCGGCAGGATTCGATACCTGAGGATCGGGCTTGACGCCGCAATCGATCATCAGGCGACTGACGCAGACTCAGCGTTCATACAGGGAAGCGCGGATTCAAGCGCGGACATTGCCGCTGCGCACGAAGACGCGGGTGACGCCATCGCGATTGATGCAGCGCGTTTGGATGCTTTGTTTTTGAGCGATACGACCGCGCGCGACGCGAATCTCGACGCGCTCACGGACACGTCTGCAAGTCTAACGTCCGATGCACCAGACGCGAACCCCGGCTGTACGTCGGCGCCTCCCGGTACGATCGTCTCGGTTCGCGCGCTAGCGCCCGACCTATATGCCGAGCCGTCTGTTCTCTTCCCGTTCGACGACACCGATGCGCTCATCTCTTTCAACTGTCGATGCGGCGTGCAGCAGACGTTTCGTGCGATCGGCCGTGACTTTGTCGTCGCGGCGGGGGAAGGCTACGTAGGAAGATTTGCTCGAGACGGAACCCAAAGATGGTCGCGGTCAGCAGTAGGAATACTCCGCGCTGTTTCGGAGCCGAATCTCAACGGCGACATTCTGGTTTGGTACGAGAGCGGTAGTCGTTTGATCGAGCGGTGGTCGAAAGACGACGGCCGCACCGTGTGGACAACGCCCTCGCCAGAAATCGGAGGTTGGTCGACCAGTCCGCCGTACTACACAGTTGGACGCCGCGGCATCTACGTTGGATACGACTTGTCGGGAACCATGACGCTCGGCGGCGTGCTTCACACCTCGACCAGCGCGAATCGAGATGCCCTCGTAGTGAAGTACGGTTTCGACGGGGCACATGAATGGACGCGAACCTGGCCGACCCAGAGTAACTACGCCCCAACAATCGATGGAATGGCCAGTGACGCGATCGGCTTACGCGCCTTCATCAACTTCGGGGCTGGGTCGTTCGACTTCGGCACCGGCTCGGTCTCGCGAACCGCGAGCGGCTATGTCGTGCACCTTGATGAATTTGGCAGCGTCCTGGACGCGCGAGGCGCCCGCGGTCGCCTAATGACCCGACTTCGCGATGATGGGTACATCACGCGGGATGGGAACGATCTCCGGAGGTTCTCGAACTTTGGCAACGAGCTCTGGTCCCTGCTCCTCGGAGGAGGCAATCGCTTTCCGTCGGTGTGCAGCGAGATCGCAAATGAGATCGTGTGCTCGGTGAATTTGGTGGATGCAGGCCCCGTCAGCCTAAACGGCGCGACGATCACAGGTCCGGATCTCTTCGTGCTCGGGCTGGACAGCTTGACTGGCGCGGTGCTGTGGAGCACCCAACTTAACATCCAGGGTCATGTGTTCGGCGGCGGATACGTCTATCCGCGTAGCAGCGATGAATGCGGGCGCGTCTCTGCATACGCAGAGATTCGGAACCCCTACGCTCCGATGGGCACGCTCCTCGTGCTACCGGATGGTGGATTGCCTCACCGCGTCGAGATCATCATCCAGCCTTGATCACTGCTCGCGCGTGGCCGCTCCATTCGGACGTAGCGCAATGACGTCCGGCCGCTCGAGCGTTCCGCAGCCTCCGCTCGTATACATGGCCTCGCCGTGTTCGCAGCGAACGACTCTGCGAGTTAGCGCGCTGTCGCCAAGTTCGTAAACGTGAAGCTCTCGCTCGCTAACACCCGCCCCGCGATGTTGCACCAAGAGAAGAGTGGTGTTGCCAATCCGGAGGGACCGCAAATCCGGTTCCACCCAATCGAGCAATATCGAAACCGCTCCGTGCCGAAGTGCGATAAACGAGGCTTCGTCGTTCCCCGAACCATCTTCCGCAGTCTCCTCCGTTCCAGTCACGTAGGACCAACCCGGGACGCTCACCAACGTACCTGAGGTTGCGCGCCTCAAACCTCTTGTAGGAATATTCCACGCGCCGGTCAGCACCCGTGCACCGCGTCCAGAACGCTTCGCGGTTTCACGCGGCGGGGCGACTCTCGCTTCCGCGCTGTCCCCAACGCTCATGACTTCGTAGTCGCCGTTGCTCGCGCACGTTGCGCCCAGCACGGCTACGAAGCCTTCAAGAGTTCCGTACTCCGCGCTCCAGAGCGCTACACGGCTCCCTGTTCTTGCAACACACGTGGCTCGAGTCCCATGAAGTGTGATGGTAACCGATGGACGCGAATCCGGGACAGTCGCCAACAAGTGATTGTCGAATGCACCGGCGAACCCGGGTGCCGGTTGCGGATTTGCGCTGAGGAACGTCGGGTGAGGGCGTGCGCTTTGCCAACACATGACCACCACGGCCTCTATCTCTTGAAACGGGAAGTAGTCGACAAAACAAAGATCGCCTTCTTGCAGAGAACGTAGTGGTTGAGCCACGAGCTCGGGGGCTTCCGCCTCTGCGTTGGGCAGAGGCAGACTCGTCTCTTTCACCGGTGACTGTTGCTGCTTGTGCTTGGGAGCGGAGACCTTCGTCGTTCTTTGGGGCTCGACGCGCGAGCGTTCATGCGGTGGGCGTGACTCTCCGCATGACACTGTCAGTGGAACGAGCAGTAGTGCGTAGAGTCTCACCCGCTGACTCGGACGGATGCTCGAGTGATGAGAAGTGGGTCCCGCGCGACTTGTATCCCTCGGAACTTTGCGTTGGGTGTCTCGCAGAACCCGAGCTCTGGATCGTCGACGAGTGCAATCGCGCCGATGCCCATCGCATTCTCCACCTGAGACGAGGTCACACGTGCGCGCTTTCGGAACCAAGCGAGGAGTCCCATGGGACATGGTATGCAACCGTCATCGTTCGCGTTCAAGAGCTGCGCACGTCGCCCCGCCGGTCTGCCTTTTGGGACTCAAAGTCGCGCCAGCAGAAGGACGTCGCCACGGAAGAATCAGGGCTAGTTCACGAAGAACAGGACGGAGACCCCTCCCGTCCAAATCACGGCACCGAGCGGGAGCGAATGCGTGTGTGCGTAGAACGTGTCGGTGACCGGAACGGTCAGAGCCGTCTCCAGACCGATCGAGAACTCGGGGACGAGCGGAACACGCGCTCCCGCCACGAGCATCGGTGCGACGCCAATCGCGACTTGTGCCTGCGCGCTTGCGAAGAGCATCTGAATCGTGGTCGCAAACTGCCCGTACAGCTGGAGCTCGGGAATCAGGTTCCAAGAGATCTCTGCGAACGGCGCGAGATCGAAATGCGCCCGACTCGTTCTGTCCAGCTCACCACCGCCGATGTTGCGAACGCCGATCGCAATCGATGGGCTCAGGATCCACGCGCCTTGGGCCCCGCCTGCGATCAGTACGTCGTATCCACTCGCACGCGGCGTGGAACCGAGATGTACATCAGCGCCAACTCGGAGGAATGGCGGCGATCGAACCGACGGGGGAGCGACGGGAACGTCGGGTTGGGTCGCAGATGTACTGACGGCTGGCGCGGGGGCAATCGTTGGCGCGAAATCGACTGCCGGCGGCATGCGCCCTTCCCCGGGAGCGAGCGCGACGGCAGGCGGTGCCGTCAACAGCGCGAGGAGCTCGCGAGCTTCGTCGCGCACCAAGTTCGCTGCGAGGATCACGATCGAACGGACGCTCTCCGCAGCCTCTTCGGGAAGCTCTGCTTCGCGACGCAGCTCAGAACCGTCGCCGCGTTGCAGAAGCAGGACGACGTGAGACGCATCGGGCGCCACGACTGCGATGCGTGACTCATTCATTGCGAGCGGCGTTTGCGCGTCGCCTACGAGCGCGACCGGCTGACCGAGCTCGATCTCCAGATCGGACCGTACTTGCTCGAGACGAAGTGCGTTCACCAGCTCGGCGCGCGCGACAAGCGACACGGTCGTGACTTGCTGCGCCTGCGCGGTATGAGCGGAGAGCATCAAAGCGATACCCACCCAGACACGCAAGTTCATTTGGGCGCTTCCGGCTGTGTGGGAGTCGGACCTTGCAGTGCTTCAATCAGGGCAGCTGCTTCGCGTTGACGATATCCACCTCGCGCTCCGGTCGCGAAAGGCTCGAGAGCACTGCGAGCTTCTTGTGTTCGACCGAGACGCACGAGGCAGATTGCGCGGTTGTAGGAAGCCTCGAGAGCGAACCGTCCATTTGGGTACGCGCTGAGGTAGGCGTCCCATGCTCCGATCGCACGGTCGCTACTGCGTTGGATGAAGTGCAGCGCATGGGCGACGTCGTAGGCACGGCGCTCTACTGGATCCACCGGCTGTTGCTCAGAAAGACCCTGCGCGAGCGATTCGGGAAGCATCGGAACGTTCTCGACTGCCGGACGCACACGCTGCGGCTCCAGAACAGTGGGTATCGACTCTCTCTCAACATTCGCGGATGTAGCGATCGACGTAACGGGAATCGCATTCTCAGCTGGCGGTGTTTCTATCTCGGGCGGTTTAGCGCGCTTCGAGCGCGGCTCCGCGTGCTGCATCGAGGGAACGTTCGCGCCGCCGATCAACGTTTCGAGACGACCGGTCCACCAGGCCCACGCAGTCGAGCCACCGAGGCCGACCGCGAGAACGATCGCTGCTGCCATGGCCCACATCGAGCGACTCGCACTCTGATCCTTGGTGGCCAGGATGCGCGCTCGGGTATCCGCCGCGTCGCCCGTCTGGCCGTCGACCTCGTCTCGAAGCGCGCGTGCACTTCGTGAAAGCAAACGATCGAGCTCGTCGTTCTGGGAATCAGTCATCGACGGGTCTCCTTCGCGTTCTCGGCTTCGAGCATCTCGCGCATTTTCTTTCGCGCATGAAACAGGCGGGTCCGAATCGTGGCTTCGGGAACACCGACGATCTCTGCCGCCTCTGTGCTGGTGCGGTCTTCGACGATGCAGAGTACAGCAGCAACGCGTTGATCCATTGGCAGTGCAGCGAGTAGGCGCTCCATGGTTCTCGCGAGCTGTCGTCGTTCCTCGGACTGCTCCGCGTCTTCAGTTGCATCCTTGGGCTCTGCGTG
The DNA here is from genome assembly GCA_964635815.1 of uncultured Sandaracinaceae bacterium. Lineage (GTDB taxonomy): Bacteria > Myxococcota_A > Polyangia > Polyangiales > JADJQN01 > CAZWQH01. The sequence continues at coordinate 8,515 of CAZWQH010000011.1, forward strand.
CAGTCGCTCGAGTGCGCCGATCCGTCGTGCGGTCGCGCGGCGCGCGTGGCGCGCGTGATTGACTGCGATGGAGATGATGAATGTTCGCAGACTCGAACGACCCTCAAAACGCTTGGCGAGACTCGGCAGCTCGACGAACACATCGTGCACCAGGTCTTCGGCCGCCGATTCGTCGCCCAGCAGGCGACGTGCAAACGCGCGTACTGCGACGTGGTGCTGGTCGTACGTTTCCCCGAGAGCAGACGCGTCCCCTCGAACGAGACGCGTCACCAACGCACGTTCGCGACTTTCGCCGCTTTCGGTGCGGTCGCTCAAGGCGCTGCGGTCGAGCACTGCCGCAGTTATGCTGGTCACGCCGGATTGAAGCAACTGAGTCTCCGTGCCTACGAGTCGCTGGCTTCTACGACCGTGACTGAGCCGCTGCCTGCACGTGCGCGGACCGTAAACCCGCCAGCGCCCAAGGCTCCTACCCAGCGGTCACCGCGGAAGCTCGTTTCCCCCGCACGCACCGTGATGCTGCCCGAGCCTGCGTCGAGGTCGAGCTGCATCGACGCGCCGCGCGGGATGACCAGCACGATCGACCCGCTACCAGCCGTAAGTGTTGTATCGCCGGTAAGCGCTCCTAGGAGCTCGAGGTTGCTCGACCCGGATCCGGTCTCGATGGTTGCATGTCCACCAAATCGCCCGGCAATGGAGCCTGATCCGGCTCGCGCCTGAACCGGGCCCATCAACTGCATTGCGATGGATCCAGACCCGGTGCGGAGCGTTCCTTCCGATGCGACGACATCGATCGATCCGGAGCCCGCTTCCAGCGCGACGCGCTGAACGTCACGAACTCGGATCGAGCCAGACCCCGCTACGATCGTCGCTTCGCGTGAGCCGATCTCGGCCATGTCGATGCTGGTGGAGCCGAGGCGAAAATGCACATCCGTTCCTACCGGGATGGACAGGTCGATGCTGTTGATCCACACGCTCTCCGAGCCGCTGCGGTTGTAGCCAAGGAACAGGCCCATCGTAGACGCATTGGTCACACTCCACTCGGCGCGAACCGCGTTTGCCAATGCCTCGGGGCTTTGACCGGAGCCGCGCAGTCCTTCGACAGAGATTCGCGCGTTCGAGGTCAGTCCGGACGCAGCGCGTAGTCGAACCGTTGCGCTCTCGAGAGCGCCGCCCGAGCTCTCGAAGTTTGCCTCGAGTCTACTGAACGACGCTGTTGTCTCGCGCTGGATGTCACGTCGGAAAGGATCGACGTTGAATGTGCAATGGGTCGTGCTGAGGAGAAGAACCGTAACGATGAATCGACGCATGTGAGCTCCTTGAGATGTTCGGTTAGGAAATGTGGACAGCGAAGGCGAGACCGCCCTGAAGAATCAGACCGCCTTGCGGGATCACCTCGTGACCAAGAAGAAATCCTTCGCTCGCGGTGATGTGCATCACGGACTCGACGGCCACGCTAAACCAGTCCGTCGGGAAGAAGCGCACGCCGGCACTGAGAAACGGCGCGATGCCGGCACGGTTTCCTTGCTCCGATCCGAAGCGAGCTTGAAGCGCAACTCCGACCTGCGAGTAAACGGTGAACGCGGACAGCAGGGGGAACCGCACCTCAAGCATCGGAGAACCTCCGATTGCGAAGCGCTCTCCTCCTGCACTTTGGGCGAAGCTGACACCCAACCGACGTATGCCGACAGCAAGGATAGGTGAGACGACGACGCTTCCGTCGACGCCCGATGCCCACGTGGGGACGAATCCGCCGCGCGCGTCTTCACGAGCGCCAAGCAGTCCCGAGAGACCGAGCGAAACGGACGCGCCTGACTTTGGGTCGAAGACCTGCGCGTTCGCGGATGCAGAGACGAGTGTGCTGGCGAGGATTGCTAGAAAGATGAGGAGTTTTGTCATGTTGGGCCGGGGGGTTGCTCTCCGTGCCCGCAGCCTCGCGAACTGTTCAAAAGAAAGTTCGACGACAAACGAATTGGAGGCTGGCTCAGTGATCGCCGGGAGCCGGGAACTCGGCCCCGCCGTTCTCGTTGTGCTTGGCGTGGCCCAGGTGCACCAGGTACAGCGCGCCCGACACCAGAATGATCGCGATGCCCAGGTACAAGAGATCGAGCGGCTGCTTGTACGGAATCGCAACGGCGGCCTCGAAGAGACGCACGATGAGAATCATCAGGATGACTTTCCCGACCGCGCTCTTGAGGTCGTCCAGGCTGTGGATCGCGAGCCAGTTTGGGCGCGACTCACTCGTGCGACTCGCGGGATCGATCTTGCTGATGAAGAGCTCGTAGATACCCATCGCGAAGATGAGCAGCACTGTTGCAAAGAGAAAGCTGTCGACGGACTGAATGAGGATGACCGAAAGGTCTTCACCGACGCCATGCGCAGAAGGCATCGGGTGATGAAGAAATAGGATGAAGCCATTCCACGTCTGCAGCGCGCCCTTCACGAACATCATCAGGGACGCTGCAAGTGAGCTCAGCACCGCAAGCATCACGATGATTCGTGCGTTGAAGAGAAACGTTTCGAAAATGTTTTCGACGACTCGAATCGGTCCGCGGCTCATGGCCGAGACGTTGCTCGGAAGTTCGCCTCTGTCGAGACGGTTTTCGCCCCAAGGAAGGAGAATCCCGTCTCGCTCGTATCGCGGGCGCGCGCTTTGCGAGCTTTGTCGCAGCGAACACTTCCTCTAGCTACTGCCGCGGCTTCGAGCGATCGTCCTTACACACGCGTACCCGGATCTCGCGGGCGGAGCACGGATCGAGCACTTCGGCAGCTCGAACCAGAACTGAGTAGAGAATCGCACCGGGGCCTTGTTATGGTGGCGACCCCATGTCGCAGCGTTTGCTTTTGTTTCTCGCATCTCTCTGTCTCCCCCCTGCATGCGGAGGCGATGGCGGACCTGCCCCGATCAATCCGTCGTCAGCAACCGCAACGGACCTGCATGGCTATTGGTGGAACCTCGAAAACACGACGGCCAGCGGGCCGTCGCTGCGAGTGCACGGGTTCATGCCAGCTGAGAATGCGCTCCGATCAATTCCCTACCTCGGAATGCAACCGACAAAACCCGTTTCGGTTTTCTACCAGGGCCCGATCGGTTACGAGCTCCCGATCTACCAGATCGCAACGTACGGAGTCGCGAACGGGTTTCTCGAACAGACCGTCACCCTCGATGTCGGAGCGGTGCCGGGCACGATGTACCGCACTCAAATCTTCGAGATCGCGCCGCGTGGTCGAATGGTCCTGCAGTCGAGCAACGCTGCAATGGGACGTCGCGAGTACAAGTGGTCGGATCGCTGTTTTCCCGCGGCTGCGAATCGCACGCACACGTATCGCGGCAACCTCATGATACCTGTCGACAAGCGTTGCCCCAATCCGTTCGCCAACGGGGCCTCGCTCGCCGTGGACAAGGACGGCGCGGTTCACAACATCACCGGAGTTCTGGGTAACGCGGCGTCTGCAGGATGCGCGCCGTTTCCAGCCTATGGATACTGGAACGGTGGTTGCGACCCGGTGCATGTTCAGATCCCAGGCATTCGCAACGCGACGTTGCGAGTCGATGACGCGACCGAGACGGTTCACTACGCGTACGCGGCTCTGGATGATGCGCTCCACTATCGCCGTGTGCGCAAGGGCGAGTCCACGTGGACCGAAGAGCGCATCGAAGATGCGACCGATGCCGTCTACGAGATGCGAATGCACGTGACCGGCGAAGATGTGACGCTCATCGTCGATCGCACTGGGGTATCCGTCGACATCTACCGTCGGCGTAACGGAACATGGGCCAAAACCGTCGCTCGAAACATGGCGGGCATGCCGCTCACCGTTCGCATGGCGGACGCGACGTTCGACGCAATGGGACGAGCCGTGCTCTTGAGCGAGAACCCAGCGGGAGTCGGCTTCGAACGAACGCCGGGCAGCTTCGAGCTCGTCCCCCTTCCGCTCGAGGGGTTCGACGCCGGGCAGAAGGGCGGCATCGCGGTCGACTCCGCAGGAGTTGTCCACGCGGTCTGGCCTCGACAAAACATTGGCGACAACCCGAGCGGCATGGGTGGAATGGTGATTTCGGATCGAAGCTCTTATGGGCGTTTCGATGGAACGCGTTGGGAAACGAGGGACCTAGGCGCAATGATTTATCCGCGCTTGGCGCTCGATCCGCGCGGGGTACCGGTGATCCTTGCGGCCGAGTTCAAAGCTTCGGCCCCACGGATGTACCTGACGTGGGTGGAGCGAGACGGCACGCTACCAACACGGGCTCTGACCATGGAACCGGACTTCGCGGTCACGGCCAGCCTCGAGAACATCAACACCGTTGCCCTGGCGATTGGGTCGGACGGCACCATCGCAGGGACCCTGGACGGAGAAGTGATCTCCGTGATCACTCCGCGCGAGTGGCCACGGAACGCGCGCACCGTGAAGATCACATTCAAAGGCGCGGGCGGCGGGCGCGTGATGTCGTCCGACGGTCGCATCAACTGCACTTCCTCGTGCACCGTTGAAGCGCAAGCAGGTGACCGCTTCTTCGTTCGGGCGATACCGGCGGAAGGCTCCGCTCTCAAAGCACTCCCATGTCGCGCCGCGCTGCAGGGTCTCTTCGGCGGCTGTCACATCACAGTCGAGGACATCACGCGGGACACCAACGAGTTCGTCTTCGACTTCGTCCCGCGCTCGATCTCCGAAGTGGTTCACGTTGGCCTGCTCGCGGACAGCACGGACATCCAAGACTTCCACGCGAACGCGGGTCGCATGGCGTTCCTCGCACGCACCATCAGCGACAGCGTCGATGTAGGAGGACGAACGTTGTCGGTCGCGTCACGCACGGACCAGTATCTCGTGATGCGCATCGCTGAGGGCGCAAGTGCGACTCGGTTGGTCGCCGAAGGAACGGCCGTACAAGTTCGAGCGAACGGCACGACGCGGGTGTTTCACTCGCTGCTCTCGCCGACGATGTTCGGAGGCACGAGCATAGGAACGGCGGGGTCGCTCGTCATCGCGGAGTCGGTGTACGACGAAGCGGGCCAGCTCACATCTGCACGGGCGCTCCAAACGCTTCCAGCCGGATCGAATGTCGGTGGCTTCGCGGTCGACGAGCTCGGCAACGCCGTGATGGTGATTACGAACGGGCTCAGCCTCGGAATCACCCCCGCGGAAACGCGAGCCGCCGTGCTGTACGCGCCGGCTACTGGCGATGCAGTACTGCATGCCATAAGCACGGACCCGCTCCCGAATGTGAGAAGCACGATGAGCGGGGGACGCGCAGCGGTCAGTGCCGGGACGGGAGTTTGGCTCGTCACGAGCTCGGGAATCGGTGAGGTCACTCGAGCGGGAATGGTGCCTGTGCAGACCGAGGTCACCGCGATGGGCCTTGGTGTGCTGTGGGGCCCTTCTGCGGGCACCAGCGCGAATGTATGGGTCACCTACGATGCATCACGCGCGCAACTGTCCATGACGTCCATTCCCCTCCTCATCGCGGGCGTCGAGTTCATCGACTCACGCTTTGGTAACACCGTCGCGTACGGCGGAGTCGCAGCGACCCGACGAGTGATCTCGTACGCGTCGCTCATCGACGGGGCGCGCGCGGTCAACTTCGATTCGCCGAGCGGCATGTTGCAGATGGGACGCTCGTTCCGCGATGCCACCGGCACTTGGGTACACATCAAGCAGATCGGCACTCTCGATCTCGAGACGACGCCGAGCGACAATCGCTACCGAAACGTGTTCGTGCACTTCACGGCGTTGCCTCCTGGGCCGCGTCCGAGCATGTGAGCCTCGGCGAATCGCCTGGATGCTTTCAATCTCGACGAAGAAAAATCGGATTCGATACCGCGAACGGCGCGAACGGCGGATAGAGCGGATCGAGGTGGTCATCTCCTTCTGCAACCACGACCACGTAGCTGTATCCACCGACCGGGTTCGCTGCTACCGGCACCGTCAAGTCGCCTTCGAATCGAACGGAGCCCATTCCTCGCGTGCTGACGTCGACGGGAAGTTGCTCCGTCATTTGGCCGTCCACCCAAAGAGCGACTCGATCTACGTCGACCCAGTCCGCAGCTTCCACGACAACGTGCACTCGAGCGGCTGCTCCGACGGCATCCACCTGATCACCAGGCCGCGAGTCTCGCGGACCGCGGACGTCCAAGAAGATACCGCCCGAGATGAAGGACCGACCGCTCTGCGTAGCATCGCGAAACACCCGCGCGTCGAGCGAACGCGGAGAGTCGGTTCCAACGCGCACGCACGTTCTGGGATAACCCACGGGCTGTCCGTCGCCCGCATGACTGTCCGCTGCATCGATGTAGTGGCTGTCCGATCCCCCCACCGCAAACACGCGACGCCCGGCAGACAAGAACGAAAACCAGTCCACGACGGGGCCCAGGCGATTCGCTTCGAAGTTCGACCCGTTGAAGACTTCGACCAGGTTGAACGTCTCGTCCCACAGGCTTGCATTTCGAACAGTGCGCATGACCGGATCGTATCCAGCCACAGTAAAGAAGCCGTCCAGAAGGCCGGTGTTTCTCGGATGGTTGATGATCACCGCAGGCGCGTCCGATCGATTGCGTACCTCGCGGAACATTTGCGAGGGCGTCTTTCCATACCAGCTGTACGCGCCTCCGTTCGGCTCGTCGTTCGGAACCATCGGGAAAATATTGAAGTGCCCCCACGCGAACGTGGTTAGTTCTTCGCCGGCAATGCCGCGAACATAGGCGCTGACGCCGGCTGCGTTTATGGCCGATTCGAAGTCGCCCACGAACTCGTGATCCGTGCGAACCAGAACATCGAGACCATCAGCTGCGGCTGCACGGACCTTGTAGATCGCGGAATCGCCCGCGTCAGGGGAGCGAGATGTGTGGACATGAAAATCGGCGCAGAGCGTGTTTGCCGTGTCCACGACTCGGTTGAGTGATGCGTCGACGGTCTGCGTTTCGCCGGCGCGCACGGTGAGATCCAGCTCGTACGCGTCGAACTCGAACCCACGCGTAACGAGCAGACGGTAGGTGCCAACAGGCACGAGCAGCTCCACCTCTCCGTTCGTAACGAACTCCGTGTGCACTCGGCGCAGCACGGGCAGACGCTCGCCAAACGCATCAGGAACGCTCGGAACCAGTGAGCCGTCACGCGCAACGATCTGTACACGCGCTGGACTGCGCTCGGAGCCAACCGTAACGCGCACACGAAGCGTTCCATTCGGCTTCATTCGCACCTCGGCAGACGCGGTCGGTGCGTCGACGACGACAGGCTCCGTTAGAAGCTCTCCCCGTCGAAAGCCAAGGAGACGAATCGGCAGGCTCGGAACGGACAGAGCAAACGTTCCATCCGCCGCAGTCGTGACGCGCGTCAGATGGACTCCCGCCGGATCCGTAGCGTGAACGGCCGTGATTGCGCGAGCGGGCGCGCCATCATGTTCGACAACGCGCCCTCGAACGGTCACCAGCGAAGCTTCACTGACCCGCGCCTTCGCCTCGAGCAGTCCGTTGATGCCGGGCCCACCGATTTGAAAAGTCCCAAATGATGACTCCGACACACGACACCCTTCGATCGAGGTGTCGCGAATATCGAACACGGTAAAGCCTGTGGTCTCGAGCAGCTGAGCGAACGGTCCAGCAGGAGGCGTGTAGGAGTAGCTTGTCGAGTCGTGCGAGACGTAGCCTACCCAGCTCACCGGCACATCCGTCCGGTCGTCGAAACCTAGGCCACTTCGATAGGGGGGCATGCGCGATGACTGAACGAAACCTTGCAGCACACGAAGCGACCGCGTTTGCTCATGAGGCGATGCCACCACCAGACGGAGCTCAAGCTCCTCACGATCGGGTTTGAGGACCCAATCGTGCGCAACCCGCAGCTGCGAGTAGTCGTCGCTGAAGATGGTCGTCAAGACGGACTCGAGAAACGGAAGTGGCGATAGGGCACCTTCGGCTCGAATGACCGCGGAACCGCTCTGACCGTTGTCGAGAATTCCAACGGTGCTCGGGTTCAGCACGTAGCGCCCGATCAACGAGATCGTCTCGTTGAAATCGGCTGGCTCGACGAGCGCTCCATCGCGCACTTTGTAGATGCCTAGAATCTTACCGCCAAACGGCTCGAACAAATCAGAGGGACCCGCTGCTTCGATCGCAACTGCAATCCGGTTGTTGGCCAGTACGAAGTCGCCGACACGTACCAACGAGAGGCCAAACGGATCAGGAGGAAGCTGCTCGGCTCGCAGCACCCCCGCGCGAACTTCCCCGGGACCTGCGCGCAGAGGATCCGCGTGCGGTTGAGCCTGTCCAGGACTGATTGATGGAATCGAGTCGCACGTACGCGACGCGGCCACGTCACGAGCTGCATCCCCAGAGGCAGCGTCCGGGGTTGCCGGAGCGTTCGACGAACAACCCGCAAGCAAGAGTGCGAGGGTGAGCGAGAGCCCGGAGACTTTGCTCGCTCGCTTGATGAATGTCATCCGCGCGGAGTAGAACGAAGCTCGGCCAACAGCCAGACGCAAACCCGAAAGCGCCACGCTTGTCACTCAACGTTCCTCGGATTGTTTCTTAGCAGTGCTTGCGGTCGCGCGCCTAGCGAGACCGAGCGAGACGAGTGCCTGACCTGTTCTGACGCCCGAAACGTCCCGAGGATCCCCACTTGGATGCAGTTTTCTAGCACGCTCTTAGGCGCCCCGTTGAACATGTGTTCGACCGTCCTCAGAGCTCGATGTCGCTAGACCACGGCTGTGGCGTCTTGGCGAAGAAATCACGGGTGTTCAGTCGCGGAATGCAACTTGCTGCAGACTTGTGATGGGCTTGATGCGATCTAACCGAAGCAACGCGACGATCCTGCTCCTGCTCTGTGCCTGTGCCTCGGGGACGAACCCTACGAGCAACCAGTGCGCAAACGGGGCTCGTTCCTGTCGCGATGCCGGACCGAACGAGCGGAGCGATGCGTCTTCAGATGCCGCTCGCATCGACGCTCGTCCGCCCCGAGACGCGTCCAACTTCGCAGATTCGGATGTCGCACTTGAGGCGAGCCCGACACTGACGGACGCGCCCCTGGTATTTGGAGACGGGGGTCTGGTGCTTCGCATCGATCCTCCTTCCGCGGTCGTACGTGTTGTCGACGGTGCTTCTGCTCCGATCACGTTTCGCGCGGTCGGAACGCGAAACGGGGTCGACCTGCCAGCGATTGCCGGCGTGACGTTTCAAATCGAGGCATCGGGATTTGGTTCGATCAACGCGACCACCGGTGTGTTCCAAGCGAGTGGTCGCGTGGGCGGAGTCGTCCAGGTGTTTGCCGTGCTCGGCTCAGGCTCAAGTCGCATCGTCGCATCGGCAAATGTCGAGGTCTTCGTCGCGCGAAGCGTGTTCTCCGGTGCCGTGCCTTCGGACGAAGCTTTGTTTGGAACCGTGCCGCAATTTTCCACGAGCGAGGCGCCTCAAATTGTCTATCCGCTCGAAGGCAGTGTGATGCCACGCAATGTTCACCGTCCGCGAGTTCAGTGGACGCCCATCGGTGGCGAGGGCGACGTGTTCCGCGTGCGAGTTTCAAAACCTCACGCCGCGGTGTCGGGGTACTTCCGACTTGGGGAAGGATTTTCTCACGGATGGAAGATGGACGAGCTCGAGTGGGCGACCCTCGCAGCAAGTGAGCGCGACGCGGACATTTCCGTCGCTGTGGATCGATACACTCGGGCAGTTGGCGCGGGGGTTGTCTATGTGGGGCCCGTGAGACGTTTCCGTTTGGCTCGCGGCATGCTGCATGGGCGCGCGTACTACTGGGAGCTCGCGGGCGCGAATCAACCCATGCAGATCGATCCCGTCACCGGAGAGCGCAGCCTTGCCATCCCGAACGTCTACACGAACGAAGCGCGCGAACATCCGGGTGAGCGTCGCTGCATGGGGTGTCACACGGTCTCGCGCAACGGCCGTTACATGTGGGGCAGCAACGTCGTCCAGATCTCGTACGACCTCACCGTCCCGCTCGGCGCTAGCAATCCTAGCCCGATGAGATTCTGGCCGACCAATTCGCCCATTCAGAGCGGTTCTTTCGATCCGAGCGGAACGATGATGGTTGGGATGGAAGCGAACCGCTGGACCGGGGCGATGATCTTCGTCGATGCAGCGACTGGCAGACAGATGGTCCCGCAGCCATCGGGCGTGCCCGCCGTCGGGGTCTCGTTTCCGGAGTGGTCGCCCGACGGCAGTTCGATTGCGTACGCGTGCAACAGTGGCGAGGACGAAGCGCAACCTGGATTGGGATATCCCCGCCACAGCGATCTTTGCACGATCGATCGGGTCGGAACCGACCCGCTGCTCTTCGGTCGTTCTCAGATGCTGCATGTCGGCAGCGCCTTGTCGAGCGCGCCTGAGCAGGGCGACACGGATTCTCACCCGGCTTGGACACCCGACTCACAGCTCATCGTCTTCCAGCACGGCATCAAGGCGTTCACGGTCGGTGAGCAGCCAAATGCGATGCCTCCGGCCGCGCTTTACGTCGTGCCTCGGGGCGGAGGAACACCCACGCGCCTGAGCGCCGCGAGTGGAATTACGGGGGACGCCTACTGGCCCACCGTCACTCCGTACGTCACCGAGGAAAGGGACGGGGAGCGCTACTACTGGATCACGTTCTACGCCCGCCGTCCGTATGGCAACGCGATCTCAGGGGCGCACGACGTACGACAACTCTGGATCGCGGCAGTTCGCGCGACCGGGGCAGGCGATCTCTCGTTCACGCCGTACTGGCTCCCGGGTCAAGATGTCACCAAGCACTCGTTGGCAGCATACTGGGGCGCAGACGCTTGCCGCCCTTCGAATGAAGTGTGCACAGCAGGCACCGAGTGCTGCTCGGGTACGTGTACTTCGATGCGCTGCGCAGCACCTTCAGCGGGCGTCTGCCGGGCCGTTGGAGAGCTCTGCGGTGCAACGAGCGAGTGCTGCAGCGGCGGCACGTGCAGCACCAATCGGTGCGTCGGCGACCCAGATGCTCCGCGATGCAGCTCACCTCCGTGCGCCTAGTGGCGCTTGGTGCTGCCTGAGATCGCTGCACGGGTCGCGCCGCTACGGTCGACTCACGTCATTAGGTGAGCACGTTGCGAAGACATACGACGTCCGGCGGGCTTGTAGTTGGTCAGGACAACAACGGCTGCAAGAAGCACCGCTGCGATCACGAAGAAGTTGCGCGCTATCGGGACTCCGTCGAATCCCAAGAGCCACGGGCCCGCCACGAGCGCCGGCACTACGACGACTTCGATCGAGCCGTGGATCGCAAACGGTACGACTTTCAGCAAACCGAGCGGGTATGCCGTGAGAAGGGACACGATGAGAAGCGCCGCCGCACAGACGTAGCTCATCAACTCCGGCGTTCCGCGGAAGCCCAGAACAGTTGGAGCCAACGCGAATACTGCGACGAGCACGTAGTCGATATAGCCGTGCATTCTTGGGCTGAGGGGTTTCATGCCGTTGTGAGTTGCAGCGTTCGTGCCCGACGTAGTTCAAGCAATCGCTGGCTTCTCGTTACCGCATTCGCCTCACATGAGGCAATCGAGCACCCCACGTGCGGCGACAAACGAGCGCGCCTAGTGGAACTGATTCGATCTCAGCTGGTCGTACTCCGCATACTCCGCTGCGGTCATCGCCAGGAGACTCCATCCCACGACTTGTTCTGCGCCGCGCAAATGTCGACGCGTCATCAACGCTTTGTCTTCGGCGGCAATGATCAAGATCATTAGATGCGCCTCGTCATCGACGATGACGCGCGGAACGTCGATCGGAGCCACCGCGGCTGCCGCAAACATCGGCGGATCCGAATTCCACGGAATGAGATCGATCGCTTCACCGCGAATCCCGACGACGACACGCTTGATTCGCGATCCGCGTCGTCCCACCGCGGCTTCGATCGGGTCGATGGAAGGGTGCAGAGACTCGAGCGCTACCTTCGTGTAGACGCCCGGCACTCGAGCAATGCCGCGAATCACGACCACACCGCGACGAATCTCAGGGACGAAACGTGTCAGCAGCGCTCGCACGTACTCCTCCTCTGGGGAGCCGGGTGACGCCGGTGCGGGCGGAGCTGGAGTGAGCTGTGTCACCTGCGCGTTCGCGTCGATCGAGACGAGCGAGATCAAGAGGACAGACGTTCGCCACAGACGCATACGGCCCTATACGACTTCAGGTCGCAGAGCTTCCCGAAGCACAGGCGCCCCCACCAGAATTAACGTCGCACTAAGAACTCACAAGGCCTGCCAGCCCCGGCGCCCCGACGCGGCGCAACCTGGCACACAACGGCTACGCCGGTCAGACCTGCGCCAGTCGCCGAAGGCGAATGCCAACGAACACCGCGTTCACACGGTGAGCTTATCGGGCATGCCTCTCCTGCAATGCCTCCACGAACTGGCACCGGAAGTGCTCATGCTCCGGACGCGTCGTCTACTTCCTCGATGGTGTGTGCGGACCACGAGGCGCGCATTGGGATGGTGGGGGCGTCGCGAACTGCGGAGACGGGCAGCGCACCCAAGGGTGCTCCTGCACCTCGGAAGGCGAGGAGGTTTGCCTCGGATCGGGGTACGGCACGCTCGCTTGCCGTCGCGGAGTTTGGCGGTTGGAAGCGCGAGGGTGTTGCCACTGACGAGGGTGCGCAGGATAGATCTCGAGGGTGAGCTCGTTCCCTGGATGCAGTACGAGTCCCGACGGGAATCGAAGCTACGGAACGTATCTGAAGGCGTACCACTTCGGGTCACCGCTCGAGCCAGCCAACGCGATCAACACGTCGTTGAGTGGGTCGTACGCCACCGTTGCGTTTCTGATCTGTGGCCATCGTGTACCTGCCGGAGCGGCGATCTCCGTCCACGCGTTTTCGACCGGGTCGTAGACAAACATTCTGCTGGGTACGGCGGGCCACGAGCCTTCGCTCATCTCCGCAACGTTGACCAAGAAGACATCGTGCCTTGAGTTGTAAGCGAGGCCGGGCGTGTAAGCCGGGACCGGAGCGCTCGTGAGCTGCGTCCAAGTATTCGTTCGGGCGTCGAACGCCCAGGCGTTCGAGACCGGTACGCCGTAGTTGTAGTAGCCGCCATACATGACGGTTCTACGGCGGACAGGATCGTACGTGAGAGTGCATCCGCCCTGGCGCGCAGGTGCGGGCCCTGAGACCGGGACGAGGTTCCATTGCCCAGCATCCGGATCCATCGTCCACAGATACGTGGCGGTCGCGGAGTCGTGCGCAACGTAGATGATCTTGTTCACGGACGCGTCGTACGCCATGCAGTCGTCGAGCACGTTTGGAGGATGTCGCGTCGATGCTACTCGCGTCCACGCTCCGCTCGTTAGATCGAAGCGCCACGTATCCTCCGCCGAATCGTGCATTCGCGGCGCCGACGAGTTTGCGCCGTTCGTCAGATAGATCGCGTTCTGATGAGGCACGAATGCAACCCCGCGGTACGGGTGCCGATCCACTGGCGTCGGATCCGTCGCGTTCGCTGGAAGCTCGAGCGTTCCGCCCGTGCCTACAGTCCAGTTCGAAAGCTTCAGAACCGAGGCGCTGCGAGCGACGGGATCGTAAGCGAGCACCGCGTTCGCATAGATGGATCCCAAACGAACGGAGTCATACCAACGATCCCACACCAACATCCGCCGTCCGAGACAGTCGTACAGCAACGTGTTCCATCCCATCGGGCTGTGATAACCAGCGCTTGGGGGAAGCACGTATGTGCTTGGCAACTCCACCCACGTGTTGGCCGCAAGCACGATTGCGCCCGCCTCGCCCACGCCCGCGTCCGATGCGCAGCCTCCAAACGCACCGGCATCGGTGCGACTCGGTAGACGAATGTCTCTCGCACTTCTCGCGTCGATGATCGCGGTGTCGTTCGTGGGCCCGGTGTCCACTCCGCGCACGTCCGCCGGCGAATCCATTCTGGCGTCGACCGTTATCGACGTATCCAACGTCGAACTATCCGATGCGCGCGCGCCGTCGAGATTCGCATCCGAGTGCACCCCCACGGAGGCATCGCCTGCGCCGGCTGCATCGGGACGTGTCGTGGTCGCATCGCTACACGAGCATATCGCTAGAATCACGCCGACAAGGACATTGCGCATGAGCCGGATGCTACTCGTGCTCTTGTTCCCGACACAAATCCATCCACTCGACTTGGGCCCCACGAGCGACGGCAAATTAAGACTCGCGACCCGTGAAAATTCGTTCGTGCGCAGCTTGAAACCCAGATCGGTTTCCCCGAGTGTCGTGCAATGACGCGTCGAACACTCTTCACTATCCTCATCAGCGTCGCGTGCGGGTGTTCGGGAGACGCGACTGGCGGCGCCAGCGATGCTTCCGTAGCGTTCGACACAGCTCGTCGAGACTCTGGGTCAGTAGACACCGCGACACCCATCGCGATCGACGTTCCCGTTCCACCCGATGGGATCGTCGTACGTGACGTAGCGCGCCCGCGTGACACGAGCGTGCCACCAGATCTCGGGCCACTTGGCCCTCCCGCGCAGTTGGGATTTGCGACTCCGCCGCAGACCGTTCTCATCAACACATGCTCCGGCGCGGTATCTCTCCAGTCCCAAGACCGAACTGGACGCGCCACCACCGCGACGACTGCGCTCTCGATCATGCTGAGCGGTGGGATGTTCTTCTCCGATCCTGGATGCCGGACACCGGTGTCGAGCGTCGCCATCGCCCCTGGATCCTCGACTGCGACGTTCTACTTCCGCAGCGCTACGCCAGGCACCGTCGTCGTGCGCGTGCAATCGACGGGTCTGCAGGCCGCGGAGCAAACCGAGTTCGTCAACGCCGTCGTCATCGACGTACCAATCACAGTCCAAGAAGCCCTCTATCCCGCGACCGTGGCAAAGAACCTGAGCAGTGCTGCTCGTCCCGTCGCAGCCACGGGAATCGCGCGCACGAACGAGCCATTCACCGTAGGCATCCCCCTCCCCGACGCTTGGGGAGTCGAGAGCACGGCGCAGCTTGGTCTGTCCGGAGCGGCCTTGGGGCAGTTCGAGATCCTTGCTCGTTGGCCGAACGGTCACGCGAAATGGGTGCTCGTCGATTCTCAGGTACCTGCCCTTGCCGCAGGAAGCACGTCCACCGTTCGACTCGTCGCGGGCACGGGATCTTTCGGCGGAACGTCGATCGCGGCCGATGGAAGCGACTGCTCCGACGCGAACCCCGATTTTGTGTGCGTGGACACAGGCGCCGCCCAATTCGCGATTCGGAAGTCTCGATTCAATATCTTCGACTCCGTCAACGTGGGATCGAAAACGATCGTCGCGCCCGGCACGAGCCAAGGCGTCGTAGTCACAGGGCCCGCATATCCAGCAACGACATGCGCGAGCCCGCCAGCGGATTGCGTGACGGAGTATCGCTCTTCGAACGACGCACTTTCCACAGCGGTCATCGAAACGAACGGTCCAGCACGGGCCGTCGTGCGGGCAGACGGTGCTCTCAAGGATGCTTTGGGCAACGTATATCTGCGCTTCACCGTCCGCACGTCTTTCTATCGCGGACGCACCGACGCCAAGGTCGATGCGACGTTGCGAAATGCGGATGCTCCCGGCGGAGTCCCAGCAGCGTTCGCGTCCGCAACGAAAGGAATGTCGAGCTACGAGCTGCGCGTCAACCTCGGGCTGACCGGGGCGCGCTCGGCACGTTTTGGGACGCATACGACACCGGTAGCCGTTTCAGTGCCTGCGTCCGGAACGGACTCGGCGTACCTGTATCAGGCGTACTCGACGAACATGCAATCCAGCGACTGGCTCGCAGCGGACGTCGTTTCGTTCATACCGCGCACGGCCGTCAGCGGACCGTACGCGCAAGAGGGTTATCAGGTCGTGAATCGCACGACGGTCGATCGGCAAGGCACGCCTGATCAGTATCCCCAAGGCTGGGCGGACATCGCCGACGCATCCGGTGCAGGAGCTCTCGTTGGCGTCTATCAGATGGCGGCGTACTGGCCCAAGTCGTTGCAGTTCATGAACGGCGGAAGCGACGCACGGATTGGCCTCTGGCCGGATCAGAATCTCATGCGCCAGACTCCCACTCGCGCCGTTCCGTATTACACGGCGTGGCCTCAGTACAAGATGGACGAAGTCCACTTCAAGTTTCACGACGACGCGCTCGCAGAGCCGGGGCGAGATTTCCTGACGCGCGAACGCTTCCTGATCGGACGCGCACCGCGCGAGCACTACAACCTGACGGGTGTGTTTCCGGTGACGCTGATGGATCCGGAGGAAGAGGACGACTACTACCGCGAGATCGCCGCCGCTGCGCGCCCCGCGATTAGCGCGTCTCGAGGGTGTTGCGCCACCGACTTCCATCCAACCGTTACGCATCGCTACGGATGGGGCGGAGGAAGCGTCACGAACCAATCCGATTTTAGATGGATGTACTTGCTCGAGTTCATCACGCGCGGATTCACGGGGCGCTATCTGTGGGCGCATCACTTCAACCGACACATCATGGAGGCGTCGTATCCGCGCGCAGATTTCCCCGGTGGATGGCTAGGCCACACCCCGATCTCGGATCTCAACGTGGCTGGCTTCCCCGCGCGCATTCCCTCCGCAAACCTCACCAGAGTAACGGAGCGTCCCTGGGTGGATGCACTTCACGATCACGCGTACGGCATCATCGATTGGTACTTTGCGACGGGGGATCGCGCGATGCTTGATTTCATCAAGGACGCGTTCCCTTCTAGGTACTTTCAGTTTGGCGCATGCCTGAACCGGGCCATTCCGGGAGGCTGCCAAATCGCGCAACGCGAGGTCGGCATCAAGCTGATCTTCGCTGCACGCCTAGAAGAGTTTTTCCGGAGCATCGGAGACACCGCGAATGCTGATCGAGCGGTGACGCTGGGCGAGAACATGCTGACGACGATCACTCCTGATCTCGCGATCTCGAGCACCGGAGTCTCTGCTACGACCAATCGCACGTACGGGTGGGGAACGTACGGCACCAGCCGAACGCGTGGTTTTTACTTTCCGGATGTGTCCGCAACCTTCACGACCGCCACTCCGTTCAGCGCGCTCACCTGTACCTCGAGCGCCGTCAACGCATTCCCCGGCGCACGAACCAGTCAGCCGTACCAAGTAAGCATCGTCGTCCAGGGACTCTACGAGCTTGCGCGCATTCGCGGACCGGGCTGGTCAAAATACGAACTTGCCCGAGACCTCGCGTACGGGATGGCCCAATGGGCGACGACCGAGGGCGCCTATGACAACGGCGACTGGCAAGTGTCGGGGATGCACTACGCGATGCCTGCGGATCATCTGTGCCCCGGAGCGCGAAACACGAACGCCGGGCCGGTCTGCGAATGCACAGCGGGGTACGGGTGGATCGCGACGGTCTGGTACCACTGGTTCTTCCTTCAGGACTACGCAGGCGACGCGTCCCAAGAAGGTCTTTTTCGTCGAAACCTTCAGAAGATCATGAGCGCGGGTGGACCGAACACGTTCGAAGAGCATTCGGGCTACGCGATCGCGAATGCGATGCACTTCTTGCGTCATCCGACTGAGAACGCTCGGATGGTGAGCGTGGACGTCACGGCGACGAGTCTCGCAGGTGGAATGTGGCGCCTCACGTGGACTCCGCCGGCGGGCACGATCGTGCGCTACCGATTGAAACACGGTCAGAAGATCATCGTGCCATGGCTCGAGTACGACATCACGGACGGAACCTTCGGATACGATCCGACCACACACATGGCGTGGTTCGCCGCCGATGAGGCGCCCACACAACCTGCAATCGGAGATGCGTCGATCACGGTCTCCGGGCTTCCCGCAACCGGAGAGCATTTTGCGTTGCGCGCGTTCGTCGACGACTGAGCGCTGCTCAAGGCTGGTAACGAAACGCATACCAACGTGGCCCGTTGCGCGTCGGGCCCAGGGCGATGAACACGTCCCGCCGCGCATCGTAGACGAGCGAAGAGCGCGAGGCGACCGGAGGCCATACGTCGCTTCCGGATGGCAGCAGCTCACTCCATATGCTGGTGCGGAGATTAAGCACGAGCATCCTATTGCGCGTCGCTCCTATCTGATCGCTCACGCTCGCCACGACTACGTCGTGCATGGAGTCATACGCAAGACCTGGCGCGTACGCGGGGACCGGTGCATCGGGCAGTCGTGTCCACGTGACCGTTCGGGCGTCGAAAGCCCACGTGGTTGCACGGGGAGTACCGAACGGCAGATATCCCCCGAACATGATCGAGCGCTCGCGAACTGGGTCGTACGCAAAGCTGCATCCCCCGGACAACATGGGCGCGCTTGGAGCCTGCGCGAGCATCCACTCGCCAACGCTCGGATCCATCAGCCAGGTTTGCGTCTGAGCGGTCGCAGAAAAATTGAGATAGATCAAGCGACGCGCACCGGGGTCGTACGTCATGCACGCGTCTCCGATGTTTGGAGGATTGTTGCGTGAGACCACTCGCTCCCAACGTACCGAGGCGAGGTCCAGCTTCCAGGTCTCCTGTGGGTGACCTGCTCCTAGATTCTGACCGTTCGTAACGTACACGGCGTTCTGCTCGAAAACGTGCGCAAACCCACCGAGCAGCTGACGATCCACCGGGCTCGGCTCGGTTGCGCCTTCAGGGAGCTCGTTCCCCGCGGCGTCCCAGTGAACCATCTTGAACGCGCGCGCGACTGAGCCGCCCTCGAGCTCCATCACCGCGTTGCCGTACGCACCGATCCCATGCGCATCGTCGATCCACCGATCCCACGCCAGAACGCGTGCCGCTCGACAGTCGTAGAGGAGGGGCGCGTTGCCACCACTCGCGTGCGTGCCTACGCCGCGGTACGTGACCGGCAACTGCGTCCATGTGTTCGGGCGAATGCTTCCGAGCCCGCCATCCGGCAGTGGTAGTGCATCATCGTTGCATCCGCCTAGCCATCGGGTCGGTGGAGCAGCGTCTGCTCCTGCTCCTTCGAAGCCGGCGTCCGCCGTCCCGGAGCTTGCGTCACTTGTTCCTCCGCCGATGGGTCCGTCTGCGCGAACCGAGCCATCTGCCCTGGACAAAACGCGGTCGTAGTTGATGCGCCCGCACGCCGCCAACGCTAGCAACGCGCATAGCGCGCGGGCTCGTCGAACACGTGTGACGCCTCCGCCCCTCACGGCGAGCGAGCGTACGCGATCCATCGCCTAAGAGGCATCCAGGAACCGTTCGAACTACAGCGAAAATCAGCCGTCAATTCTAAACAGGGAGACGCGTTTCGATGCAACGTAGACGCGCAGAGGAACGCGATGACCAGCAAGCTCCTGGATTGTCACTCTCGCCATGGTTCGATGTCCTACTCCTTCGTGTTCGCAATGCTCAGGCCGCAGGAGGCGAGTCAGTGATGGCGTTAAAGCAGCGGCCGCACGCAGAGATTTCCCGACTGGTTGGCAAGTCGGGAACATGTGATTTCGTTGCGCGGCCGTACACGCTGCGAGTTTGAGGTACCTAGCGCGTGCTCGCCGCCGGTGTCGGTGTTTCGGTCGCCACCGGGGGATTCGTCATCGGCGTTGTCATTGGCACCGGCGGAACCGCTGACACGATGACTCCGAGGTTGCTGCGGATCTGTGTGTGCTTCTCGTTGGCGCGGAGCACAGCGTGATACGCGGCCGCCGCGTGCGTGGCGAGTACTCGCGCATCTGGAGAGAATCGCGCCGCTTCGGTTTCTAGTGCCTGCTGATGACGCGTGGCCTCTTCATGATCGGCTTGGATTCCGTCGAGTTGCCCTCGGTTCGCCGCGCGTTGCGCGGGGGTCATCGAGTGCTCGGTACCGATGTGGTGGCGCTTGGCGATCGGCAAATGTTCTCCAACCGCGCGGACGTGTTCGAGGACCATCGCGCGATCGATCGCGCTGCTCGCCGTAGCGTGGGCGTTGACGTGATGATGAAGCGCGCGAAGATGGCTCTCCGCGTTCTGATGATGGATCGTTTCGAGGTGGTGATGAGCCTCGACCGGACTTCCAGCCATCGATGGCGCAGTCCGCTCGGTCGGCGTTGCGCGACTCGTCGCTCGACTCACAGGCTGGACCGCCGGGGTGTTGCCGCGCGTGTTCCTCACCTGCTGCGCACTAGCGGTCGCACCGAACAGGAGTGCGGTCGTTGCGAGCACAAGGGCGAACAGTACAGTAGCGAGAAGCTGAATCGGAGCGAGGCGTCTTTGATTTGGCATGGTTGTCTTCTTTCAAACGTCGTAACGACCGCCGCCACGCAAACTGCGTGCGAGCTCCGAGGGCCGCGGGTTCATGCGTGAAAGCGGTGGTGCACCGATGCGGCGATCACAAACGGGGCAACAGGATGCCCTCACATGAGCGGTAAAGTGTGTCTCCTGCTCGCAAGGGCGGTGCTGGTGCGCGCGGGGCCGGAGACCGGAACGTTCGTCGGGCCTGTGCGCGGGTACGTTCGGGTGGGTCCGCCAGCTTCGGACTTCGAAGGTGCGCGTTCAGTTCCATAACACCGCGGCGTTTTCGCAACGTGCGCGGGTCCACGTACGAAACGCGCAGACATCTTGACGGCAAGCGCGAGCGACCTTCATCGTGAACGGATGCTTCGATCGATCGGATTGAGCCTTGCGCTCCTCTCGCTTTTTGCACTCCGCGCGCCCACGGCGCAGGCCCAGAAACCTCCGCTGCAGAACGCGCCCGCCCAACAACGCGGCATGGTTCCGCAACAGCGCGGACAGCAACAACAGAGCTCTGGAGACCTCCACGCGGCGTTCATTGTCGAGGGGGGATGGCGGTGGGTCGCGATCGGGATGGATAGCATCCCGCGCGCCAAGAAGGAGTTCCCCATGGCGTATCACGCAGGGCTGCGCCTGGACCTCGGCGGCGGTGGCGGGAACTTCTACCTTGCCGGCAGATTCGATGGCTACGCGCCCACAGGCTACGGCACATTCCCGTGGCAGGCGCAGGTGCGCGTCGGAATGTCGTTCAATGATCGCTACTTCGATCGCGGCGGGTTGCAGTCGTCTACGAGTCGCAACCTCGTCAATACCAACTGCGGCATCTACACATGCACGAATACGTATCGAACCCAAACGAACTATTGGTGGGAACCTTCCGGCTGGGTAAACGGCCTTCGATATTTCTACGCGGCGGGACACCTCTACGACGGTACAGAAGTCATGCATGGCCAGAGACCCACGCAGATGGCGGGATCAGTCGGCGTTGGGCTCGGGATCGTCGAGACGAAGTTCACGACCTGGTTCGCGGAGACCGAGGTTCTGTTCTTCCCAGGGGATCAATGGGCCGACCGATCGCGCTCACAATGGGGATGGTACTTCCGTGGCGGCACGATCATCGGACCGGTGTTCGTCGACTTCACTCTTCTGCTCGACCCCGCGATCGGTGGGGAGTTGAGCATTGGCGGCGGCTTCACCCTTGGCGGCTAATCGCGCTCCGCCAATCCGCGTACCGCGCTCGTCCGCTACGCAGTGTGCGCGGGCGGTTGAGCTATTTCTTCGATACTAGCTCCTTCGGCAGGAATCGAAGTCTCTCCCACCTCTGCCAGCTTCGCTCGCATGTCGACATCTACGGTGAACGTCAGCTGTTCTTTGTCGATCCACAGCTCACCGATAGCGTCGGAAAGGAGCAGGTCGCGCGGCGGCCCGAGCATTGACGGAAGCTTGATCTCGCGTTCGACCATTCGCGCAAATCGGAACGCTGGCTTCGCCCCCTTCGTCATCAATGACTCGTTGATCCGCGCCATGAGCGTTCCCTCGATCAGATCTGGAACGTGCTTCACTTCGCCGCGCTCAATCTCGAACCGAAAGTCGAGTCTCCGCACGTTCACGGCGACGTGGATGAGAACTGACAAATCGGAGATGCGGGCGGGCACTCGCACACCGAGCACTGTCCATTCGATATCGGCCTCTCCCACCAAGCGAACACCCCGATCCGGGACCAGCTCCAAGGAGTGGAGCTTGTGAACGGAAATCACTCTCGTCCCGTGATCTCGGTGCGAAAGGTCGATCTGCAGGGGAACAAACGACCGCGCAAGCGTGTCGAGATCTGTCGCACTGAATGAGAGCGAGGCCTTCATTGCGATCGTCTACGCAAACAGCC
>CAZWQH010000012.1:0-29777 GCA_964635815.1 uncultured Sandaracinaceae bacterium
ACTGCTCGCCGAATCCGTGTGCGAACGGTGGCACGTGCGCGGATGGGGTGAACGGTTTTGTCTGCACCTGCGCGACCGGTTTCGAAGGAACGACGTGTCAGGGCGACATCGACGATTGCAGCAGCAACCCCTGTCAGAACGGCGGCACCTGCTCGGACGGAGTGAACGGCTACACCTGCATGTGTGTCGCTGGGTACAACGGCGCGACGTGTCAGACCAACATCAACGACTGCGCGGAGAACCCGTGCGCGAATGGCGGGACCTGCACGGACGGAGTGAACGCATACACGTGCGAGTGCTTGACGGGGTACTCGGGCGCGAACTGCGAGACGAATATCGATGAGTGCGCACCGGGACCTTGTCTGAACGGAGGCACGTGCGTCGACGCAGTGGGCTCATACTCGTGCCAGTGCGCTCCCGGATACAGCGGTGCGAACTGCCAGACCAACGTAGACGATTGCTCTCCGAATCCATGTCAGAACGGAGGCACGTGCGCGGACGGTGTGAACGAGTTTACGTGCACGTGTCCGGCTGGATTCGACGGCGACACGTGTGGGGGAAACATCGACGAGTGCGCGAGCAGCCCGTGTGTGAACGGCTCGTGTAACGATGGGGTCAACATGTACTCGTGCGTATGCACGGCGGGGTACAGCGGGACGAACTGCGACTTGAACATCGACGACTGCGCGCCGAACCCCTGCATGAACGGGGGTGCCTGCGCGGATGGTGTGGCTAGCTACACCTGCACGTGCAGCGGTGGTTACACAGGAACGAACTGCGAGACTCCGCCCGCACCTAGCGGGGTGAGCATCGCGTGGGCTGACGGCGTCCGGCTCGTTGCTGCCGATGTGGCCGGTCAGGTGCCGCTTGCGAACTGGAATACGGGCGTCGGCGCTGGCCCAGGACAAGGCGACAACGGAATGAAGACGGCGCTCGTCAACTCGGTGGGCGTGCCGACTACGGTCGGAGTGACTTGGTCGTCTCAGGACGTCGAGGTGACGACGATCTCCGGTGGCACGTCAGGCGATCAGAAGTTGATGGGGGAAGGCATCCGATCATGGCTCGGCAACGGAAACGTCGCGCTCAGCTTCTCAGGGCTGAACGCCGCGTTCCCGTCCGGATACATCGTGATCGTCCACATCGGTCGCGGCGGTGGCTTCCCGACGAATCACAACGCGAACTTTACACTCGTCGTTGGTGGAACCACGGTGGCTGGTCGCGTGATGCCGGCATTTAGCGGTACCTGGGACGCGCTCACCGGCGGCACGGACATCGGCAACTACTACACGAGCGCAACGTTCAGCACGGACACGCTTGCGATAACACTCGCGGCAACCGGCGGTGCGACGCTACCGACTGCTGCGATCGCCGGGATCACGATCCTCCCGGCGCCGTAACGAGAACGCCGATCGCCGACTAGATTCGAACCGACGTTTCGCTGCGAGACTGGTAGATGCTCCAGAACTTCTCGGCGATTGCGCTCGGTTCGAGTGTCGCGGAGCCGTTGTCGAACACAGTTCCTTTGACGGAGCCGGTGACCACAACCTCGCCTACGTAGATTCCATCATCCTTGAGCTTGTGCGACAGCATGCGCACGAGCTTGTGCTTGGCGGAGTTTGCGATCGAGAGACCCATCGCGCCCCATGTGACGCCCATCTTGTCGATGCCGTCATCGAAGTAACCGAGGCCGCCGTTCGTAACGAGGATGGCGCCCTTCTGTTCCTTCAAGTCTCCGAGCGCGGCTTGAACCTCAGCGACAAGACCGGTGACTGCAACGTCGTAGACCAGTCGAATATCGTCTGAGCTGGCCGTGGTGACATCGCCAGCAACACCCGCGTACGCGGTCCACTGCACGACCGTGATCGGTCCGAGCTTGGCGCGAGCCTTCGAAACCACTTCGCGTGCCGCCGAGGGATCTCCAAGATTCGCCGTGAACGCTTCCGCGCGGATCCCTTTCGCGGTGAGCGACTTCACGCCTTCAGCGAGACGCTCCGAGTTGCGCGCGACAATGGCGACGCTGAAACCTTCTTTGCCGAAGCGCTCTGCGACTGCGCTCGAGATGCCGGGGCCGTATCCGTTGACGATGATGGTTTTGCTCATGCGGCTCAGATACCGCGAGATCGGCGAGGCTGACAAGGCGAGGGCGGCTCTACGGGCTTGGGACGCAGACCTCAGTCGCGAGCAGCGTGCGAAAGCGTGCGAGATCCGCGGGCTCGCATGCCGAAGGAGTGATCGCTTGCAACGCTCGTTGGCAACCTTCGATGGCCCCGGCGTGGTCGACGTTCCGAGTGACCGTCCTTATTAGCTGCGGAAAAGCGCTCCATGCAGATGCGTCGCATTCGGCCCACTCCTCGGCCTGTGTCGCGGTGGTGGCCGCCAGCGAAGACACGGGGAGCTCGTCTCCATGCGTGGTGCCTCGGGTCACTTGCGCGTGAAACACAGCGCCAGCGAGGCGTGCGCGCAGCGATGTCGCTTCTGCTACGGGATCGCGTTGGTACGTCCCATCGAACAACCAAGGAGTGAGTGAACCGGTTGGGGTGATCCGAGGAGGGTGCAGGCTCTCCAAAACATCCCGCGCCAAGAACCCCGCTAAACTCAACGGTGCGGTCGCGCTGATTCCGTAACCGCCGCGCTCCGATTCGCGCCATCGCTGACCGACTTCGTTCCCGCCGAGCAGCGAGAAATCGAGATGCGATCGCACGCGGAGCATGGGGCCGTTTGTCTCAAGGGACTGCGACGTGTCTGTGCGTGCGCGTGCGAGCATACCCATGCCGTGGTCCGTCAGGTGCATCGCGAGATCTATGGACCCTGGCGCCTCGATTCGCGCGTACCCAGCGATTGAGCTCACTTCGGCGGGCAATCCCCGCGCACCGACATACTCACGAAGGATGGATGCGACCTCTCCCAAGAAGTAGTGCTTCACCGAAGGGCCGTTCGTACGATCGATGCCGTATCTGAGGACCTGCGAGAGCGAATGGGCCGCGCTCAACGCGCTCCACGCGACAAAGCGAGAGACCCGGAGAAACCCTCCCGCGGCCACGCCACTCTCGAGGAGATGGGACAGAAGGGGCTCAGGTTCCGCGAGCACAGAAGCGCCGGTGGCTTGCGCCGAGATCGGGAGCGGGGAGAACTCGATCGATACGTGGTGCGCGCCATCCACCACTGCGTAGTGGAGCTCCTGACACATGAAATGATCCGCAGAGGTGGCGGTGCACGGGAATCTTCGCTGAGCGGCGAAGACTGCCGCCACCGTGCGATGGACCTCTGCGGTCCGTTCCGTCGGAATGATCAGGCGGCCCTGCCATGGGCGAAGTGCTTGCTGGCTCCACGCGGCGCGGAGCGCGTCGCCCAGGGACACGTTCGAAGCATCGAACGCGAATAGTACGGGCCGCGTCAGATCCACGTGAGATTCGAGCTCGTCCATCAAGGACGCAACGTTGGGATCCGCGCCGAAATCGAAATCTTCATTCCTCGACCCGAGCAAGTCCGCAACCGTGTGAAAGAGCGTCTTGTTCGCGAAAGGGCTTTGTGCGTCCATGAGAAACCAGGTCGACCCCACTTGCCGGACGAGCTGTTTCCATTGAGTGGGTCGAACCGCGATGACCACGAAGGCGTCCGCGCCGGTTGCCGCGATGAGCTCGCCATCGCGCGAACCGGATGCTGCTTGCGTCGCGCGGATAGGCGAGCCGCCGCACGCCAAGAGCGTCAGTAGACTGATCACCAGGGTGAATCGCATTTGGTTGTGGAGATACCTGGGAGGGTTCTGCCTGCAAGACGAACTCGAAGCTCTTCTAGGATCTGTCCGGTCTGTTCTGAACGACCGGTCGAGTGACAGTGCGTAAACCCTGCGCTGGCCGCGGTTGCTGCGGTCGCGCGCTTGGGATACCAGTCGTGGATGGCGATAGATGTCGGGCTGACGAATTTCCTCGTGAGCGATATCGACGAGCTTGAGCTCGCGAAACTCGTTTTCGTCTGATGCTGAAGCCTCTGCGTATCTTGCTCGGCTCGAACGCGATCATCTTGCGATCGGTGAGCGCGTTTCTGCGCTGCTTGGTCGCAACGTCCGAGTGCCTCAACCCAAGATGAACGACGAGGACACAGAGGCTTACCTCCAGCTTCACTACGAAGGGCTGGCTGACCTGAAGATATGGGCTGCTCACATCGAGTTGTTCGGCTCACTTGAGGCCGAAGGGGACGACGTGAACCCTGTGCATCGCGTCATGCAAGCGAGCACACTGCCCAAGACGTTCGCACATTACTTCTCCACTCGGAGGACGATGGCTACTACGTCCCGCTCAACTTCCCGCAGCCAATCTTGGACGACACGTTGTCCGTGGGATCGATTGCTCGCCTTCTCGCCGAGCTGACCGAGCTGCGAGAGAGCTTGAAGCCTGTGGCGCAGTATCGCGAAACATCAGGCTGGTTCGCGGCGTTGGATCTCGCGGAGTTTTGCAAGCGGGCTCTCAAGCGCGAGCTCTCGATCACGTTCTCGGGGTAGCGAGGAGCGATTCAGAATGCGGTCACGTCCACTTTGCGAATCTGAAAAGGCGCTTCCTCGACCAGCTTGAGGGCGAATCGCGTCGACTGTCCGTTGGTCGAATATAGGTCGCCGTCTGCAACGAGGAGCGATGTGATTCCATCTTCGCGCCGCCGACGTACGACGTCTGCCTCGAGCCATGCCGAGCTGCGCGGACAGAGACGCGCGATGTGTTTGTTCATCGCGACGTAAAGACACGAGCCGTAGAGCACCGCGCCATCTGCGCCCCCGAGAAGATCGAAGCCCGCACCGAAACTGTCGCCGTGTAGCTTGACGTTGCGGACGAGCGACGGAGTCGTCATGTCGATCGCGACGAGGCGCGCCGGTTTGTAGATGCCAACGAGCATCGTGTTTCCGTCGTCCGTGATCGCGATGCTGTTCGCCCCGATCAGGAACGATCCGAGTAACGAGCTCTGCGCGAAGATCGAAACGTTGCCCGTGCTCGAGTCCATCTTGAAGACGCGCGGATTCTGTCGGTCGACAGTGTAGACGTTGCCTGCGCGGTCCAACGTAATGTCGTTGCAAGTTGCTCCGGTGGCGAGCGAGCTCAGGTGTTGGATCGAGGTGGGAATCAACTCTCTCTCGGGATTGGCGTCCAACTCAGAGAGCTCGAACGTGAGCAGGCTCCCCTCGGTGATCTTCTTGTTGACCGAGCAGACGTGAAGCAGGCGGCGCTCTGTGTCGACGGCCATACCGAGGGTCATGCGGCCCGACTCCGTGTTGAGATAAAGGGTGCGCGTCAGTCCTCGCGGAGTCGTCACGTACACATTGCCCGTGCTCAGACTTCCGACAAAGAACTTGCGACCGACGCTGTCCCACGTTCCCGTGTCGGGATAGCTTCCATTCGGCAGAAACGTGTCGAGTCGCCCGGTGCTCGCTGTTGGTTTCACCCCGTCGGCACGCTCGTTTGCCAGCTCAGCCTCGAGCTCATCGTTGTCGTACACCGCCTCATCGAGCTGTGCCGGGGCGTTCGCGCAACCGACGCTTAGAAGCGAGAGCGCGATCAATAGAGAGCCAGCGTGAGTGGTGCGTCGAGCCATGGCGTGCTCGACGCAATCCTGATGCCAACCGGACGGTGCGTGTGCACGCCTACGCAAACCGCGAAAGATGAGGACTAGTACAGGGCGATGTAAGCATCCCCGCGTCGCATTTCGTGTAGCGCGGCCAACATCGTGGCTTCTCCAGCAGCCGCTCCTGTGCTGCGGCGCTCGTCAGCCGAGTTTCGGCGCCCTGCTACCCCAGCGCGGGCTTGACGTAGCGATCGTTCAGCTCGCGCATACGCGCCATCAACTTCTTCCACCCGTCCATGCGAGGATTCGGTCCAGTAATGAGGGGGTGCGTTCTTTTCTCTTCGAACGTGTTCAGTGCTTCTGTCGAGGAGAACTTTTCTCCGGTTGCGCGGTAAAGGCTCACCGCGTGGTACAGACGAAGCTCTTCGTACGTGGTTTCACCCCGGAACATGTGCCAGGCAAGCGTGTTTATCCCG
Source organism: uncultured Sandaracinaceae bacterium (assembly GCA_964635815.1). Taxonomy (GTDB): domain Bacteria; phylum Myxococcota_A; class Polyangia; order Polyangiales; family JADJQN01; genus CAZWQH01. The sequence goes on from CAZWQH010000012.1 coordinate 6,024, forward strand.
ACTGGAAGCAGGCGAAACATTTCTCCTCTGTCGCGAAGCTCGTCGATCGCGAGCGCGAAACCGCCTTGGTCGCTCGAGAGGTAGTACGCCCATCTCTCACGTGGCTCCTCGTTGGCGCACGACGCGGCGATGCCGGTAATATTCTTGTCCCAAAGGTCGCCAAACTTGCAATCCCACGGCGCCAGGAGCGCGCCGGACGAATACATGGGGGGCGCAGGTTCGTAGAGCGGTCCGAGCTGCTTCACGAAGTCGGGCGGCGTCGGTCCGTCGCCAGGAAGGCCGATCTGGGCATGGAGGCTCATTAACCTTCGTTTGGTCATTGGGCGCCCGAGTCCCTCACACATTCGCTTCCACGCATCCTCTGGCAGGATATTCGACGCTGTCTGAGAGGCGGACACGCAACGTGGAAGCTCTGCGAGCGGGGAGAGATCGTTGTAAACGATCGTATCCACGTCGATCAGGAAGATGCGATCCGTTTTCCCTTTCACTTCGAAACCGCGCATCTTGTTGAGGCCGGGGCAGCGTGTCGTTTCTGGATTGTGCCAACGGTCGACCACGGACACTTGCGCATTGCACCTCGCGGCAAGCTCTCGAACGCACGCAGGCGGCTCACCGATACACACGAGGTGGAAGGGCCAGTTGCGCGAAGCTCCACCGTTCTCCATCCACGATCCCAGAAGCAGTAGCGTCCTCGCGGCGAAACCCGTTCCGCCAAGAGACATGACATGTCCCGGTCGTGTCGAGTCCGTAAAGTCTGCCACCGTCACGATGTCCAGCATGTGTTTCTCTCCTGCCGCGGAGACTAGTCGATCCGGGTGTGTGTCGTCCTGTCTATCTGACAGGACGCGGAGCGTAAAAACTCCTCCTCAATCTGGCTCCATGCTGCAGGTGTGAACGGGCATCGGACGCTCGCCTCCTACGCGTGGCTGCCCCGGGCGGCGTTGACACGCTGGATCGTGAGCGCTTGATTGCGCGCGCACTAACACCGCGAGGAGACGGCCGCGATCCGGGACCGCTTGTGGATGTGGCCGCGTCGATGCTGCCGTGGACGTGAACGTCGTGCGCCATCTCGCGATTGGGCCATCCAGAGAGCTCCACTCGTTCTCCCAGTCGGACGTGTTCGCAGGAGCTCCGCGACCTGGGAATGGGACGGGCGACGCTGGTATCCGATGCCGAGCTCGGGACCCCGCGGCTCGATCGGGCGCAGCGATGGCGTACGACCCCGCACGAAACCGAACGGTGTTGTTCGGTGGCACACCGTCACCGGATGACGATGAAGTTTGGGAGTGGGACGGGGTGACTTGGCGTCGGTTCGATCCGAGCACGACGCTCCGCAACCGGTTCGATCACGCGATGGCGATCTCAACGCGACGCGTGACCCATCAGATCAGAGCGCGCTCTTTTGCGGAGGCGGCGGACCGGGCATTTACACCACTCTGCGAACATATCGCGACAACGTCTGGAGCACCCTCGATCACCTGGAACGGTGTGCTCCGGTCCTTCGATCGCATTGCATTCGTCGAAGGACGCGAGGACATTTTCGCCTGGGCGGCGTTCGACGGCGCGTCCGTGTACCTTCCGCGCTCTCGCTGCTTTTCAGAATGCACGACCGGCCTTTGGGCATCACTTGCACCTGCGGTATCGCCTCCACCTCGTCGCTTTGCGGTGCGCTGCATACAGGCGGTCGACACGTCGGCGGCAGCAGTCCCTTCGGCGATGCCTGGGGTTTTGCGAGTAGATGACCCACCATGCGACTTTGTTGCCGCGCGACCCCGTCGCGGCGGCGATAGCGCTCAATCAGCGGAAATAGAGGCGTGGCGTTCGCGCCCAACTGTCGAAGCTGTGACTGCTCGATCCGCTGCGTGAGCTGGGCGTCGACGCCTGTTAGCTGGAGAAGCGGTCGGCGCGGCCGCCCCGCGCGTGCGCGGTGCGCGTCGAGAGCGCGATGTGGCTTGTCGAGCCGCGGCCGGTGGTGTGGAGGCGGCGTTCGCCTGCGTCCGATTGTTTGCCCTGGAGCTCGCCTCGGTTGTGCGGTTGTTCCCCGCGGGCAGCGTGAACATGTTGGTGGGATCGTTGTTGTGCGGAAAGTATCCGTGGATGTGAATGTCGTGCGCCAACGTGCGGTTGGGCCAGCCCGTCACGAGCTCAACCCGTTCTCCCGGTCGAAGTTGATTCGGTCCATCCCCGTAGTCGACATCGATGGTCACGTCTTGGCTCCGGGTGTCCCAGTGTCGGGCCGCATCGCCCACCTGAATGGGCGTGGGATGACGATATCGAACGAGCGGGCTGTCTGCGTGGGCCCCGGTGTTTGCGACGATCTGGCGATGCGCGGCTCCGTCGGATGGAGGAAGATTTTCCGTCGTGAGCAGCACGAGCATTGCCTCGAGATGATAGGCACTCGATCGAAGTGTCGTCCGAATTCGTGCGCCAACCACGCGGCCTCCTCGTACACGAGGCGTCACGACGGGCCGAGTGTGATGGCCACCTTGCGCCGCGGCGTCCGAGGACAGCGCGAAACCGGCAACGATGAGCGCAAGCGTCAGGCGCAAGATCGAAATCATGTTCTGTTCTCCGAGTGCACGAAGATGAGCTACGCAGAGTTCGTGCCACTGCCGTTGGCGCGGAAGTCTGGCTGGATTCTGCTCACGGTTTAGCCATGGGACTGCAGCCCTTGCCTAACGGCATCTGACCGCAACGAACCAGGTGGCGCCGCGAGCCAACGAAAACGAGGACGGTCATCGCCACGTTGACGCTCGTCGCGAAATCTATCCGAGACTGACTTAAGTGTTGGTCGCCACTCGGGTTTCGTTTGCTAGCACGTTCGACGATTGGCGTTCGCGCCTTCCCGAAGAGGTCCTATGCAAACACATACGTTAAGTAGCTTTGTACGTCGTACATCCGTCGCTCTGTTCGCTCTGTCACTTGGTTGCACAGCCAATGTCGGGAGCGACGATGACGTGCTTCGCAAGGAGCAAGAGATCATCGGTGGTTTCACCGGTGGAAACGTTCGAACGCTTGAGCCGGTTGGCTCGATCGTCGAGCTCATCTCGAACGCAAACGGCGGAGACATTCAAAACAAATGCACGGGCACCTTGATTGGCCCGCGTACGGTTCTCACAGCAGCGAACTGCATCGAGAAGTACAAGGGTAAGAACTCGTACGGATACACCGAGCAGTGGTTCCGTCTCGGAGTGGATGCGGCACATCCAACGCACAACATTCGCATCATCAGCGGTGAGGTTCACGTCGTGCGCGACGGTGGTCTTGGTGGTCGCGGCGCGGATCTTGGCATCGTTCAACTCGCCGAAGACATCACCGACGTTCAACCGATGGTCGTCTCCACGACCCCGCTCACGAACGCAGACATCCGCACGAACTTCCTTATCGCAGGCTACGGCCAGCAGGGTGTGTCGGAACCGATCGGCACTCATCGCAAACGCGCAGTTGGGCGCAACTGGCTTGCGACTCTCAACGGTCACGCGCTGCAGTCTGTGTGGCCGACGTTCGACGGATTCCTCGATTGGCTTCGTCGCAACATCTCGCCGACCATCACGGCGGCGGGTTGGCGACCAGGCTACGAGTCTCCCAATGGCAATGTCATCCCTGGGCAGACTGCGTTCTTCTCGGGCGTCGGCGGTGGGTCCCAGATGGGCAGTGGTGATTCCGGTGGTCCCATCATGTGGTACCGCAACGGACACCTCGAGATCGTCGCCGTCATGAGCAACGGCTACTTCGCGGCAAGCGGCGCAACGCGCATTTGGCTCGCGGGCAGTTTCGGGGGCCTCACCGCAACTGCGGAGACGAGCGCACTCATCGCTCGTACGCTCGCCGATCGCTGTCGTGGCGTTCCGGTGACCGGCGTCTGCGGGGCAGACACGGCGTTTCAATGCAATCCAACTGTCGAGTGGCCTGTTCCCATTTCGTACATCGATTGCGCGGAGTTCGGAATGAGCTGTGGTGTGGTCGACGGCGAAGGCGCGACCTGCGTCAACCCTGTCGTGCCCACCGAACACACGTCCTCGTGCGCGCCGATCATCAAGCTCGTCCACCCAGGCGGCGCGGTCTACGAGTTCATGCCGGACGGCACCTATAAGTTGCGCGGAGCGGTTCGTGGCACGGCGTCGATCATCAATGGCGTCCTTCGCTGGGACGACACCGCCGGAAGCTGCGTGGGAAGCACGCAAGGCGTCATGGAGCTCACTCGCTCCGAAGACTGCACGAAGGCGACCGCGAAGCTTATCTCCGACGGGTGCCGTCTCCGCGGTGAATCTGCCGATGGAACCGTCTACACCGTCATGAACTGATCCATCTAGTTTGCGTACTCGAACGGCGCGGGGCCTTTGGCTTCGCGCCGTTTCCGCGCGCGCTTCTCGAACGGTCGCAGCTAACCGATGGCCGGTAGGACATATCGAGCGTTGAGGGCGCGGAGGCGATCAACTACACGGTCGAAGTCCTCGAGTCGGGGATTCTTTCCCGTGATCAACGGGTGCTTCTTGCTCCTAGCAAACGCCTCGATCGCTTCCGTCGAGGAGAAGGGCCATCGGCGCTCAGGCGATAGATGGCGACCGCGTGGAGCAGTCGCAGCTCCTCGTGCGTAAACTCGCCTCTAAGCACTTGCCACGCGACTGTGTTAGTTCCGATGGGAAGCAGACGAAGCATTTCGCCCTTGTCTCGTAGCTCGTCGATCGTCAGCGCGAAGCCAGCCTGATCACTCGACATGTACTGTTCCATTTGTCCCGCGGTTCCTCATTCGCGCACGTTCGCGCAATCGCGTCGACAGTTTCGGCCCATCGAGCCCCGAAGTCGCACTCCCACGGGACGAGCAACGCTGCGGATGTGTACATCGGCGGGATAGGCTCATACAGAGGTCCGATGACTTCACAAAACCGGGTGGATCGCCTTCATCTGGGACACAAATCTGTGCGAAGAGGGGCATCAGTCGACGCGCGGTCATCGGCCGATTGAGCTTCTCGCACATGCGTGTCCACGGTTGCCGCGCTCCGTCGTTGCATTGGAGTAACGGAGACAGCGAGAAATCTTCTCGAAACCGGGATTTCGAAGCGTTTGGTCGCTCGACCATCGGTCGGTCACTACGATGCGCGCACCGCATTCAGACGCCCGCTTTCGGACCACAGCGGGCGGTTCCCCTATGCACACGACGTGGAATGGCCATTTGGATGACGCACCGCCATTTTCCAGCCGCGATCCCAGCAGCAAAAGCGTTCGCGCGGCAAAGCCATTGCTGCCAAGCGACATTCGGTGTCCGGGCCGAACGAAGTTGCTAACTGTCTGCGACAGTTACGATGTCAATCAAAAGTCCTCCTCATCGAACCTGATGCCAATGCCGTTCACTTCACGCGATTCGCCCAAAGGGCGGGAACTTTGACCGTGCACTGGGGCATCTAAAGAACCTCGGGCGCGTGAAACCGTTCAAGCGGGAACGTCGTTCTTGCTCGTGGAAGCACGACAATTCGCGCGTCCTGACCATGCCTCTCCGTGGCTTCGTCGACCGCCCGCTGCAGCGATTCGCAGGCACGGATCTTTCTGCTCTTTCCGATCACCTCGCGCAATGGAGCTCCAACTTGGACAAGCTCGCAGTGTCGCCCAGGTCTGCGCAAGTAGATCTCTCTGTGCAACGCGCGCGAGTACTGGACGATTTCCTCCGGTGTTTGCCAACCTCGCCGCTCTCGCGCCAGGAGAAGTTGGTCGTAAGTCCAGCCCTCGATTTCGCGCAAAAGACGCTCGATCGAAGGTGCCAGCGACGATCCACTTGCGGTTTGGAGTGACTGTTCGGGGTCATCGGTGATGAAGATCGCCGTTCCGCCGGGCTTCGTTGCCATCGCGGCACGGCTGATCAAGTGCAGGTCCCTCCCGTGGCGTAGCCATCCACCAGCCCAGTCACCTTTCCCGGAAGGCGCGTGGTCGCTTGGTCCTGCCGCTGCGATCGTGATGTCTGCGCGGGTCCCGATCTCCGCAGACCACTGATTCGCATCGCCCCAAGCGATCGCAGCGCGATGCGCCGCGCGATAGTCGCCAGCGAAACCCTTCAGAGGCCGATCGTTTCCATCCACTACGAAGTTCACGATATGGTGCAGACCCACGATCTTGGAGATTGCCTGCACCTCGTGTTGCACTGGGTTGTTTTCGTAGGACAGCCAGGCGGACTGCGGTGAGAGGTCTCCCCCATGCAGGCGCATTACCGTAGACCAGTGTGCGCACCCGGGTGCGATCATCTTTCCCGATCCCTCGTATCCCGCAGCCGGATGCGGAGCGACGCGCCCGATGGCGATTCGAAAATCCGCTCCCAGGACAATGTGGTTGATGAAGATTGGAGTGCCGTTTGGAGTAGTGCCTCCGTAGGCTACAGCGTGGTCGCCGAATCCGTCATGAACGTGGCAGCGGTATCGATCGTATGCGTCTTGTCCGACCTTCCTGACCACGTCCTCCGGTTTCATCGGATCGTGCGCGCCACCCGACACCATGATGTCGATGTTCTCGACGGATGCTCCAGCGCGATGAAGTGCGGCTAAGACAGATGGCAAGACCCGCGACGCAGGCGTCGGGCGGTACCAATCGTCGACCATGACTACGATTCGCTTTCCGGCGAGCCCAATCAGTTCAAGAGCAGGGGTCCCGATCGGATTCTGCAGCGCCTCGCGAGTCAATTCCTCCCATGCGTCCTGGTCGGCTTGAAGATTTCTTGAGCGCACCGTCGAGATGCGCTCAGCACTGATCGACGTCAGGGCCGTGTAGAGAGAGCCGTCCCCCGTTTGCAGCTCGATTTGCTCCATGAGAACGCGTATATGCCGGCTGAAGCCTGAATAGCAAACGTTTACTTGGGAATGAGCAAGGCTTCCAGTTCTGGCACGGTGCCGCTAAGTTCTGCCGCGGCTAATTATCCGGCGCGGTGCTGCGCGTGAAGAGCTCGGAGCGCTGCGCAGGCAGCGCCATACCCGTTGCCGATATTCACGACTGCGACTCCAGGAGCGCAACTCGCGAGCGCAGAACACAACGCCGTTTGGCCCTCTCGTGACGCACCGTAGCCGGTGGAGGTTGGGACGGCGATGACTACGCCGCTGACAAGGCCGCCGATCACACTGAAGAGAGCGCCGTCCATTCCGGCGACTACGATCACCACTCGATACGATTCGAGTTGCGAAGCTTGCTCAAGGACGCGCCACAGTCCGGCCACACCGATATCCATGATCACGTCCGAACTCTCGCCGTGAAAGGCGAGAGTGCGTGCGGCTTCTCGAACCACGGGCAAGTCGGACGTCCCTGCGGAGACGATGGCGGCGTCAGCGCGCCCGCCGCGTAGGGTCAGTGGCCCACCGAGAATCGCGGTGCGCGATGATGATTCGAAGTCGATCGCCGAGCGGGCTCCCGCGCTCAACTCCGCGAACGCAGAGTCGCTCAGTCGGGTAAACAACATGCGTTGTCCACGATCGACCGCGAGCGAAACAATGTGCTCGATCTGCGCGGTGGACTTGCCTTCGCACAAGACGGCTTCGGTCAATCCAATGCGCGACTGGCGCGCGAAGTCGTATTTCACCTGGTCGCGCATGGTCACGGTCTCACGAAAGCACTTCCCATCCGGTAGAGGCCGAATCTCGTCTCGCCGCGGAATCCAGTCGCCGTCGCTCGTTCCGCAATTTGTGCGCGGAGCTCATCGTAGGCGCCGGTTTCGATGCGGCCGAGCGCGAGCGCGTCAAGCTCGATGGCAAGACCGTCTCCACGCACCCGACACCGCACTGTGAAGGGATTCATGTGCGAGCGAACCAATTTCTCGATGCTGTGAACGAGAGCGAGCGACAACGCGGTGATCGGGATTCCGGTCTCGATGCGGCTGGATAGGCACGGCGCCGCAGGCAAGTCGGCAATCTCGCCCATTCCAAGAAGCATCGCGAGGCTGCGCACCGTGGCTTTGTCAATTCCACACTCGACGAATGGGTGTCGCACGAAGTGGCGCTTGGCCGCGTCCAGTCCGGGGCGATAGTCCGCGAGGTCATCCGCGTTCGTCCCAGACACGATGAGCGCTTGCGTATGGCGTGCGATCGATCCGTACAGATTCGATTTGCAGAAGAAACATCGATTCACCGGATTCGCGACATACTCGACGTCCGAGAACTCACCTGCGTCGATGACTTCAAGCTGCCAACCGTAACGCGAGGTGCATTCGCGAACTCGGGCCGTTGCTTCTTGAGGAACCGCAGGGGAAACCGCGTGAAACATCGTTGCGGTTGCGCCCAGTTGTCGGTGTGCGATCTGAGCGAGGGTGAGACTGTCGACACCTCCGCTCACAGCGACGGCGACACTCGGCATCGTCGAGATGATGTTGGAAATCTCTGCAAGCGCACGTTCGGTTACTTGCGATTCGTCCACGCGGTCTCCTCGCCCAGAGCGGCAGCTTCCACGGCAGAGCGCTGCACCTGTCGTCCGACGTATCCCCCTTCGACCCCTCGCAACGCGTCGATCTCGACCTTTGCGGACAGTGCCCCATTCGGACGTTGGGCGATCTTGACCGCGAGCGCGCGTGTGCCGTTCTCGATCGTCTTTGTTGCGCGATCGAGCTTGGTACGAGCCGAGGTATGCCACCGAAGCCCGATCGTCGACGTTTCTGTCAGGCATGCATTGATGACTTCTCGGATCGAGTCTTCACGAGACAAGATCTGAATCTGTGTGGTGAGGCGACCTTTCTTGCCGAAGGCGGGAATCTGAAGCACGTCCAGCACACCGTCGTGTGATCTCAACGCATCGATTCCTACCGAAAGGTCTTCGGGAGACTGGTCATCGACCTCGAACTGAATCACACCGATGCGGTCGGTGACCATCTCCGAGAGCTCTGTGTCGAATGTGACCACGCGCGTAACGTTGCTAATCCCTGGCAGGGTACGAGCACCAAATCCGGTCCCGGTACGCGCCAGCCGCATCGGACGCACGAGCGAGCTCGCAGGCGGTCCGACGGAATCGCGGAGATGCCCTAGGATCGCTGCCCCGGTTGGCGTGACACGCTCGCCCGCGATTCCATCATCGATGAACGTGAAGCCGCGCAAGAGCTCCGCAGTCGCTGGAGCAGGGACGGGCAATGGCCCGTGCGCGGTTCGAACTCTTCCGCTTCCAAGTGGAATTGAGCTGAGCGACCATGACTCGATGGCGAGCTGCTCGATGAGATACGCTGCCCCCACGATATCCGCGATTGAGTCCCAGGCGCCCACTTCGTGGAAGCTTACCGCGTCGACAGCGACTCCATGAACTCGCGCTTCCGCTTCGGCGAGCAGGCGGAAGATCGAAAGGCTTCGATCGAGGACATTCGGAGCGAGCGCCGCCTCTCGGAGTCGCTCGACGATCAAGCGAAACGATGTTTCGTCATGCTCGTGATTCGCGTCGCCGTGCGAGTGCGAGTGAACCGTGTCGCCGTGCGAGTGCGAGTGAACCGTGTCGCCGTGCGAGTGCGAGTGAACCGTGTCGCCGTGCGTGTGGGGATGCGAATGAACCCCATCCCCCACCGAGTGAGAGGTTCCGTCGGAGCGGCGGTCCACAACGTGAAATCGTTTGCCCACGAGTGCGTGATCGCGATGGTCAGTGAGCGAAAGCTCCAACCCCGTCGGAAGGCCGAGCAACTCGATGGATGCGAAGGCGCCTTTTGCGTATTCTGGGTGGGCATCGAGCACAGCGGCGATAAACATGTCGCCAGCCACTCCACCCAGGACATCGAGCTGAACGTGCACGGTCTTCGGAGTACTCCACGACTACCTGGGCCGCAACTCCGGGAACCGCGTTCACGGAATCCTGTGTCATCTTGAAAAAGCTCCGTGTTTGCGAACAACCGAGCTAGTCCGTGATGGCGGGTGCAGTCGGAAGACACGCATGTAGTTCACTCCGGCTTCACGAAACGCGCACGTTTGCCAGTTCCGCGCGCAGTGTGGGCACGGCCCGATTGTCGTACGCTGTACGCGACATCCGATGCTCACGTTGCCCAGCCCTCGTTGAGGCGTTGGTCTGCTGACCGCGACCTTTCTGAATCCTCGAGTCTGCTCGACGATGAACCGCTCCAGCTCGGCATCTGTCGGATTGCCCATCAAAGCAGCAAATGCCTCGGCCTGCGCTTGCTGCTGGCTTGCGTATGCCGATTCAGAATTTCTACGGACACGTCGGTTCCGGAACCGAGAGCAGTCCCGTGAAAAGCTCGCCGCGATACATATCATCCGGAAGCAGAAACGACAGATTCGTGAACGCACCGCTCGTGCGGTTCATGGTCGCGATACGGCGCCCCGTCGCATTGCCAGCGCCAAGCGCAACGAACAGCAGCGCGCGCGAGTCGTCGTACGCGAGTCTCAACAACGATCCAGCGGTGGTCGCCACGAGCGACGCACGACCGTTGGCTTTGTCTATCGTGTAAACACCTGAGGCCGTAGGCTGCGCCACATCGAGCAAGAGTAACTCTGCGTCGATAAACGTGAGCGAGTCCCCGTCGTCTTGCAGCGTGTCGTGCAGACCAATCACGGTTGCGACACCGGTACTCACATCGAGCGTCGCGGTCGCTTCGCTGAGATTGGTGTTTCCCGCGCTGCGATCGGCGTCCACGGTCGCGTAGAAAATACCGGTCGTAGGGTCTTGAGCCAGAGACTCGGCCTTTGTGAGATCGACGGTCCCAACGCGGACTCGCGGGCCAGCGGTGATCGTCCCAGTACAAAGATCGATCGTGCCGATCTTCGGGGTGGTAATCGAGTCCGAAATCACACGAACGACACGTGCGCGCGAATCCCAGGCGAGTGCAAGGTATTCCGTGCCTGTCGGGCCCACCGGGGACAGCGTGCCTGCCGTGGGATCTACACGCACGAGCGTCCGGGCGATGTGCGCGTAGAGCGCGTTGCCCGTGCGCGGCGCGTCGGGCGTGGTCGTGACGTCGTGCGTTTGCGCGTCTGATGTTCGAACGTCTGGCGCAGCAGCATCGGCCGCGTCGCTAGTCGCAGTGACCACGTCGACGACCGATGTCGGTGTGTCCTGAACGATTTGCGCGTCCAAAGGGGGCGCAGCGCTTCCTGCGCATCCCAAAACCAAGGTCAGCGGAGCTAGAAACCAAAGACTCGAGCTGGAGTTGCGCTTGCGGGACGCGTTCATAGGCGCGCGAAACTAGCACCGCTTGAGTCGCGCGTCTTTCGCGATACAGCGTCCGCAGTCGCAATGGTGCAAATCGCATCGCAGAGCCAGCTCGCGCCGATCTCGAAGCATCACTCTCGCGAAACTCCGCGCGCCATCTTCGATGCGCATTTCGATTTCGTCTGGCGTTGTGCGTTTCACTTCGGAGTGGATCGAAGCGACGTGGACGACGTCGTTCAGGAAACGTTCCTGGTCGCGTTTCGTCGGCTCGCTCTTTTCGACGAAGCACGATCGATGCGCGCGTGGCTCGTGGGCATCGCGTTCAACTGTGCTCGTGACTACCGTAGAGCGCGGCGATCCCGGCGAGAGGACCCCGACGACGTCGAACGCATTGCGGTGGCAGCTCCCGTGGCGGATCGGTCCGACGTACGTCGAGCGCTCGAGTCTCTTGACGAGGACGAACGGGCGCTCGTGATCATGCACGACGTCGAAGGCTTCACGATGCCCGAGATTGCTCCCGAGCTCGGGATCACCGCGGATGCTGGATACGCACGTCTTCACTCGGCGCGCGAGCGACTTCGCGCAGCTCTGACTCGCATCGCCACGGAGGTTCGTTCATGAGCGCGGAACGCGAGAAAACCATGGAAGAGCAGCTTCGCGCGATGCGTGATTTGTTGCCGCCGGGGACGAGTCGCGCCAACGTTGAGGCGAAGCTGGCGATCAGCGCGCCAGGCGTCCTCGGTCCTGTTGCCCCTTCAGCGGGCATGTCGTCCTCGAGCCCGCCTTCGAGCGCGATGCCTCCGTTCGCACGATCTGCGGCGCTCATAATAGGCGGAGTCATCGCCGGTGCCGTTGGATATCGCTTGCTGTCGCCGCGAGCGGAACCCGTTCGCGAGCCGTCGACGGTAGCGTCACCCACCCAAAACCGTATCGCGGTTCTGCCGCTGCCGGACGCGAGCGTTGCAGTCGTTGTCGACGCAGCACGCTCGGTCGATCCAGTGGATCGACGCGAGGAGCGTCGCAGGGGCCCGACTGACGAAACGGTTACTCCCGAGTCGCAACGCCTAGAGCGCACGTTGATCGATACTGCACGAGTCGCACTGCGCTCCGGGCGCAGCGACGATGCGATGATCGCGCTGTTCTCTCACGAACGACGTTTTCCAGCTGGCGACCTCGTGCAAGAACGCGAGGTGCTGATTGTTCGTGCACTGCAACTACACGGGCGTGACGACCAAGCTCGAGCGCGCGCTCGCGACTACCTCCGTCGCTTCCCAGGCGGTCTCGCGAGCGACGAACTTCGAGCCATCGCGGAACGAACGGATAACTAGTGACGCATCGGAAGGATCTCCACGTGCGCAGAGTCGTCGAAGAAGATTCCGATCATTCCAGGGATGACGAGCGAGTACCCAAAAATGCCGAGCGCGAGTAATCCGCCGTCTTGTCCATGGGGGACTGATCGCATCTGGCGTGCGTCGTAGCTCGAGCCGCCGCTCATCGCCCAGGCGACAATTCCGATCGTTCCGACGAGGACTCCGGTTGCAGTGACCGCGATGCCAGCGATGCGCCAGACGCTTCGCTCCTCGTAGCGAATCCGCAGGTGGGACTCGTGAGCGATATCGACCCGGCGTAGGACGCGGCCGATTCCAAGTGTGTTCTGACCTGTCGGCAGCGAGAACGTACACGGCGACACGCAAAGAGGATCCATGTGCACAGCGGTGACGCTGACGGTGCGCCCGTTGGCAGCTCCCCAGCCATGGTAAACGCCGACGAGTCGCGAGAGCGCGACGGGGACGTTGCTCGTTGCACGAACGCGTACCCGCGGACCGTTGCTTCGCGTTTCGCGCGGCGCGACATTAGCGTCGTCATTCGCCGCATTGCGCGGGCTCGGAGCCGAATCGACGTAGACAGCAAGCGCAGTGGCGACCGCCTCGTAGATTTCTCCGCATGTCGATCCGTGTAGCTCTCCACCGTTCGTGCGAGCGCCGCCGCCAATGCGAAGCGTGGCGCGCAATGCGGTTGGCGTTCCCGTCACACGAACGGTCACCGTCGTCGCATCATGATTGACGAACGGAGAGCGGCCCAGACGCGCCGAGACCCGATCGACGAGCCCGCCCGAGTCCGCACAGCCCGCGACGGTCGATCCATAGTCGAGTCGAAGTCTTCGTTCCTGCGCGAGCGCGGACGGGGCGGCGACGAACAAGAACGTGAATGTCGCCGCGATGACTGTGCAAGCGCTGAATCTCATGAACGGGATTGGCGTTCATGGAATCGAACTGGAGTTTCGAACGTGAGTCAACGCACTCCGCCGCGCGTGGTCCGTCATTAATGGCCTACGACCACCGTCGGGCGAGGGCGCCGCGACCCGAGATGTACGTTGCACCGCGCGGGAATCGTGCGAATCGGTGAGCATGTTGTTTCCCAAATCCCATCAAAACACGTTCCGTGGTGAGAACCGGCTCTGGCTCGAAGGACCCGCGGAGCGGTCGAATGGAACCATCACGGTTTCCGAATCCACCATTGACTACACATGGTCATTTCGCGGTGAGCCTCACAAGGGCACGCTGACATTCGTCGGACCCCAGGCAGCACTTCGCGCGGACTGGGTCGATGGATTTCACGCAGCGAAGGGCATGGTTCTCCATGGATTCTCGCGCGATGGATTGGTCGAGCTCTTCGCGACGTATTCCGCCGGAGATGTTCACTGGGGTTGGCGAATCGAGCTCGACACGCGTGACCCAGAAGCGTTCACCATGCGGATGTACAACGTGGAACTCTCGAACGTCGTCGCACCTGCGGTCACGCTGCACGGCCTTCGTCCGCAGGTCTGAGCGATCCCTTAGGGATGATCGAGTTGTAGACGACACCGCACGTCTTGAAGCCGGTACTTTTGCATCGGCCCTGCATCGCCGTTCCAAGCAGCAGCGGATGGCGCGCAGAGAAGGCTCGCATAGAAATCGGGGGCCTTCGACGACACAGAGGTCTCGATCTCCTGCATGTCTCGTTCGATCTCGTGAGCCAACACGCTGTCGTCCGTGTCATTGGGATGTGCAACGGTGGTTAGCGTCGTGTCGCAGGCAATCTCAGTCGACGAGCTGTACGCGCACCGCGCGTGAGCTCCGAGGCGCGTGGACGTAAAGTCTGCCTTCGTTCGCTCGAGCGGATCGGTTATGACGCCCGGAAGCGCGCACAGAACGCTTCGGAGAAGATATCGATCGTCTGGACCGTATGGAATCGTCTGGGCTTCGGCAGTGAAATCGCAGTCGAACGCCTGATAGAACGTTCGATTGGACGCGTACACATTGTTCTCGAGCTCTTGGAGATCGCGAGTGAGCTCCTCGTTCAACGTCGCGTCACTCACGCTTGCGTTCACCAGCTGCGTAGTGAGATCCAACTTGCAATCGACTCCTCGTGTGGCAACGCCGTTGCGAATCGCGTACGCGCACACGGCGTTCTGGCCGAGCCGAGTCGCGGCGAAGTCTGCTCGAACTCGAACCAAGGGTTCGACTTCTTCCGTGGCGGGCGCGGCAGCAAGGGGGCCATCGCAGAAGTAGTCGGCGAGTGGGTACGCACTGAGCCCGTACGTTGCGAAGCGGACGTTTGCGAAACGGCACGTCGTCGCGCGGAAGTTCGTCGGCGCTTCAGTATGTTCGAGCTCACCAAGGAGTCTGTCGAGACCACGATCGAGCTCATGCCATGCAAACGCCCAGTCCCGCGTCGGGTTCAACGTTCCCGAAAGCTGGCCTTTGCAGGTGAATCGCCGAAGCGAGGCTTGAGCGGACTCGTTGCATGTCGCGTAGTGACCCACGTTGCTCGAGCGGAAACCTTCTTGCACCGCAGCGATGTCCGAGCTGTCTGCGCTTGCATCATGCAAAGCCGTTGACGGAGTGGTCAAAGAGGAGACGCTCGCTACGGACGCATCGAGAAACTGCTGATACTTCGAGTCGAGCTCTTCACTCGTCGCCACGCGATTCAGGTACGCATCCAGCTTCGAGGCTTCGCCTTCGTGCGCGTGAAAGAAAAGCTCCTTCAGACTGTTTTGGTCATTCGCATAAAGGTAGTTGAAGAAGAGACCCGCGTAGCGATAGAAGACGAACGATCCGTAGCTCGCTCGGACTACCTGGCGAACGGTCATACGCTCCACGTCCCCCGCGACCTGTCGGACGAGCGCAGCGCGGACGAGCACACCTTGCCCTCGAGTAGAGCCCGCGAGGAATTCCGCGAACCCCTCGTCGATCCACGTCATGCGATTGTTCGCGTAGATCGCTTCTTCACCCCACATCCCAGGCACCAGATATCGGCCTGCGAGGTAGTGCGAGTACTCGTGACGAAACAGCTCCTCGAGCGTGTAGATGCTTTCCGAAGACGTTCGTTGGTACGTGTAGAACGTGCCGGTCTGCTCGATGTAGATGCCCCCGTTGTTCGTATCGAGGTCGTAGAGAAACGGATGGAACTTCTCGTAATCCGAACGCGTTGCGTAGAGGCGAATCTTCAGCGTGGCGTTGGGGTCGCCCGGGACAGGTCGGATGCTGGTCGTCACACGATTGAACTGGGCTTCAACCTCTTTGGCCGCGTTGTAGAGGTGATCCGTGGTTTCTTGGGGCAGCGCTGTGTGGATCACGATTGCGCCGTCGTCGTAGATGACCTTGCTCGGAAAGAGTCGAGCTTCGAGTTCGCGAGCCACTTCCTGCTTGCACATGTTCCGACCCGGAATCACCGACGCGCAGCTCGTAAAACGGGTGAACGTCGTAAGCAGCCAAAGGTGCGGCTCACTGAGCGGCTCGTAGCGATCGACCAGCGAAGCCAAAGCGTTGACCGCAAGCACGCGTTTGTCAGAAATCAGCGTGAGATGCCCAAGGCTCCAGATCGCGTTGTTGATGATGTACTCGTTGCCGCCCAGATAGATGTTGCTTTGTGCGACTCGTCGTACCAGGTCGATCAAGTCAGGTGATACTTCGCGGTCGAACTCGGAGACGCGGCCCGCAGCACGCTGAATCAAGTACAAGACTCCGTACGTCACGTAGCGCGTATCGAAGTGCAACGCTTCGGCCGGATCCGTTTCCAGCGACTCGAGGTATTCGCTCAGGACGAACATCACGCTGGGCGCGTTGTTTGTACCGTCGACGGTTACCACCCACTCGTAGAGAATCGCCCGAGCAGTGTCGGTTTTGTCGTTCCAGTGAGGCGACCCCGAGAACTCCAAGACTGCGTCGCGTATCGCCTCGCTCGCGTTCGGTCCGATCTCGAGCGGCGTGTAGAACTCGTGATAGGCAGCCGCGTGCAGGAAGTAGAACAGCTGGTGCAGACCTGAGTCGTTTGTCCCGTTGTAGGTGCGAGACGCTGCTGTCGCGGCGTTGGCGATGGCCGTCAGGTTGTCTTCGCGCATCGCGAGAGCGACGTCGGAATCGTACGTCCAAAGCCAATCGCGGAGACAAGTCAGGTCGTGCGATTCCAAGAACCCCGCGACCGCCTCGGTGGGCAACGCTGCGAAGGCTGGCGCGGAACACTCGGTGGTGCTCCTCGCGGTCGAGGTCGCAACGTCGGTCGCGGCCATTTCGGAGACTGAATCGTCGGGACCCGGCTGAGCGGCATGGAGCTGGCTGTGCTGGTCGCCATGTCCAACAGAGTTGGTTGGCCGACGCGCTGAGAAGGGAACCAGGAGACCGCCAGGCTCGGCAGGTATTCCCGGCTCGCGGACCAGAATCGTTCTTGGCGCATCGGCCCGCTCGTTGCCATTCACCCGTACGTTTTCCACGGCCCGGTGCGAGTTTCGTTCGGTGCCAGCGCAGGCGACCGCGAAAAGCGTCAGGCAGAAAAACGCTGGAACCAAAACGGGCGTTGGTTGGGACATGCGTCCGCACGCTGCAACACCAGTGCCAAATGCGTCGAGCTAGGGTGATAGGAAATTCTAGGCTTCAACGCCCCACTCATGTCGCCGGAAGTACTGCTGACAGATCGGGAGTGTCTCCTCGGTCGTGTCACATCCGTGTCCACGCATACGTGGTGTCAGAACGGAGCTTGAATCAGATTCGTTCCGCCAGGGTAGGCGTAGCTGGTGTAGATGCCGTATCCGTACACGGTGATACCGAACGGTGTGGACGCGCTCATCGCGTGTCGTTCGCCGGTCAACCGCACGCGCGCGAGAGCAAAACCAGAAGCCCCGAGGGCAGTGTACTCGGACTGTGAGACTTCCACGCCGTCAAGCGTCACGCGCGTACCTGTTCGCGCGACGATGGTTACCCAGTTCGTGTCGTAGGTGTTCGAGCTGAAGAAGACATAGCTATCGCGGAACTGACGAACAGGCGCGAGCAAGACTTGCGAGGGATCGCCGAACGGCTCGTTCTGGATCAATCCGTTTGCAGTGGAACCGAGCATGTACTGCATTGCGACAAACGGATGAGTTCCCGAAACTCTCGTGTCCGCTTCGATGAACCGGCCTTCGAAAAAATCTCCCCGGGCCGCAAGTGTGACCGTGTTCGTGACCGAACCGTCAGTGGCCGACTTCACCGGTGGATTGAACGTGATCGTCGTATCGTCTTGTGCCGCGACGAGGCGTAGCGAGAACTTTCCGGTCGCATGCGGTCGCGCAGGAGCGAACGTGCCGGCGATGTACTCTGTCCCAAGCGCCACGTTTGGGAACAGACTCTCCTCGAGGTGATCGCAGTACGCGTAGTCCGGAGTGGGTGCGTCGCCACACGAGTTCCCGGCAACGACCTGGATGGGTCCGTCCGCCGACACGAGCGCTCCGGTGAGATCGGGCCCGTAGCGTCCGGGCTGTCCGAACCCTCCGCCCGCGTCGCGCGGATCGCGCTTGGCGCCCGTCACTTGCAGCACATCTCCGGCGTTCAGCACGACTTCACCGTCGCCGTTCGCGTCGATGCCGCCGCCTGCGGTCGCCATTGCCCCGGCGCGAGAATCGATCCGAACGCGAGTGCCGTTGCGCGTGGCAGTCACCGCGAAGAATGCCTGGCCGCCAGTCGCTGGCCACGATGCGACTTGATAGTCGTTCGCCCACGCGTTCGCCGGGAACAGAAGCGACGCGTCGTTGGAATAAGAGAAACACGTCGCGGGCCCCCCACCGGGAGGTGGTCGAGTTTCGGGACATCCAGTCGGTGCCGGTGCGATCGAGTACTTCGTCGGGCTGTACTGGTAGACGGTGATCGGACGCGTCGACTGCAGGCGATACGCGCCCCCCGCGACGAGCGTCGTGTTTACAGTTTGTGGGGTTGTCCCGACGCTCCAATCAGCGCCTTTGAGCTCGCGCACCCAATCGAGCTCGATCGTTTCGACCGCGCCAGGTGCAATCGTGCGCGTCGTGATCACGGCACCCGCACGAGACACAGTAATGTCAGCCGGCTGTGAATCGGTGTTTGCAACCGCAACACCGAATGCAAACGCGCCGAACACCGGATTCGCTGTGACGGTCGGATAGTAGTCGCATCCGACGTACGAAGTGCCGAGTGCGGTTGGAGAGCACGCGCCGCGACACACGTTTCCTTCGCAGCGCAGTCCTTGTGCAGCTCCGCACTCGAACTCTTCGAACGAACGACCGTCGCTACTGCACACACGCAACGTCGTCCCTTCGCACGTCGTCTCGCCCGAGCTACAGACACGTGTCGTGGACACGTCAGTGCCAGGTGCTGTGTCTGCAGCAGAGCGGACATCCGGAAGCGTGGTGACATCGACGTTCCCGCCGTCCACAAGCCCGCTCGGGCCGTTCCCGTTGGGACGTGCAGCACTGCACGACGCGGTGAGAGAGAGCATCGTGCTCGAGAGAAGACAAAAGAGACTTACCGTTCGAGCTGCTTGCAACGTCGCGCTCGTAACAACTTCCGGAGAGCTCACAGACTACACGAACCCATCATGGACGCCTCGGACGTAGGTTGTACCGGAGGGCGTCCATGAACGCACGAACTAGCAGTCGCTAAGATGCAACTATGTGAGACATGGTGCGCAATGGACGATACTTCCGCCTCAACAGTTCGAGTACGTCCCGAGGCCAGCGGGCTCCACACAACGACACGCGAAGATCGAAAGCAGAGTGACTATGATTCGTCCGCGGGCTCGCCAATCACACTACTGCTAAGCCTGCGCGACAGAGGCTACAAATGGGTTTACTCGACAATCTAACGGGCGCGCTTGGTGGTGAAGCTGGCGGTGGTGATCTGATGGGCATGCTCTCGGGTCTCGCAGGTGGTGGCAAAGAGCAAAGCCCCATGCTTGGCATGGCATTGAAGCTCATCGAGCAAAACGGCGGCCTCCCGGCGATCGTCGAGAAACTTCGCGCGGCCGGTCTCGGTGCGCAGGTTGAATCATGGATCGGAACGGGTGCGAACTTGCCTGTGAGCGGCGAACAGATCACGAGTGCGCTCGGGTCGGGTGCGCTTGGCCCGCTTGCGAGCCTGCTCGGCGGAGAGGGCGCCGCTTCGAACGCGCTCGCTACGATGCTTCCGAATGTCGTGAACACGATGACCCCGAGTGGGAGTGTTCCGCAGAATCACGGCGACCTTCTGTCGCAAGCCATGCAGATGTTCGGGAAGTAGCGTTCGCTTGCGGGGTGAGTTGCCGTTCTATCGCAACTACCCTTCGATGATCTATTCGCACGCGCGGTCATGGCGGCGGAGGCGGGCACATCGCCATGGTGGCTCCCGACTGACAAACGCGACGCCGACAAGTGCGCGCACAGAGGCGTGCACCGCAGCTTGAGCAACACGCGAGCGAGTCTTCACAGTCGCCATCGGTGTTGCATTCGGCTCCCTCGAGTCGCTCGAGCAACTTGCACTCGAAGCTGTCGATGCATCCAAGTGTGGGATCCCAGATCCTCTCGGGCGGGCAGGCACACCCGACAGCCTCGCATCCCCGCCTACCGCCAACGCCGCAGCGAACCTCGGCACACGTGTCCGTCAGCCAAGCTCCGCCAGTGTTGCCGCAAAGGCAGGCTTCTTCGACGCATGCATCCGAGGGCCGCATTGCGATGCAACCACGCCCCTCGATGAAGCGTTTCTCGTTCGGGCACTCGCACGTCCCAGGATTCACCGGCTCGGTCATCATTCCGGCATCGCGTGGCGGGGGAGGAGGGGCGCGGTCGGGCCGCGTGGTTCCCCCCGTCGCTCGGCACAGGTCGTTCGCAGTGCACGACGGATCGACCGTGCAGCGCCCAGAGATGAACGTCTTTCCCGGGCCACAATCGCACACGGCCTGAAGACAGAATCCTTGATCGACGCCGCATCGTGTCGCGCATCCATCGCGGACTAGCCCGCCGGAGCGCGAGCACTTGATCGCGTCGCACTCCGCGTTCGCCGTCTCACAAGCTTCGATCGCGCGTTCAGCCGGCCACCCTGTGTATTTGTAGCAGTCGGGCCCGGCGCACGGGCCATCCACGAGCACGCACTCGCGTCCATCGAAGAATGCACCGATGACCACGAGTCTGTCTCCCGCGGCGTTGCTGCACGCATTGATGGTCGCGTTGTCCGCAGCGCAATTTCCGGGCTGGACGCGTCCGTCAGACGTACGCGCACCATCGACCGGCGCGAAGCGATCGAGCAAGACAGTCGCGTCGCGCGCTCCATCTTGAGCGGCGATCGCGCGTGTGTCGGACGTACTTCCTGCATCCACACCGTTGAGACCGTGAGTCGCACCGCATGCGCTCACCGCCCACACGCACGCAATACCTACCAACCGTCTCCATGCAAGCGTCATCCGCGTAGTGAAGCACGCATGGACTTCCAGAAAAAGCGATCTGATCTCAGACTTTCCACTCCTGACGGAGCGAAGCACTAGTCAGTAGCGAGCTACTCGCGAGCTTCGTAGGACGCGCGCTCGACACTTCCGGTCTTTCCGACGCGCAACGTCACTACGGCACCTCGTGCGTTGGGGGCCGTGGCAAAAACGGTATTGATCGCGATGGCGGGACGGAAGCCGTCGCTACCGACGCTGCCTTCGGCGATACCGCGTTGAATCTCCGCAAGCTCACCGTTGGAAAGGTCCGGTGAGAGGAGCGTGTACGAGCCGGGGGAACTGTCGGGTCGCACGACGATGCGAACACTGCCGCCGCGGTGCGCTTGGAATCGAAGGTGGTTGAACGCGTGCCCAACGCGCGCAGCGACTCGTTCACGGAAGACTGCCGTACCCGACGAAACACGCGCGACTGCGGGACGCGTCATCACAGCTCGAGCGCCGAGGCGAACGGGGGTGAGGGTCGAATCAGCCGATCCTGCTGCGAGGAGCGCGCGCTGCGGAGCCGCGGCGATCAAGGTCTGCTGCGGTGCAGCGGCGATCAGGTTTTGACCCGGAGCAGCAGCGATCAAAGTCTGAGCTGGCCTCGCCGCGAGCAATGCACGCTGTGGTCCAGCTGCGAGTTGGAGCTGTGTGTCCTCTGTAGGCGCGGGGTCGTCGCCTCCGCGGTCGTCAGCGACTGCCGGAGAGTCGGTCTCAAGCGCGCTCGGGTTCGAGCCTCGACGCGTTTGCGTGTCGAAGATTCTCTGCTCTGCGTCAAACGTCGCGAAACGTGAGCTGCCGGCGACAACAGCGTCGACTGCATCGCTCTCCTCGACGCCGTAATCCATCAGGTTCTCGATCTGCGTATCGGCAGCGCGAGTATCACGTCGCAAGCGTCGCATCGCGATCGAACGGTCTCGTGATTGACGACGAAGCCCACGGGCAGCGTTTCGGGCGTCGCGATTGTTCTGACGTTCTTCGCTTGCGGCGGCGCGTGTCTCGTCGCGCTGCACGTCGTCGATCTCGCGGACCTCTTGTTCGATCTGATCGTGATCTGCCCAAGCGCCTTCGCGAACCTGGTCATGGAGCTCGTCGGCCTGAAGGCGAGCATCGCTCGCACCCACGGTCCCATCTCGCACAGCACGCATTCCGGAGACCGTTCGTCGAACGGTTGCTCGCCAAGCGCGTGTTCCAATCGCGGACCCGCCTCGAGCGACTGCGCGAAGCGCGTCAGCTGAACCCTGGCGCGCTGCAATCACCGTCTCGCGGCTTCGTCCCGCGGCGGTGCGCACGCGATCGACGGTGCTTCGCCGCAAGCGAGCCGATGTGTCGCGCACCGCGCGAACCGCCGTGGTCGCGCGGTTTCTGAGGTTGCCAAACCTTGCTCGGATCGAGCCTTGCGCTGCGTTCATCGTCATGGAGCGCGACGAGTTGGCAAGATCTGCGTTGGCGGTCGTCGCTGGAAGAGCGAGGCTGGCAAACGCTGCGGACATCACGAAGGCTCGAAACAACGGACTCAGGGAGTGCATGGTCGCAAGTACGCAAGAACTAGACCGTGCAGATAGCGTTGGTGGAGCCGCAGATCTCGGCCGGAATAAGGCGTTCCCCGATTCGAGTGGCTGCTGCAGATTCCACCTGGCCGGTCCTAGCTTCCGATCGTGTCTGGGCGCGTTACGCACCGTCAGGGGAGCGTGACCTGTAGGGTGCCGGTGACTTCACGGCTCGAGGACTGCAGCGCGTACGCGAGCGTCGCATTCTGACGCGGGGAGTATGACCAGCAGGGTAACGCGATCGAGCTTGCGAACGTTGCCCGGCCGCCCGCGGGTAGGATCAGCATCGATTTCTGCGGATAGATTTCGCGCGGTCCGATCTGCGGCACACTTCGTTGCGAGATCGCATCCCCTTGCAGAGACAAGCGGAAGAAACCGAGACCGGCATCCCAAAAATAGACGGTCGCAACGGATGTGGAGCGATTGACCAATGAGGCGCGCAAAGTGACGGTAGTGGGTCCGACTTCCGGTGCACCGAGCACCTCGAGCTCCACGTCTTGAGGAATCGCGACACCTCGTGGCGGCTCGACCCATCCCGCCTGACCCTCGGTGATCATTCGCGGCTCATTCGTGCGATCGACAGGCTCCGTTCGATAGCCCGCGCGCGCGCTGAAACCGAGGTCTTCACAGCGCTCGACGGCACGGACCATTGAGGTCTGAGCCGGGTTCGGAGTGTCTCGTGAATCCGTAGCGTCCGTCGTGCTCGTCTCCGGTGTGCTCCGACTGCTTGTTGTGCTCTGCGCGCCGCAGCATGCGAACAAGATCATGGTCATGCGTGAGAGTGCCCGACCGCTCGCGGGTCGGAAACCAGATAGAATGCTCATTTCGTTCGCCTCTGAATCATCATGCCCTCACGTCCAGTAGTGAGATCGATCGCGTACGTTGATTCAGGTGGGATCTGCGCCAGAAGCTCTTCACTGACCTCGTATGTCGCAGCCTTGATCGCGTTGGTGTGCAGCGTTCGACTTCGTTGTTCCCGTCGTTGCTGTAGGAGTAATACGAGCGCGGCGTACGTGAGGATCGCGGCGCCGATGAACGCCATCTGAATCTCGCGAGCCGAGACTGCCATCGAGAACCTCTGGCTGACCCAATGCGGTTCAGACATGAGTGTCAGCGTCATGAGCACGGCGGGAATCATCCACAGGCCGCCGCCTCCGGACCTCTGGCAGGTCGTGACAGAGCGAACTTTTAGAGC
This sequence comes from uncultured Sandaracinaceae bacterium, assembly GCA_964635815.1. GTDB lineage: Bacteria > Myxococcota_A > Polyangia > Polyangiales > JADJQN01 > CAZWQH01. Next base: position 29,583 of record CAZWQH010000012.1, read on the forward strand.
GGTCGACATCATGTCGGCAAGCTTGTGGACCTCGAATGCGCTCGACGCGCGTAGCGAGATCAACGCGTTCTTGGTTACGATCAGCGGCACATAGGTGATCGAGCTACGCGTTGCATACCGTGCGCTGCTGCTTCCTGGGTTGGTTCGCGTTTGGTACTGCGTCTGCTTGATGTGAACGAAGACCGCGGTGACCTC
>CAZWQH010000013.1:0-29085 GCA_964635815.1 uncultured Sandaracinaceae bacterium
CACCCACCAGCGTCTCGACCAGCAGCTTCGGTGCATGATGCTTGATACGTTCCACGGTCAGGGCGACATGCGCTGCATCCCCGTCGAGAAGATCGTCGCGGTCAACCATCGTCACGACTACGTATGCGAGATCCATCTGCGCAAGTGCTAGCGCCGTGTTCTCGGGCTCACGTGGATCAACCGCACCCTTGGGATTGCCGGTGGTTACAGCGCAAAACTTACAACCTCGGGTGCACGTATCACCCAAGATCATGATCGTAGCGGTGCCTTCCTTCCAGCACTCGCCGACGTTCGGACATCGAGCTTCTTCGCAAACCGTGTGGAGGTCGAGTTTGCGGAACCGCTCTTTGAGCTCGGTGTATCGCTCGCCTCCTGGCATCCGCACCCGGAGCCAGTCAGGTTTCTTCAGAGGAGCTTCCGAACCGTCCGACATCTGGCGCAAACGCTAGGCCCGAGGCTCGGCGTCGTCAATTGGCGACCGATCGCGGATCGCCGACAGAAGTAATTTGCGTTCGCCCTCTAAAGACAGGGCCCGACAAGGCTCGGATCTGGAAAGGTCCCTGGGCCGGTCGGTCCTCCGAAGCCAGTCGTGTTCGGTGTCAGTGGTACCAAGCTGGGGATCTCGTTCGTTCGGACCTCTCCCCGAACTGCGGCGATCACGCCTCCCGGGCGCGTGCACGCGAAGTACGTAATCCCGTCCGTTCGGAAGAATCCCGACTGCGGCACGATGTTCGAACCAAAGTCGCTGAAGAGCAGGAGAGTCGACGGTCCGCTCGCCTCGAGAATCGTGTTCTGCATTCGGTCGAGGTAAGTGCCGCTCTCGAACGTTGTCAGAAACACCACCCCCCGTGCGCCAAATCCAGAGTCGCGGATATCCAGGAGCGTGCTCTTGACTGCAAACAGCGCGACTGCGCCGCCGTACGCGCGAACTCCGGTCATCTCCGCAATGGATCCGCTCGAGAGCAGAATCGCGACACCCGCATCGCCCTCGTCGGTCGCGCGGAACGCGCTGTTCTCGATACGCCCTATGCTCGCAAAGTTGCCGACGATCCCAAACGTAGTGGTCGCAACGCCGACGTCCTTGAGCTCTCGCATGACCGGCCCTCCACCGAGGCTCAGCTGCAGAGGCACGCCCAAGATCGCGATGTTCTCGATCGTGGTGTTCCCCTCCATCGCGGTAAGGCTCGTACTGGGCGCCCCGAACAAGACGGCGCATTCGCCAGCGCTCGCATCGAAATCGCAAGTCGTACCGCCCGGTCCGCGCTCGCCGACGATGTAAAGGTTCGGAATGTCCAGGTTCACGACAGCCGGCAGCATTGCAGCCGTGTCCGGGGCAAGACACAGCGTCACGTGATCCTCGGTTGCAGCGTACGTGGATGCGCGCGCACGAAGATCCGCGAGCGCAGCTGCGAACGTCGTCGCGTCGACGAGCCCCGACAAGCGCACATCACAGACCGAGGGCCGCGGCACGAGTGTGGTTTCGGTATATGTCGCGATCGGAACACACGCGGACTTGTTGCCTGCCAGATCCACGGTCTGCGCGTGCAAACTAACGGTCGCGTTGTCGCGCACGAACGGTCGAAGAAAGCCGCCTAGTCCTGCAGCACTTCCGGGTTGGCACGGCGTAGAAATCAAGATACTCGAGCAAGCAGCGTCGCTCGCCAGGACGCAAAGCCCCTCGTCGCTAGGCATGAAGCCGGCGGGATTGAAGGGCAGCGCGGAGGGCGTGAGCTGGACACGCGGAAAATTCTCGTTGGTACCCGACACCGTCGACAAGAGCGCCGCGGGCACGGCCGGAGGAGTCGTGTCCCTCGCGACGATGATCGTGTCCGATGCCGTGAGGAGTGCCCCACGCGAAGTCGTTCGTTCGCCTCGGACCGTGATGGTGCGGACCTGACCGTCGACGAATGGGATGGATGCGAGCTCCCACCGACCGTCCGAACAATCCGAATCGATGAACGTTCCCACATCGGTCGTCAACATGGTCAGATCGGCTGCGCAGGTCCCGCCCAAAGCGACCCCTCCGAGACGACCTACGTATCGCCGGACGACTGTGGGCTGATCGATCGTGAGCGGAGCCTCTGTCAGGAACGCGTGAAGCTGCGCGCGCAGCGGAGTACTCCCGCCATCGATCATCTTGGTTGCTTCGAACGTCACAACGGTTCCGAAGTCGAACGGAGAAAGCTCGGTGTCAATCGTGAAGGCGGCCCCCCAGGTTCCGTCCGAGCAGTCGGAGTCGGTAAGACGAGGATTCGGTGTAACGACAACGTCGCTGTCGCAAATTCCGGTGACGATCACGCGTGGGTCGTCGGTCTGGTAGTTTGGCGCAGGCTCGATGATCGCAAACGAAGGGGCGACCAGCACATCGACCGATGCGGTATCCGCCTCGCCATCGGGCTCCGCATCTACCTCGTTAGCATCAACCACGTTCGCATCGACGGACCTAGCTACGTCGACGCTTGCGTCGAGGCCCGCATCGAACGGATTCGCATCCGCGCCCGCATCGACCGCTGCTTCTCTGACGCTTTCGTTCGCGGCGTCGAGCTCAGCGTCCGCCGCGACGCTGCCGTCAGCACCGTCGAGCTCACGCGGTGCGTCCGCTGATCCAGATTCGGTCGAAGTCGATGCGTCCGCGCCTGTGTCGGGAAACGTTCGATACGACACTCGACCGCACGCCGCGACACCCAGCGCGAACATGAAGACGCTCGTCCGGGTCACGGGCACGCTCGGCAAGACGGTGCAAGACAATGACGGCATCAAGAGCCTCGCCAGGCTACCGGATTTGGCACCACTCGTGCTCTATCTGCGACACATGCGTCCGTTTCTCTTGTCATTGCCTATGCTGCTCGCCGCGTTTGTGAACGCGCGTGCACAACACGCCGTGTCTGAAATAGCGCAAGGAGCGCTGCCTCGTCCCGGTCAATGGTTTGCGTCGCCGGAGGCTGCACCTAGCAATGACGTTCGCTTCTGCCGAGCGGTCCACTTCTTTCAGAATGACGACACGATCGTCGCGTGTCCGATCGGACAGGGCGGCACGTTGTCACGCGTGAGCGCCAGCGATGAAGTCACTTGGCGTGTCCCTTGGCCAATCAACTACGTGACCGAGAACGTGATCGAACGAGCCGATCGATCGTTGGTGATCTCGAGACTCGCGCCCAATTGCCCACCGAACGCAACGAGTGGCAATGCGAATCCCACGACTCACTGCACCGGGCCCGAGGTCGCCGAAGTCCTTGTCCTCGGAACCAGGGGAGAGACACTTCGAGTCCATCGCTTCGCGACCTCGCATTGGTCCCAGATCGAATCCCTCGATATGCACACAGACGGAAGCATCGCAGTCGGGGGTGTCTTTCGCGACGACATCTCCATCGAGGTGGCCGGACGACTCAAACGAATGCGGTCAGGGTACTTCAGCGGGTTCGCGGCAAAGCTCAGCGCGGATCTCACAACCGTCGAGTGGATGACGCAGATCGGCGGACGAGACACCCACGTGAACGCCGTGCGGTGGAACGCGGATGGATCGCTAGGGCTCGTCGGAGTCGGCAGAGAGAGCGTGGTCGCCGGTCGTCACCGCGCCCGAATCGAGGGAACCGATCGGTTCTACGCGCACCTAGATTCGCGGGGTCGGCCGAACCGTGCGCACGCAATCGCGGCGGCGCCTGCATCGCAGAATACTGGGGCCGTGTTCTTCGTGAGCGTCAGCGGGGGCATCGCAGTGCTGAACGCCGAGACCGGAGGACGGATCGTCCACGTGCCACTCGCTGCTCGCAGGACTTCGGCCATTCTCCGAACGAGAGACCCCAAGCGGGTATGGATTCTCGCGCAAGTGGAGAACCGGATCGAAACGTCCGCTTACGTCGCAACTGAAGTCGCTGCGACGGGCGCAACAGGACGCTCGTCAACGGTCTACGCATCCAATCCAACGGAACCGGTGACGCACCCAAACGCACTTGCGTTCTTCGGGACCGCCGGCTCGTTCGCGCTCGATGCGCATGAACGCCTCTGGGTAAGCGGTAACCTCACAGGACGAACCTGGTCTTCGCTGCCGTTTGCATTCGTATGGTGGAGCGAGGTTCCGTTGCACGCCTCTCCGTGGATCTCGCGAACTCCCGCAACCGGGACGGCGCTCTTGAACGCGTGCGGCACCCCTCGCGAGACCAGGCACAGTGAGGTCTTTCATCGTTTCGCCGCGCGTAGGTACGAGGAGTGGCGACAAGCGTGCAACCTCGACCCGGGGTCCCATGGACTGACGGCGACGACCACCTTCAACGACGACGGCACAGTTGCCACGATCTCCGTAACAGAAGCGCTTCCTGAACCGCAGCGTTCATGCGTCGCGAACGTCCTACGAACCCGTCGTATCTGTCCCGGACCCCATCGTGGATCGGTGCACCTGATGTCGGTCGACATGAACTGATTCGAACATGCACCCTTGAGAAAAACCTCCACACGCGGTAGCGAAGTCTCGTGTCCGTCGATCTTCGAGACTACGAGTCCAGCGTTCGCATCCGGCCCCTTCGCCTCGCGGACTTCGCAGAGATCGCGGCTCTTCAGCTGCGCTGCTTTCCGACCATGGCGCCGTGGACGCTCGATCAGTTCACCAGTCAGTTGAAAAACTTTGCGGAAGGGCAAGTCTGCATCGAAGTCGACGGGAAAATTGCGGCCACTTCCGCAGCGCTGATCGTCGAGTACTCGGACTACGCGGAGTGGCACGACTGGCACGGAGTCGCAGATGAAGGTTTCATCCGCAATCACGACCCGGAGGGTGACACGCTCTACGGCATCGAGATTCAGGTCGACCCGCAGTACCGCGGCATGAAGCTCGCGCGACGGTTGTACGACGCGCGCAAAGACACGTGCCGAAAACAGAACCTCGCCCGCATGATCGTCGGCGGACGGATTCCGTCGTACTCCATCTACAAGGACAAGCTCACACCGCAGGAATACATCCACGAAGTCATTCACAAGCGAATCGTGGATCCCGTCCTTACGACCCAGCTCGCAAACGGCTTCTTCGTCCGCGAGGTGATCCCCGACTACCTGCCGAGTGATGAAGACTCAGCCGGTTACGCCACGTGTCTCGAATGGTCGAACCTCGACTACATCCCGCCGCGGTCCACGCGATCGCGCCACGCCATCGCACCGATGCGTGTAGCGACGGTGCAATGGGGCATGCACCAGATCTCGTCGTTCGAGGAGTTCGCTCATCAATGCGAGTTCTTCGTCGATACGGCGTCGGATCACAAAGCCGACTTCGTCCTGTTTCCCGAGCTCTTCACGTTGCAGCTGTTGTCGATCGTGAAGAACGTGGCACCGGGAAGCGCTGCGCGGGAGCTTGCAAGCTACACGCCCAAGTATCTGGAGCTATTTGGTGATCTCGCGGTTCGCTACAACATCAACACGATTGCGGGATCGCAGTTCACCGAAGACGACGGGCGCCTCTTCAACGTGAGCTACTTGTTCCGACGCGACGGAACGATCGGCATGCAACGCAAAATCCACGTCACTCCCAACGAGCAGCGTTGGTGGGGCGTGGAAGGCGGCGATTCGTTCGACGTGTTCGAAACGGACTGCGGAAAGATCGCGCTGCTCGTTTGCTACGACATCGAGTTCCCGGAGCTCTGCCGCGTCGCGGTCGATCGCGGAGCTCGAGTGTTGTTCGTCCCTTACAACACGACCGATCGGTACGGGCATCTGCGCGTGCAAACGTGTGCTCGCGCCCGCTGCATCGAGAATCAGGTCTACGTCGTGACCTCGGGATGTGTCGGAAACCTGCCGTTCGTCGAGAACGCGGACATCCACTACGCGCAGTCGGGAATCTTCACGCCGTCGGATCTTGCCTTCCCACGCGATGGCATCGCGGCCGAAGCATCCCCGAATGTCGAAATGCTGGTCGTGCAGGACCTGGATACCCACGCACTTCGTCGCGCACGACGAACGGGAACGGTGAAGAACTGGAACGATCGCCGCCTCGATCTTTACGAGGTCGTCTGGAAGCCCGACTCGCACTGACGCAAGCGCGTGATATCCCTCTTCCCGCTATGGAGCTCGGCGAACGTTGGCCAAAGACGCGGGACATTCCTCGCGTCGAGCTATGCAAGCTGCCAACTCCGATAGAGCTGCTCAAGAACGTCAGCGAGCAGTGTGGCATCGAGGTCTACGCAAAGCGTGACGACCTCACGTCGAATCGGTACGGCGGCAACAAGGCCCGTAAGCTGGAGTTCCTTCTGGGCGAAGCGCGCCAAAAGGGCGCAAACACGCTGATCACCACCGGGGCCGTTGGGTCGAATCACGTTCTGGCAACGAGCGTTCATGGACGGGACCATGGCTTCGAAGTTCACGCGGCCCTCGTTCCGCAGCGCTCGACTCCGCACGTCGAAGCCAACGCACGCGCGGACGTCGCTGTGGGTGCGCATCTTCACGCCGTTCCGCGAGGGCTTTCGCAATCAGCAGCGATTCACGGCCTCTCGGGCGCGCTTCGGCTTCGCGGAAAGCGCCCCTACGTCATCCCCGTTGGTGGTTCGAGCGCGACAGGAACGCTTGGTTACGTTGCGGCAGGGATCGAGCTCGCCGGACAGATGACGCGCGGGGAGATCCCGGACATTGAACGAATCTTCATGCCCCTCGGCACTTGCGCGACATTGGCTGGCACCGCGCTCGGGTTGGCGGCGTGTGGAGTGACGACCCGCGTCGTCGGCGTTCGGGTTACGCCTACGGCGTTCGCGAACATGTCGATCGTCGAGGACCTCATGCGCGACGCCGCGCGACGACTGCGCGCGTACGACGATCGCTTTCCAGATATCGAGTCTGAGGCTCTTGCGCGGATCACGATCGATGCCGGACAGTTCGAGCCAGGCTACGGCGAGCAGAACGATGCTGCAGACCGGGCGAAGACCATCGCCGGCTCCGACGGGCTGACTCTGGAGACGACGTACTCGGCTCGCGCACTCGCAGGGTTGCTGAGCACTGTGTCCACCACCAAAAAGCCCACCCTCTTTTGGATGACGCTCAACGGTACCGACATTTCGTCTCTGGGAGGCGCGACCGTTTCGCTTCCGCCCGAAATCGCACGACTGATCCGGTGAGCGAATGGACGAGAACCTAACCAAGATTGTTTTTCTAACGCTGCGCCTGTGGCAATGGCTCGCGTTGTTCGGCGCCGCAGCGGTTGCTTGGGTCGCAGGCATGCTTCTGGGACATTTGACGATCGCGATCGTCTCTCGCTTCATCAAGAACACCGAGGGCAAGTGGGACGAGCACCTGCTCCAACGCCTCGCCTCTCCAATCCGACTTCTGACCGGGCTCGTCGCGTTTCGTGGCCTTCTGATGTTCGTGAAGCCGAATCGAGCCGCCACGGAGATCATCGTCGACGGCTGGCGCACGCTGACGATCCTCGCGGGTATCTGGTGCACGCATCGCCTCATCGATTTCGCGGCGCTCGCGCTCACATCGAACGCCACCACGCTCGCACACAAGGATGTCTACGCGGAGCGAGGAGTTCGCACGAATGTCTCGCTCATTCGACGTTTGCTCTTGGTCTCCAACACGATCATTGGCGCCGCGCTCGTATCGCTCCAGTTCGAAGCGATCCGCAACCTCGGGGTATCGCTTCTCGCATCCGCTGGTATCGCGGGTATCGTCGTCGGCTTCGCAGCGCAACGAACGCTTGGGACGTTGCTCGCGGGAATCCAACTGTCGATCACGCAGCCGATTCGCATCGGTGACACGGTCGTGATCGAGAACGAGACAGGTGTGGTCGAAGAAATCGCGCTGACCTTCGCTGTGGTTCGCGCGTGGGACAATCGCCGTTTCATCGTCCCCGTCACACGTTTCCTAGAGCACACGTTTCAGAACTGGACAAAATCGCAGTCAGACCTGTTCGGCGCGGTCGAGATATTCGCCGACTACACGGTGCCGGTGGAGCGGGTTCGAGAGGCCTTCCTCAGTTACATCGAAAGCAACCCGCGCTGGAACAACCGCAAAGCCGCACTCACGGTTGCGAGCGCCAACGAGCGCAGCGTCGCGTTGCGGGCGATCGTAAGCGCTAACTCGCCAGACGAGCTCGGAGATCTCCGAACAGACGTGCGCGAGTACTTGATGGGTGTGCTGCAACGACTCGACGAAGGCGCGTACCTGGTCCGGCACCGAGTCGAAGACAGCCGGGCGGATGTGGGTAAACGTACGTAAGCTAGCCTTAAACGCACTGTGTTCAGTGTTGCAAGAACGCGTCGTATCGCGAGACGTTAACGATCACTTGGCAGCTCGCGTCACGTGTGCCCTCGTATTCGTCGCGCTCACTGCGTGCGGCCGCGCTGGTTTTCGAACACGAGATGCCGGCGGGGTGACCGACGTTGAGCACACGATCGATGTCGTACCTACGCCTGACGTACGGCGGGATGTGCCCAGTACTCTCGATGTAACCCCTGCGTTCGCGGACATTGGCATCGACGCCGAGCTCGACGCGAGCGTGGAGCCGGACGTGGACTTGCCGGAGATGGATGCTGGCGAGGATGTCATCGATACTCCGGACGCCGAAGCTATTTCAGATGCCCAGCTCGACGCCGCTTCAAGCGAGGATGTGGCCATCGTCGCAGACGTGGAAGAGCTGGATGCCAGTCCCGATGTGTCCGCGCCAGATGCGTCGGAGCCCGATGCGAGCGAGCTCGAAGATGTGGCGGTCGACACGTACCAGCGCGACGTGGCGTACGCCGATTGCGGCATGCCGGTCTGCGTTCCGACCGGTGCTGAGAGCTGCAACGGTCTTGACGATGACTGCAACGGGAGCGCGGATGAGGGCGGCGTCTGCGGCGCGCTGACGTGTGTCCCGATCACTCTGTACGGTGGCCAGTATGTTGCGTGTACGGGTGCGTACACTTGGGCCGCGGCGGTGGCGCACTGCACGACGCTGGGGGGAGAGCTTCTCAATCCGGTCGGAGAGACCGACCGTCGCGGTTTTGGCGCAGCGGTAACCGCGCACGCGCGCGGCACATGGACGTACTACTGGACGGCGGCCAACGATCTTGCTTGTGAAGGTCAGTGGAACGTCGATGGCGTCCTGATTGACAACGAAGGCTGGGCCGGAGGCGAACCCAACGGTGGAACTGGAGAAAACTGCACCGCGCTGAACGTGTCGGGCGGAGGTCCTACAGCAAACGTCCGCGCGGATCTCTTTTGCCACGCGCGGGGAAATTTCATCTGCCACATGTCAGGCGTCTCGACGTTCCCACCATTCGTACGACAAGGCGATTGCAGCCCGCCGGTTGCACCTCCCTGCCCGGGAAACACCGAGCTTTGCAACGGGATCGACGACGATTGCAACACCATGGTCGATGAAGGATCGGTCTGCGCACCGCGCAACTGCGTGGCGAGATCGATCGCCGAGCTTGGAGGGGCGAACGCGCTACTCTGCACCGACCTCCTGACTCACCAGTCGGCTCGAGCATCCTGCCAGGCACAAGGATTGCACCTAGCGAACGTCTCGACGGCCGCGCTTGCCGCTGAGCTTGCAGCGGTGTTTAGCCCTCTGGGAACTGCGAACGAGGCATGGATCGATGGTGACGATCGCGCCTGCGAAGGAACATGGGTCGATGAAACCGGCACCCCGCTCCCGTACACACCGTTCGCGCCGGGTGAGCCCAACAACGGCAATGGAGGGGACGGCGAGCACTGCATCACGTTCTACGTAACCGGAGGACGGGCGTCTCAGCTCAACGACAACACCTGCGAGGAGCGGCTGCTCCCCTACATTTGCACGCCGTGAGCGACGCTACTCGTTCTCAATCGCAAGAATGATGACCGTGCAGTTGTCTTCGCCGCCTGCGGCGTTCGCACGTTCGATCAACTTCTTCGCGGCGCCATCGAGATTGCTCCCCGATTCGGCGATTACTTCGCAGATATCTGCGTCGCTGATCATGCCCGAGAGGCCATCGGAGCAGAGAATGTAGCGGTCACCGAGACGCGGTTCGTCCGGTCGCATGTCAACAACGACCGAATCGTGCATGCCAAGAGCGCGTGTAATGACGTTCTTGGGAAGCTCCTCGCGCTGGTCATCCGGCATGTCCGGCATGAGGAGGAGCGAATCGTAATAGAGCGAGTGATCGCGGGTGAGCTGCTCGATCTGGCGGTCTCGCACTCGGTAGCAACGGCTGTCGCCGACGTGAGCGACATAAATCTTGTTTTTTGCACGAGCAAAGAGGGCGCCGACGATGGTCGTTCCCATTTGGTGCATGGAGCGATCCTTGGCGGCCGCATCGAAGATCTGCCGGTTTGCGACCTTGATGCCGGTCATCAACCGATTCTCCTCGGTGGAGAGGTGCGGATCGAAGTGGAACGGCCAGGTTGCGTCTTCACCAGCGGTCGCGCGAAAGAACTCCGCGATGGACTCGGTGGCTATACGACTCGCGACATCACCGGCGAGGTGACCGCCCATCCCATCGGCGACAGCAAAGAGATCGAACTCTTTGAGGATGCAAAAGCTATCCTCGTTGTGCTCTCGAATAAGTCCGGTGTCGGATAGGCCCGCAGCTTTGACGATCATTTTCCGCGAGTCCGTTTTCGAACCGGCCCAGAGTCCTATCGTCTCCCCCGGGTGTCAAGAGCGGAAACTTGGTAAGAGCGGTATAAGCGTGAACATGGCCAACGAGCGAAGTGCCGCCAAGAGGACGTCCAGCATCACATCTGCTGGCGATCTTGAGGCTGCGCGCATCGTCAGCGCCACAAAATCACCCGACGACGAGAAGTACGACATCACGCTTCGTCCGGCGCGTTTCGACGACTACATTGGGCAAAACAAGATCAAAGCGAACCTCCGGGTGTTCGTGGAAGCCGCAAAACGGCGCAGCGGTCCGCTGGATCACGTTCTTATCTGCGGGCCCCCTGGGCTCGGGAAAACTACGTTGGCGCATGTTCTCGCGACCGAGCTGGGCGTGAACCTGCACCTGGCGTCGGGCCCGGCGATTGAGCACAAAGGTCAGCTCGCAGCGCTTCTTTGCAAGCTCGAACGCGGAGATGTCCTCTTCATCGACGAGATTCATCGCCTCAGTGCAGTGGTCGAGGAGAACCTGTACAGCGCAATCGAGGACTTCCGCATCGACATCGTCCAAGGCGACGGTCCGTACGCCACGACGATTCAACTGCCGTTGAATCCGTTCACTCTCGTGGGCGCGACGACTCGAACTGGACTGCTGACGAGCCCACTGCGGTCTCGTTTTGGAATCGATGTCCGACTCGACTACTACCCGGCAGAAGATCTTTCTGCGATCGTTCGTCGAAGCGCTTCGCTGCTCAAGATCGACATCGATGAAAACGCCGCGTTCGAGATTGCTCGTCGCTCACGCGGAACGCCGCGCATCGCCAACCACCTTCTGCGTCGAGCTCGGGATTTCGCAGAAGTGCTCTCGGACGGAAAGCTTCGAGAAGAGACCGCGAAAGAATCCCTCACGCGACTCGATGTGGACGAAGGGGGGCTCGATGACATGGATCGGCGCTATCTGCGGGTCATTATCGACCACTACAACGGGGGCCCGGTGGGCATTGAGACTCTCGCAGCTGCGCTCAGCGAGCCTCGCGATACCCTCGAAGACGTTTACGAGCCCTATCTGATCCAGCAAGGCTTTCTCGCGCGAACTGCGCGCGGGCGTACGGCGACCGAACGTGCTTACGAGCACCTGAAGATCGCTTTTCAAAAAGAAAGGTCACTCTTCTAGAGATGCCATCGCGAATTCTCGGCAAGGTTGCAAATGAGCCTTTCGACCCGTACGCGCTGCTTCTGCGGACGTCCCGCGGAATGCCCGAAGCAGACGTGCAAGCGCGAGCGCAGTGGTTCCGCAGTCTCTCCTGGCAAGGGAAAGAGGCCGCGCTCTTCGAGCTCGAAGCCCTGATGAAGGGGGTCGCCTGTTTCGGACATCTGGGTAACCACCCTGGACCGCGGCGCTCCACTCCGAACGTGTCGGACGACTTCCGTCCAGAGCTCCTGGTGGTGAAGACCGTGCTTGAGCGATGCCTCTCTCGAGCGCGAAAGCTTCACGGCACGGAGAGTCGCGAGTTCAAGATCGAGAGCATCGAGACGGGCCCGCAGCCGCACGGGCCTTTGGTCAACGAGTTCCTAGCAATGGACACACCGTCTCGCTCGCTGTCCGCGCTCCTCGGTGGTCTTGGAACACAACTCGCTGTTGTAGACGGCGTGCTTCGAGTGGGCCGCATTTCGCATCCACTATTCTTCGCCGTGCTCGGCTCCGTGAGCCGCGAAATCGCGCGCAACCGCTTCTTCAATCCACTCATTACGCTTGAGTTTTGTCCCGAGTACGACCGCGTGCGCGTTCCTGCGATCCTCGAAGCGCTCGAGCGTGTGCCGACTCAGGCGGCACATCATCTGTATGGAATCACCCTGCTGACGCTCGGGCGGGCCATGCGTTACCTCGACCTGATCGACGAGTACGTTTCGGATCCTGTTACGACTCCGTTGGCGTTCGCAATCTTTGCCGTCGTTCGCAGCGACCTGCGCGAGCTCACGAGTTACCTACGCACGCACGCGGGCAACGTCCTGGCAAACAAGCTCGAGAAAGACCTGCTCGACGCCGACGCCGCAATCGTGACAAAGCAGTACGACGAGCTGACGAAGCAGCTTCATCGCCTCGTTTGGTTTAGAGCGTCTGCCGAGAGCGCCGCGAATCTAGTGAGCATCGAAGTGCAGAAGATCTTCGAGCGGGACCTTCCGATGCCTGGTGTCGTCGAAGACGCGGACGTCGGACCGCAGCTCGTCGTCGCGACCGCTCATCTGCGTGCGACGGTGAACTATGCGGTGGGAACGCTCCTCAAGGAGTTTTCGGCCGGACCGCCGCTCCATCTCGCAGCACACGACGACATGCAGACACTAACGGCGGAGCGTTTGCGTCGCGAAATTTGGATGTTCACCCAGATCCTCCGGGCGTATCTCGCCAAAGCAGGCGTAACGCATGGCACGAGCGATCGCTGGGTTGGCGCTGCGAACTTCCAGTTCGTCCGAGACTTCCTGCAACATTTTCGCGCGATCGGTTATCAGCTAGTCCGAATGAACGACTACGACCGATTGCAGCCCCTCCTGATCACACTCGAGGAAACGCAAGACGTCGATCTACTCGACGAAGAGCGAACACAGCGAGTCACGACCGAAGCGGAGGCGTTGCTCAATTTCCTCGAACGCCTTTTCACGGATGTCTCTTCGCGGGCGGAGCTCGAAGGCGTCGCGTTCGACAAGCGAGAAGCTGCGGAGACGCTCAAGGTTTACCTCACCGGCTCGTAGCGCCGCTACCAAGCACCGCGAGGGCGTTTCGGCCCGAGCGAATAAGCACTACTGACGGCGTCGCGGGCGCTTGCCTTGTTTTGGACCGCGCGCGCTGGCATCGCGCGCCCGCTGCACCATCGTTCGCATCGCGCTTCGAAGATTCGCCGCGATCTCGGGGTCCTCGCCGCGCTCGTCGAGAACGTTGGCAATCGCTTCGAGCGTCGAAACGCATTTTCGATGCGGCTCGCGCCGCAAACGCCCGTAGATCGATGGCGCTGTAGGATGCAGCTCCACGCGCGCGAGCTTGAGCAACCACGGATTTCGCCACCAGAGAGACTTGGCTTGCTCCCATGTGCCGTCGAGAACGACGATTCCCTGCAATGCAGCGAACCCTTCGCTCTGTTCTTGCTCTCCTTCATCGAGCGAATCTTCATCGAGGTCTTCGTCCTCTTCCTCGTTCTCTTCTTCGTTCTCTACCTCGCCTTCCGTGGGCGACTCCGTATCGAGACTCTTGCGAGCGCCCACATGCAAGACTCCCCATTCTTTCGCCGAGGGTTTTCCATTCGGAGAAAGCAGTTTTGCCGAATCGCCCATCGCCTGCTCCAGCGACTTCCACGACAGCCCCACTCGCAGAGCACACGGCGTCAGCGCCAGCTCCAGCAACTTCGCAGTTCCCAGGTCTTTGTCCGGTTCTCGGGGATGCTGAAGGATCAAGACCGGCGTCTGGGTCACATGCTTGCCCAGGCGATCGCAAACACAGATCGCTGAGGGTTTCTCACACTTGGCACACCGAGACTCGGGTTCGGGAGGCACGAACGAAACGTAGCGCAGAACATCGGAGACAGTAACCGCGGCTTCCTAGTACGCTTCGACGCTCGCGCATGGCTACCGAAGCGTTGCCGACCCAGATAGGCCGATACGAGATCATCAAGCGTCTCGGGGCCGGCGGCATGGCGGAAGTTTTCCTCGCACGCGCCACCGGCGCAGAGGGCGTGGAGAAGCTCGTCGTGCTCAAGCGCGTTCTGCCTTCGTTCGCGCGAAATCCCAAGTTTCGTACGATGTTCATCGACGAGGCGCGTCTCGCGATGCGCCTCAATCATCCGAACATCGTTCAGGTCTACGACTTCCTAAAAGTGCGCGAAGAGCTGGTACTCGTCATGGAGTACGTCGACGGCCTCGACCTCGGTCGCTTGCTCCATGCTGCGCGTCGCGCGGGCAGGCGTCCGCCCCACGCGCTTGTCGCGTTCGTCGTTTCCGAAGCAGCCAAGGGGTTGGAGTACGCCCACAACAGACGCGACGAGCACGGACAACCGATGGACATCGTTCATCGCGACGTCAGCCCGCAGAACGTCCTGCTCAGCTACGACGGCGCTGTGAAAATCGCCGACTTTGGCATCGCGCGCGCACGCCTCGTCACGGAGGATACCGGCGTAGTCAAAGGCAAGTTCGCGTACATGTCCCCCGAGCAAGCACGGGGTGGACGTGTGGATCGCAGGAGCGATGTCTACGCGCTTGGAATCATGTTCAGCGAGCTCCTCATGGGACGGGCGATGTTCCCCGGACAGCAAGGCCTCGAAGTTCTGGAGATGGTGCGCGTCGGAAAGCGAACACTCCCGAGGTCCGTGGATCCTCTCGTGCCGGAGTCGCTCGATGAGATCGCTGCGCAGGCGACCGAGGCCGACCTTACGGCCCGGTTTCAGTCCGCGCGCGAAGTAACTCGCGTTCTCACACGATGGCTGCATGACCATGACGACGTCTTCGACGCCGCCGCGCTCGAACATTTCGTCGACGCCGTCGCACCGCGAGACTCTACGTCGCCCGACGCGCGTGCTGCGCCGGCCCATCTCGCGCAGCTCAGCATGAGCGCATCCAGAGAGCTGAGTCGCGGGCGCGCGGCGAGCGGCATGCAGGAGCAGCGCTTCAGAGAACGTCGGCACGTCGTGATTCTTTCCGCATTTCTTCGCGCCGACCCTGTCACTGCCGATGCGGTTCGCGTGACCCCGTCGGGTTCCGTGATCGAGGGTGGTCGCGTCGCTGAAGAGAAGGCCGCGGGTGCATCCGCCGCAATCGATATCGAGGCGGCGCGTGTTCTCGCGGAGATCGCATACAAAGCCGATGCGGTTTTCGATCCGTACCTCGACAATGGTCGGCAACGCTTTCGGCTAATTTTCGGCCTGGGCCGGGTGACGGTGAACGATCCGTCCAGAGCCACACGCGTCGCGCTGGACGTCATCGATGCGATCGACGGGCTCTCCTCCGACCTTCTGGTCAAGCTCGGCGTATCCGTTGGGCTCTCGCGCGGACTTCTGGCGACCTCACGCGACTCGACGGGTCGACTGCTCGGTTTTGCGGCCATCGGTGACGCGTTCATCTCGGCCGACGCGCTCGCGGATAGTGCAGAGGCTCGCGAGATTCTCTCGAGCCACGATATCTATCGCGCAGCTCGACGAGAGTTTGCGTTCCATGATGTCTCGACGCGGACGATCGCATCGTCGTCCGGAAGCGCTCAAGCACCATCGAGCGCGGTGCCAGGAACATCAGTCGGAGTCGCGGCTGCTGGCACTCCAGCCAGTGCGGGGACTCCTTCGGTTCCGCATACGCCCGCCGATGCGACGTCGATCCGCGGATACAGCCTTCGCGGTCCACTGCCCCAGAGCGATCGTCGGGCCGCAAGCGTTTCAGATTCCACCGCGACGTTGCTCGGGCGAGAGAATGAGATCCGGGAAATTCGCGAGACGTACGCGGAGGCGGTTCATCAGCGCAAGCTGAGCTGGCTAGCGGTCTACGGAGACCTCGGCATCGGGAAAACGGCGTTGGTGGCCGCAGCTTTCGCGGATGTCGAGCCCGCGCCGCGCATCCTGCGTACCGAGTGCGTGTTCGGTGTCGACACGCCGTACGCAGTGCTCGCCGATCTGATCCGAGAGATCGCTGGGATTGGCGTAAGCACGAACCGTGAAGAAGGCGTCATCCGACTCCAGGATTTGGTTCGCGCGCTGAACCTCGATGCCAAAGATCGCGAACAGATCTTCACGGCGCTCGAACCCATCCTCACACCGGAGCTTGCGACGGGCCTCTCGAGTGAACGGGCGCAGCGCGCTGTGGAAGCCGCAAAGCTCTTCGTTCGCGCCCTTGCCCAGGAAACGCCGCTGGTCGTGATCATCGACTCGCTGCAGTGGGTCGATCCACCGACGCTCGAGCTGCTGGGGCAGCTTCGCACTTGGTCGGAGGAACTTCCGATCTTGTTCGTGCTCGTCTCGCGGCCGGACGAGCGCGTGGAGCGCGCGTTTTCATCCGTTCCGCGAATCGAGATCGGCGAGCTCTCCACAGAGGACGCCTCGCTGCTCATTCGATCGCGATTTGCGCAAGCGGACGTTCCGTTCGACCTCGAACAGGCGTTGCTGGAACGGGCCGGCGGGAATCCGTTCTTTGTGGTCGAGCTCGTAGAGGCGTGCCTCGAGCGCGGAGTCGTCGCGATCGAGCAAGGCTCCCAAGGGAGCCGCATCGTCAAGCGCTTGGGCGCCCTCGCACTCCCTACGACACTCGAAGGAGCGATCGCTTCGCGCCTTAGCGAGCTTCCTGCAACGGAGCGACGCGTGCTCCAGTGGATCGCGGTCCTTGCAACCGGCGTCCGCGGCGAAGAGCTTCGTTTCTTCACTGGCCGCGACGAGAGTGAAAGCCTCGAAGCGCTTGCGGCACGCGGGCTGATCGTCCCGCGCGGCGAATCATGGTCGTTTGCTAGCCCGGTCTTTCGCCACGTGACGTACGAGTCGATCGATCTCGAGGATCGAATCGCGATGCACAAGCGTATCGCGGAGTACCTGACACACCTCCCAGGCGGGGCGTCACCCGCACGCATTGCGCGCCACTATGCTCGAGGTGGAGCACCGGAGCGCGCTGCGCGGGCGTACTGGGATGCAGCGCTTCTAGCGCTAGAGGCCAATCGAACCGTCGACGCCCTTCGACTTCTCGGTCGCTCAATCGCCCTTTCGGACAGCGAGCATGTCGAGCGTAAGTTCAACTGCCACGCACTACGCGATCGCATTCTGGAGGACCTTGGGATGCGCTTCCAGCGCCTGCGTGAGCTGGACGCGATGAGCCAGATTTCACTAGCGCACAAGAGCACGCTACTCGAGGCGCGGCATCTCATTGCCCGGGCGCGCTACGAGCTCGCGGCGCTCAACATCGACGCGCGCGGGTTCGACTCAGCACGCGACTTCGCGCTGCGCGCGCGCACGAGCGCGCAAGCTGCGCTTCGCGATTCGGCGGGTAGTCCAAGCCAGGAGTCTCGACGTCCCGTCCCGACGACGGATGCGGCCGAATCCGTGCGCGCACGCGTCGCTGTTCTCGAAGCAGAAATCGCGGAGCGGGCAAACCAGACCGCAGAGGCGCTTGAGCACCTCGAGAGTGCTCGAGAGTTTGCTTCTCGGGTCAGTGACAAGCGAGAGCAGAACGGACTTCGAGCCCTGAGCGCGCTTGTCGAAGGGCGTGCTCGCCTAAAGCAGGATGATCCGGAACGTGCATCCGCAGCTTTTGCGGACGCGAGTGCGCTCGCTCTGCGAATCGGCCACCGCGATGTCGTCACACTGGCGATGAACGGGCTGGGTCGCGCGCTTGGCCGGGCTGGCGACCCGGAACGCGGGATACGAGCGCTTCAGTACGCCATTGAGAACGAGCGACTGCGCGGTGCGCGCGGACGCATTCCAGATCTTCTAGCGGATCTCGCCGAGCTGTACCGGTTCGTGGGGATGAACACCACCGCGGAGGATTTTGCGGAACATGCCCTGGAGATCGTGCACGAGCTCCAAGAGTCCTCGGCCATCGGCCCGTCACTCGTAACGCTCGCGGAATGCCGAATTGCCCGCGGCAATTGCGACACCGACACGGAAGTGCTCCTCGATCGAGCGCGCGACATTGGCGAGTATACAAATGAGGCCGTTCTACTGACGCGCGAGCGAGTTGCTCGAGCCCGCGTCTCGCATGCGCGCGGAGAGCATGCGCTCGCGTCGGTAATCGCGAACGACGCGGTCGAGCTCGCTGCGGGTGCGCACGACACGAGCCTTCGCGTGGTGGCCTTGACCGAGAGAGCGTCGCTTCTAGTGGAGCTCGCCAACATGCCCGCCGCGGAGGCCGCCTTGAACGAGGCGCTCGACGCGTGGCTTGCATCTCCGATCGAGATCTCCCCCGAGCTTCCGCATGAGCTCGCCCGCGGGTTCGACCGCGTGCACCGAACAGCGGAGGCGCAGACCATTCGCGTTCGCGCCGCCGAGCGAGCCCACCTCGTCGCGAGCCGAATTGGCGACGAAGCGATCCGTTCGTGTTACTTGAAGCAGGCGGTTCAATAGGCGCGTGACTGATTTCCCTATTCCATCGTTCCAGCCTCCGAGGATGGCTAACGACTCGCTCGCAGTGATCCTCTCCGGAGGAGGGGCGCGGGGAGCGTACGAAGCCGGCGTTCTCAGCTATGCCTTCGGCGACCTACCAGGGAGCCTGGGAATCAAGCCCAAGGTCGATCTGATTTGCGGGACCAGCGTCGGCGCAATCAACGGCGCGTACATGGCGTCAGTTGCCGACGATTTGGTCGCCTCGCTGCAACGCTTGGTGCGGTTGTGGTCCGACATCACGCTTCGAGAGGTCTTCGATTTCGGCGTTCTGCACGCAACGCGTCTCTATCGCGTCGTGATCGGCGGTTCGCGCAGAGTCGGCCTCCTCGATGCTCGTCCGATGGCTCGCCTCATCCAGCGCGAAGTCGATTGGAGGCGGCTCGCTCGCAACCTTCACGACGAGCATCTTCGCGCGCTCGTGATCTCGACCACACACATCGCGACGGGTCGAACGGTCGTGCACGTCGACGCCGCTCCCAATGTCTCAGTGCCTATGCGATTGCCACGGGGGGTTTCAGTCCGCAGCGACCGGATTCGCGCCGAGCACGTCCTTGCGTCGGCAGCGATCCCGCTCTTGTTCCCTCCCGTTTTGATCGGCTCAGATCTCTATTGCGACGGTGGTCTTCGTTTGAATACGCCAATGGCCCCCGCGATTCACATGGGAGCCACGAAACTCTTGGTCGTTGGAATGGCGCGCCCGGCGGCGGAGCGCGCGCCGGAACCACCAGGAACCGTGACGCGTGTGCCTGGCGCCACGTTTCTGTTGGGCAAGGTTCTCAATGCGTTCTTACTCGATCACGTCGCGGCAGACCTCGAGGAGCTCGACAAGCTCAACCGTATCGTGCGCGCCGGTATTGCGGCGTACGGCGACGACTTCGTTTCGAAGCTGAACGATTCGATCCTCAAGGTGAAGGGACAACCCATTCGGTACGTGAGCTCGCTCGCAATTCGCCCGAGCGAAGACATCGGCAAGATGGCCGCGGATCACCTCCGCAAGAACTCGGTTCGTTTTGGGAGAGAGCTTGGGACCGTTGCGCTCCGCCTCCTAGACTTCGGAGAGGCTTCGGACGCAGATCTCGCGAGCTACATCCTCTTCGACGGCGCGTTCGCAAAACAACTCGTCGCGCTAGGTCGCCGGGATGCTGCAGCGCGACGAGAAGAGCTCGCTACGTTCTTGTACGGCGTTTGATCGCGATCCCGCGAAGCAGCGCGAGCCAGACCTCCTGAACCTGCCTCCTGCGCAGCGTGACGCGGTGCGTCGCTGCATTTCGAAACTCGAGCTGCTAGGCTGTGGATAACGTGCGTATCTCGGGGGATCCAGAAGACTACTTGCGACGAGCATTGCTCGCGCGCACGGACGCTTCGAGAGAACGTTTCGCGCGCGCAGGGCTCGCCGCCGAGAGCATCACCACCGATACACAGGCGCACCTGCTCCGACAATTGTACGGCGCGCTCCTAGCTCAGAACGAGCTCGAGGACGCGCTGCTGGTCGCGCAGCAAATGTGTCAGCTTGACGACGACCTTCGAGATCTCGCGTATCAAGATCGGTCCCGCGTCGAAATGGCTCTAGGGAAACGCGATGACGCCATTCGCTCACAACGTCTTGCTCTGCGGCAAGCTCCGGCGTCGCGTCGAAGCTTTCAGGGATTTTGCTTGGCCACCCTCCTGCACTTCGGCGGGCAGTCTAGAGCGGCGGTCACTGTCCTGGACACCGCCGAACGGTGGGCCCGCAAAGATCGCCCGTTGATCCGCGCGTACCGCGCCTGGATCCGACTCGAGATCGGCGTCGCGACCGCCGAGTTGCAACGGATCATCAATTCCTTGGCGCGGTCTCAGGCCGCGGAAGGCTATGGCCAGTTTGTGCTTGGCATGCTCAGCGCGGAAACCGGGGACCCACGGAAAGCCGCGGTCTACCTGAGGGCATTCTTGCGGCGAAACGCCGCGATCGACGCGGCAAAGCGAATCACGTTGGCCGAAGAGCTTTCGCGGGCGCGAAAGACCCTGGCGCGCATCGAATCTTGCTGAGAGACTAGCCGTTCGGAAATCTGCATGCGATCTGCTCAATCTTCTCCGCGAGCCATGTATTCGACGCACGCGCAGCGGTGGCAGGCCGTCGGTGTGCTCGCGGCACTCGCGGCACTCGCGGCACTCGCGGCACTCGCGTCAGTGCGCGTAGCGCGCGCAGATGCGCCTGAACGTGTCGTCGAAATCAACTTCACTCCTGTGCGTCGAGCGCAAGTTGCTCTCTGGATCGAATCTGCCGACGGAACGCGCTTCAGAACGATCGCGCTCACCGAAGGAGTTGCACTTCGCGGGATCGGAAACCGTCCGGGCGCCGCGCAGATGAACAGCGGGTTCCGTTGGCCGTACGGTCGTCGCGAAGGTGTGCTTCCGGTGTGGGGTTCCCGCCGCATCGCGAGCGGTGGTGCTCCATTCCAGCGCGTTATCTTTCAGAACCGCACCTACGAAGGCCACGCGTCTCGCTCGAGCGACGACTCCACTGCAGACCGATATTTTTGTCTCTCGTTCAATCGGGCAACCACCACGCAAGAGGCGTTGGACGCGGTTGCGTGCGCGAGCGTATTCAACAGCGACAAGGGTCGCTACATCAAGCAAGGCGATCGTGTCGTAGGTGATCCCACGATCCCATATGCCGAGCCTTCGCAGACCGGAACCGGCACAACGTTGATGGCGCCGCTTTCTCTCACCTCGTTCTATCCGCCACGCCGAGATCTCGGTGCTCCATGCGCGCGCTGTTCGGATCACGCGGATGCAGCGCAGTTCGTCCCAGATTCTCGGCGCATTATGCCGGAGCTCGATGCAGTAACGACCGCGACGTTTGCCGAAACGCAGCGAATGCTGCAGTTCACGCTTCCGGCGGATTGGCCCGAAGGCGAGTACGCGATTTACCTCGAGATCAACGTCGAGGGCGATCACAACGAAACGTACAGCCAGGCTCGCTACCCAACGCCACGTGGCCCGCAAAGCACCTGGGACTACTGGGCGATGGAGTACGGGTACGCGTATCGGGGTCAGCCTTCTGTCGTCTATCGCGTTCCGTTTTCGACCACCCAAGCAGGCGATCACACGGCCGCGCGACCCGAGCTCATCGGCTCGTTTTCCGGACGAACGGAAGACGGCCCCATGGCGCTGACGATGAACGATACGATCACCGACGATCCGGCGCGTCGCCCTGGAAGCGGTGCCGATCGTCTGCGCATGCAATCAGACGGAGCGCGTATTCACGTGATCACGCGCGACGCGAGCGTCTGCGCCAACAACGTGGCCCCTCCCGCGGCGATCGACTTCCTCGTCGAACCGCACGCGAACACGAAGCACAGCCACGAGTGGGGTGTTCTCTCGTTCCGCGTGCCACAGGACGATTTGGGGATCTCGCGTTACGAGATCCGCTTTGGCACCGATCCGATCGTCGACGAAGAGTCCTTCCTGCGCGCGAAACCCGCAAACGCGGCGACTCTCGAGCCGGTCGAGCTGATGATTCCCACCGGCGTTGCCCCGGGCCAGACAATCCGCGTCGAGTTCGGCGGCATGTTCGCGCAGACGCACTACCACGTGGGTATTCGGCCGATCGATACATGCAACGTTCGTGGACCGATTCGCACCGCCGACATCACCACAACGATGATCAACTTCACCACCGTGTCTCCGTGCTTCGTGGCGAGCGCCGCATTCGGTACTCCGCTCGCTAATGAAATCGGCCCGCTCCGTCGTTTCCGAGATCGCCATCTGCTCACCAATCCCATCGGACGTGCAGCGGTTCGTTGGTATTACGCGAAAGGTCCTGGGCTAGCCGAGCGCGTGAATCGCTCCGAGCTCGCGAAGACGGTCGTGCGATCCCTTGTGCGCGCAGCCGTTTGGATCCTCACGGTCGGCTCGGGTCCGCAAGCGACCCTCGACGAGTCTGCGGGCTCGGGTCCGCAAGCGACCCTCGGCGGGTCTGCGGGCTCGGGTCCGCAAGCGACCCTCGAACACTTCGAATCGGCGTGGTAAGCATTCTTCCCCGCGCCGCGAGCAACCGCTCCCGGTCGGGTTTGGCGACTCCATGCTTCGCATCCTGGTCATCCTCGTAGGCGCCGCGTGTGCCGCTTCAACGGTCGCTTGCGCGACGGTTGCGCCTTACGAACGCGAGCATCTAGCGAAGACCAGCATGGACACGAAGCGAGAAGGTGGTGAGACCGCCTTTCGCGCACATCTGCACGAGTCGCGAGAAGGGTCGACCGGCGGATACGGAACAGGTGGCGGCGGCGGTTGCGGATGCAACTGAGTCCCGTCGTGTACCGCCAAGTGCTCACCATCGCCTGCGTCGCCGTCTTCGGAGCTGCGATGGGCCCCGACACTGCATCTGCGGACCGATCCACTGGCACCTGGACAGGCGCAGTCGAAGTTCGCGGTAACTACTACTTCGAACGGTCCACGCGCGTGGTCGCACCGACCGTGCGTCTCGAGCTCAACGCTCCGAACGGCATCGCAGTCTCGGGTGAATATCTGATCGATGCGATCACGAGCGCCTCAATCGCGGCGGGTCTCGCCTCGGACATCCGCTTTACGGAGGTTCGTCACGATGGTGCGCTTGGCGTCGGCTACGAGTTCGATCTGGGCGATGCTCAACTCCTCTCGATGGTGCGTGTCCGTACGAGCCAAGAGCCGGACTACAGCAGCTACGGCTTCACTCTCTCGAACACACTGAGCTTGAACGAACGCGCGACCACTCTCTCGCTCGCGATCACAGGATTGCACGACGACGTGGGTCGTGTGCTTCGAGGAGCCAATCGCGTGGGCCCCGATGGTCGCGACCTTTCGAATCGCGGATCCGTTGGCGCCATGGACATCGTGTTCATGAGTCTCGGGCTTACGCAGCTACTCTCTCCCGAGACGTTCTTCGAGCTGGGCTACGACTTCAGCTTCATCACCGGCTTTCAAGCCAATCCATATCGGACCGTCGCGGTGGGAGGTGTCGCTCGTCCCGAGGCTCATCCGACGGAGCGTGTTCGCAACAACGTGTACGGGCGCCTCGCTACCTACATCCCGTCCACGGGCACGTCGCTCCACCTGATGGCGCGGGGTTACTTGGACACGTGGGGGATCGCCGCGATCACGCCCGAGGTGCGCGTCTATCAAGAGATCGTGAAGGACGCGACGCTGCGCGCCCGCTATCGCCTGTACACACAGACGCGCGCAAACTTCTCTTCCGATCCCGCCGACTACGCGAGCAGCGCTGTGCTCATCACTGCCGATCCGAAGATGACCGAGTTTCACAGTCATCTGATCGGGCTTCAGCTTGTCCTGTCGCTGAACGCGCTCGAAGGCAGCGCACTCGATTTCCTGTCGCGAGCAACTCTAGACGTCAGCTTCGACTACATCTTCAACACGAACCGCTTCGGCGATGGGACCGTGGCGCTCCTCGGCCTCCGCGCCCCGTTTTGAGGTTCTGAGATCAGTCCTGCTTTGAGTTGAGCCTGAGCGCGCCTGGACTGAGGCTGAGGCGCGTACGCTTTGGTACGAAACGAAGCCGAGGGAAGCCGTAAGCCAGGATCAGCTCAAATGAGGATTGATCTACTGTTTCTCTACGATCTGGACGTCCGGATCGAGGAAGTAACCCTCGTCCGAACGTTGAATCACGGCGTCGAGCCCAAAGGACCGAAGCGCGTTGATCGCAACGTACACACGGTTTGCTCCGCTCTTGGGTCGCACTCGCTCGCCTGGCCACCCCGCAGCAATGAGCTCGTCTACCGTAGTCGTGCCGCCGGATCGCCTTAGGTCGGCGAGGTGCTGCAAAATCCTCTTCAACGTCACCCGGGTCTTGAGGTCGATCGGCGCAGCGTCGTCGACCTGAAAAGACTCCGAGCTCCCGGTCAACGTAACGACGCGAGGTTTGGGCTTGAGGAGCGGTTTCCAAAAGCGTTCGACCGCTCGAAACGCCGCCCACTCTTCGTGAACGTGCAGCGGGACCGGTCGCAGCGGACGGACGATCTCTTGCTTGAGCGAGAACAGCGAGCGAATCGTTCCGATCGTGTTGGCGCGAGGAACGGCCGAGGCGATTCTAGCGGCCTCGTCGAACGCTTCGATAGTTGCGCTCTCGACACCCCGAAGGTGTTCGATCGCAATAACGAGAGCTCGGCACCATGCCGCAAACGGAGCGTCTCCAATTCTCGCTCCAATTGCGTGCGCTTCCATGGCCGCTTCGAGTGCATTCTTCGTGCGGCGTGTTTGAAGGTACAAGCAGGCGAGTTGCCAGCGTGAAACAGCTTCGAAGACAGGCTCCCCGCGATCGCGGCAGACCAGCGCCGATTCGATGTACTTCTGCTCGGCCTCGAGCGTCGCTCCTCGCTCGGCGAGGACCACGGCCAGCATCGTGGCGGCAAGGTACTCGACGCGAACGAAGCGGCGGCGGCGAGCGATGACGAGCGCATCAGCCAGCATTTTCTCGGCGAGCGCGTAGTCTCCCGCACAGTGCGCGAGCATGGCGGAGCGCAGGAGCAGGCCTGGCGCGTACCGATGCGTCGAGGTTTGGAGAACGTCGCGAACACCATCGATGTAGGCGCGCGCTTGGTCGAGATTCCCTCGATGGATCTCGAGCTCGATCAGCCCAGGAAGAATCTTGTTTGGCGTTCGCGCGCCGGTTGCTTTGGCGAGCGCAAAAGCGCGGGACAGAGCTTGGTCCGCCTCTGCAAGCTTCCCGTGACGTTCGTGATCCGTACCAATCTCGAACAGAGCGTCGATCTCCGCCGCTGGCTCTTTCAGCTTCGCTCCGAGCTCGGCCGCATCGTTGAGCATCTGCATCGCGCGTACTACGTGCAGCTCGTAGCGATAGGCGCGCCCGCGCGCCGCCTTCAACCGAGCCATGAGACGTTCGCCCGCCGCGCCTAGCGTCACTGCGGCTTCGAGCGAAGTGCCCAGCATCGCGACGTGAACCTGAAAAGGTCCCTGCACGAAGAAGTGTTCATCGAGCGCGAGCGCAAGCTCCACTGCACGAATCACATCCGAGTTCGCAAGAAGAACCGCGTGAGCAGCAGCGTAGTTGGGAAGGTCGAGACTGATGGATGCACTGACGTCTTCGCTGCGTTCGTCGTACATGCCCGGACCGAGATCGACGGCGCGCGTGAAGAAGAAATCGGCGATCCCCTTCTCGAGATGGATGCGCAACTCATTCGTCAGGTCTTGACGCATGCGCTCGCGGACCAGCGCATACATGCGGAAGCGATTGTTGTCGCTGTCGAGGCGCAAGAGGGATTTCCGCGCGAGCTCGTCGAGCATCTCCTTGGTCTTGGCAATGTGGGCAGGCGCGCCCGAAATGTGCGCCGCGGCGTCGGCGGCAAACGACTCAGGGAATGCGCAACACGCGGTGAGGAGCGCGCGATGCTCGGGCGGGAGCAACGTCAGAGACCAATCGAGCGCAGCGCGCGTTGTTCGATGTCGCGCGGGGACGTCCCGGCGCGTGCTCTCGAACGTCATTCCTTGTTCAAGATGCTTTGCGACCTCGTCCATGGACAGGACATCGAGACGCGCGGAAGCCAATCCGATTGCCAGAGGCATGCCCTCGACGAGCTGAACGATGCGCTTGAGCGCGGTGACGTCCTCTTGCGTCGAAGGCGCGCGCCCGTTCGAGGCAGCGAGTCGCCGCAGCAGAGTCGCAGCGTCTGCCTCGCTAAGCCCGTCGAGCTCTACCCGCTTCTCTCCGGCAACGCGTAGAGGTTCGCGAGACGTGATGACGAATCGCGCATCAGGGGCTTGCTCACTCCACGCGGATGTTCGCGTCGCCACACCGTTGATGAGGTGCTCCGCGGTATCCAGGACGATCAGCACTTCGCCGCGGCCTCGGATTGCGCTTCCTACGCGCTCGCTGGCGCCGAGCGCACCTTGGAGGGGCACGTCGAGCATCTGCGCGACTCGTGCGTCGATCCCTTCGTCAGACGAAACGTCCGACAGCTCGCACCACCACACTCCGCCCTCGGGTTGTGAGCGTGTTCGGTACTCGACAGCGAAGCGTCGCGCCAACCGCGTCTTACCGCAGCCCGGTGGCCCCACTATGGTCACGATTCGTTCGGTTGGAACGAGCGCCAGGAGGCTATCGAGCTCTTGATTTCGCCCGACCCATAGCTCGGGATCGCTCCTCAGGTTTGAGGGGACGTCTTCAGTCAATTGCTTCCCCCGTTGTAAGACGGTCGTAGCGGCAGCGTGTCACGCAGGTTTAACCACCTTCGTGTACCACGACTTATCACCACCGGTCGATAGTCGCTATTCGAGCCAGCCGTCTGCGCCAATCATCGGAACGTACCGACAAGGAATCGAACGAAGCACGGCATACTCATCCGCATTAATGCGTCTGTGAACTTCGAGATGTTGCTTGTCCCGTGTTCCGATCGGACCGACGAGCCTTGCGCCGATGGCCAACTGCGACAGCAGAGCCTTTGGAGCGCGCGGTGCGGCGGCGGTCATGATGATGGCGTCGAACGGAGCATGCTGTTCAACACCTAGCGTTCCGTCGCCTTCTACGACGGTCACGTTTCCGATCCCAAGATCTTCGAGTGTAGCCTTGGCGTGACGCGCAAGATTCTCGTGCCGCTCGATCGTAATCACCTCGCGCGCGAGCCGAGACAAGATCGCGGCCTGGTATCCGGATCCGGTGCCGATTTCGAGAACGCGGTCGCTCGCAGTGATGTGCGCGAGCTCGCACGAGAGAGCCACCATGTACGGCTGCGAAATTGTCTGTTCGCACGCAATGGGTAGTGCGCAGTCCGAATAGGCGCTGTCCACGCTTGATGACGGAACGAAACGATCACGCGGCACGCTCGCCATTGCCTCTAGAACACGTTCGTCTTCGATTCCGCGCGACAACAGCTGGTGCCGCACCATCTCGTCGACTTTGGGATCGAGCGCGGACCCCGGTTGATGCGCGTCCTTGTCGGCATTTGGGCTCATGCGAACCTCTCGAAGCCGTGATCCTCGTTCGTCACTTCGACCGGTTGTCTAGTCATCGGATGCTCAAACCGCACGCGTGAAGCGTGGAGCAAGTGACCCGTGAGCCCTTCCCTCGCAGGGCCGCCATACAGAAGGTCCCCAACGAGCGGATGTCCAATCGCTGCGAGATGCGCACGCAGCTGGTGACGCTTGGCGGTCGGTGCGTGCAGAGATACCAGCGAGCTGGCCGCCAATGTCGTGCTCTTGGTGATCTCGGTCTCGGTAGACTCGGCGTCGTAGCGAATCGCATCAGCCTCTTCGACACACGCGAGCATTTTCTTCGAGTCGCGCGGATGCGGACACAGCGGAATCGAAATGGTACGGGGCGCGCGGACGTCACCTTCCGCAAGGCCGATGTAGTCCTTCTGGATGCGCCCTGCCGCGAGCTCCTCCCGAAGCGTCTCGAACGCTTTCTTCGAACGCGCAGCGATCATCAGGCCCGACGTATCGTTGTCGAGTCGATGAAGTACTCCTGGCTCACGAGCTGAATATCCGACGTCTTTCATTTCTGGGTACCGACTCACCAGCGCGTTTGCGACGGTCCCTAACTCGTCCTTGCGCAAAGGATGCGACGGCATCCCGCGTGGTTTTACGACCACGACAACATGTGCATCCTCGAACGCGATCGCAAGAGTGGCGCTCGCATCCGGAGCGGCGGAAAACTGAGCTATCCACGCGGCTTCTGCCAGGGTGACGACGTCGTTCTCCACAACGAGATGACCTTTGCGAACGCGGCGACCGTTGACACGTACGAGCCCGGCTTCGGACATCTTCTGTGCGCGTGCCCGGCTCAAACCGGGAGCCGTTTGTGCAAGGAACGCATCCACCCGAACGCCCGCGCCGCGAGCGTCGACCGAGAAGCTGAGCTCGTCTGTCGTGTCGGTGTTACTTGCGCTTTCCGTGCGGGGACTCGCCGGGGAGCTCGAAGAATCATGGTTGTCTGGCATGGGTTCGCCGCGTGCTGAAGCACTGCTAGGCTGGCGCCGGTCTAGCATGGCCACGAAGCGGGACTATTACGAAGTGCTCTGCGTCGCGCGCGACGCGACACCGGATGACCTGAAGCGCGCGTATCGAAAGCTTGCGATCGAGCTCCATCCCGATCGGAATCCAAACGATTCGGAGGCCGAAGATCGCTTCAAAGAGGCCGGTGAAGCGTACGCGGTGCTCTCGGATCCGGACCGACGTCGCTCGTACGATCGAGGTGGCCACAGCGCCGCCGGCCAAGCGATCGACGCATCTGCAGTCGCCGATTTCGTCGAGGGCATGCTGGGAGATCTCTTCGGCGGTCGTGGAAAAGGACGGCAGGGCAAAGATATCGAAGTGGAGCTCGAGCTCACATTCGAAGAAGCCGCGGTTGGAGCGGAGAGGAGCGTGCGAGTGGAGAGCGCTCGCGAGTGTTCGACGTGCAAAGGACGGGGCAACGCACCCGATACCGCGACCGAGACGTGCGCAGCGTGCGCGGGC
>CAZWQH010000014.1:0-27939 GCA_964635815.1 uncultured Sandaracinaceae bacterium
TCCTTGAGCAAATCGCACGCGCCCAGGCTTCGGGAGTCGATGTGCGTGGATACTACCATTGGACGTTGACGGACAACTTCGAGTGGTCGCTCGGATTCGGCCCGAAGTTCGGTCTCTTCAGCGTCGATTTTTCGACGTTCCAGCGCACGCCCACGGAGTCGGTACCGGTGCTCCGCGCAATCGCGACGACGCACTCCGTGACAGCCGCCCAAAGAATGATGTATGGGGGCCTAGGAGCGATGACGCCAGAACAGTGAGCAAACCACCTCACGCCGATACCGGTCACGCTCTGCGCGTACGAGTGCACGACCGTACGCACATCGAGTTCAATGTCGACTACGTTCTGCCGGCGCCGCACACGGCGAACCGCTCCAACGAAGAGAAGGCCGAGTTCGAATGGGAGGCGTATTTCTTCGTACCGGAGAGCCTTCGCGTTCACGACCAAACGTACGACAAGAGCGAGATCTACGAAGACCTGCAGTCCTACGTCCAGCTTCGTATCTCGACCGCGTCGTTGAGTGAGCTCTTCGCCGATGCGCAGAATCTGCACGTGCTCGATCGCGCGCAGACGAACGCTCTGTGCGAGGCCATTCAACTCTTTCTGTGCAGAGCGCGCGAAGCTTATCGGCAGGAGCGCGAACGCCTCGAACGCATCTTTCATCGTGCGTCGATTCCGCCGAGCTCAGGAAGGCCGGACCCGGAGCCCACGGTAACGGTCGGCGATGACGACAGCTTCGTCGTTTCGCACGACGCTCCCCCCAGCGGAGACGTAAGAACCGACGATGTTGGACCGCACGTCATCGCGACCACGGCCACCGACCTTGTGCTGAGCGAGCTTCAGGAGGTCGTCCGGTCGACTCGAGCGATCACTGAAGAGCTTTCGAGCTTTCTCGCACAGTTGCCGGTCGACTCGGCGGATGTGCGCGAGACGGCCCGATGGGGCGATGAAGAGCTCTCTTTGCTCACCGAGGGGCTGTTCGTCTCGATTGCTCGCACGCTCGATCCGAATCACGACGCCGTAGCGCACGAGCTCGTAAAGGACGAGGCGGTCGCAGCGGCCGCGTATCGCGCGAAGAAGCGCTACGTGTCAGTGGGTCGCCGGACGGACAAGGGCCGCGACGCAGAGCGGCTCGCTTTTCGAGCGCACGTTCTCAAGAGGTTTTCGCTTTCGCCACTGTGGCTGACAACGACCGTACGTCCCGCGGGCAGCGGATTCACAGTGCACCTCGCAAACGGTGTCGCTGCGGGAACAGCGATGACATTTGCGCTCTGGGCGGCGCTTCGCAACGGCACGGCGCCGGGCGGCGACGTCTGGCGCTGGTCGCTCGCCGTCGTTTTGGCGTACGTTGCCAAGGACCGTATCAAAGCAATTCTTCAGCAGATCGGTTCTAGCGTTCTGTCGAAGTATTTCCCGGATCGCCGTTGGGAGATTACCCATCCGGACACAAAGATTCGCGTCGCACGAATCCTCGAAGAGTCCGGCTTCGTAAAGCGAAGCGACCTTCCTTCAGACGTTCAGGTGGCACGAAGTGCCCGACGGCATCGATTCGATGAGCTCGCGCGGCCGGAGCGAGTCCTGTGGCACAAGAAATCCTGTGAAGTCGACACGTCGAAGGTCCACGCGTTGGGTCCGTCCTTCTCTGGCTTGACCGAGATCTTTCGCTTGGACGTGGCCCGGTGGCTCCAGCACACGGACGACGCCAAGGAAGACATCACATTTGCGGACCCGGATGCAGGAGTCCTCGTGACTCGAGATGCGCCTCGCGTGTACAACATCGCCATCGTGTATCGGTTTCGAAGAACATCCGAGCCCGGCACATGGAATCGCCTTCGTTTGGTCGTGAGTCGCAAAGGGATTCGGCGCCTAGAACGCATCGAGTGACTGGATGACCGATTCGGCAATTGTCGCGATTCTCGACTACTCCGACGCAATGGCGCTCGAGTTCTCTCTGCGAGCGCGAGGCGTTCGTGCAGAGATCATCGCCGAGAGCGATCTCGACGCAGTCGCTGCGCCGTTCTTGGTGGTTGCAGAGGGAACGGCCCGGTTGCGCGCGCGGCTGGACGATCCGAAGCAAATCGCAGGTACCAGCACGACGGCGACACGCATCATTTGGGTTGGTGGAGAGGCGCCCAAGGATTCTAGAGTCGTACTTCGCCGGGACGCGTCAATCGACGAGATCGTCCAGGTCACCATAGCCGCAGTGCGAGGGGAGCCGCCTCCTCCGCCACCACCAGGGAGTGAGCTCGACGCGTGGGTAGCCGATGAAACGATGTCCATCGCAGCAGCGTGGAGTGGCGCTTTCGTCCGCCCAAGTGTGGACATCGCGCTCCCGAACGACCCCAACCTGGCGCTCTCCGAGGAAGCCAGGCCCCCGTCGCGAGACCGGTCGAACGAAGCTGAAACGCTATCGAGTCTGCTCGCAGCTGCCGATCGTCGATTGTTCCCAGACGAGCCGCCGTCGGTCTTCGTCCACGGCCCGCGCATCGACGATCCGGAGATCCTCGTACCGCTCGAGCTCATCCGCAGCCTGCGCTACGCGGAAGACGTCGATGAGCACGGCGAGCTGACGCAGCTCACTCAGTTGCCGTCGGTAGCTAGACCCCTTCCGCTCACGCCCCGAGGCGGGACCCCTCGGGGCGCGGACCCGCAGCTCGGCGCCGCGACACCTCACCCACCGAGCGCCGACACACCGGCCGGGCGCGCAACGCTTCCGCCGCTTCCGGCTCGCGTGTCTACACCGCGACCTTTGGCCAGAGATTCAGCGCACGGTGACGACCGGAGCTCGCGTTCTGCAGCCGCGGCGCGCACGGATCTGCACGCACGGATTGACGAGCATCTGGCGTCCCCCGATGGAGCCGTGGGAACCCACGCAACCCCGTCGAGCTTGCCGGCTCGCGACGCGCGTGATCGTGAGCCGTCAGCGGTGTCGCGAAGTAAGCCTCGCAGCGGAAGCGCAGAAGCCGGAAGCTCCCCCGCAACATCCGTTACCGAGCCGCCCGCGGCCGAGCAAACCACCGCGTTCGCGGCAATCTACGAAGTTGCTCGTGCTCGTGGCGATGCGCTCCTTGTCCTGGAAGCTGGGGATACCGCTGTCACGTTGCAGGTCGTCGAAGGCGACGTGATTTGGCATCTGACGGGGCCGTTCTGGCAGGTCCTCCCCGAGCTCGAGCGCGACTCGAACATCACGCTCGTTGCAGACGTTAGCTCGGCGCTCGACAAGCGAGCCGCCTCGGGTGAGCTGACTCTCTTCGAGCGCGACCGGATCGTCGCGAGAGCGGAGCGCAGCCTGCTACTCCGCGTACTGCAATCGCCGGCCCTACGCGTACGACGCGAGCGGCTGGATCGAAAAGCGCTGAGTTCGCGACCCAGCTCGTTGTCGCGCCGAACTCTTGCGTACTGGCTGATGGAAGCTGCGCGATCGCTACCGCAAGAGCGGGTGCGAATCGCGTTGGCCAATCGGGAGTATGTGCTGAGCCGAGAGGCCGACCACGTGCTCGCTGAAGCGGGCATCGAGTTCGAAGTGTCGAGCCTCCTGCGCCGCAACGACGGGCTCCCTGTCGTCCTGCTCGAGAGCTCTACGCCGAGCCAGCTGGGTGTCGGTGGCATCGTGTGGTGCCTGGGCGAGCTCGGCGCAGTTACGTTGCGCGATACGACACATCGCGCGTACGGAGGGGCTCAACGTCCATTGGCTACCGCTCGAAGATTGGCGGCGCTCGAGCCTCAGTGCACCTACCTGGATGTCTTCGAAGCATCGGCGTCGCTTCGGGAACGTGAACAGCGTTTTCGCGACCTGAACCTCGAGCTCGATGTCGTCGCATCCAACGAGGAAGACGCACGAATGCTGAGGGCAGCGAAAGCGCTCCTCGATGAAGCCTGGTTCGTCGCAAGTCACGACGCGGAGTGGAACGCGTACGTCGCGGCGCGCGCCAAGCGCGCGTGAACGCGCACGCGGGACTAACTCAGCGACCCTGTAATCACTGCACTGGCACCGTCCAAAGCAGCACCCGGAATCTCGTGGCCGCCATTGAACGGCACCCATGCGACTCGAAAACCGCCCTCTACAAGTCGTTCGCGCAAGGCTTCTCCACCAGCGAACGGAAGGACTTGATCCTGGCGGCCGTGCGAGACAAGCACTCGCTTGCCCTCAGCCGCGCTTGGACCCTTCGCGGCCGGAGCTTCGAGCTTCCATTCGCCAAAGACTGCGCCAGAGAAGAACACGCCTGCTGCAAATCGATCTGGATTCTGCAGCATCACATCGCACGCGAGCATCGCTCCTTGAGAGAAACCTCCGATCACGACGTCGGACGGTGACATCTCTCGATCGATCGCATCCAGCGCCGCCACCACCATGTCTCGAGCTTCCGGCATCCCCGGAGGCGTTTCGCGGAAGAGGTCGCTCGGGCTTCCGCGTTCGAGCTGCTGCTGAAGTCGCATCATGTCGATGTGCCACCAAGCGCGACCAAACGGCATTCCGGGAATGGAGTGAGGTGCGGCAGGAAAGACAAATCGAGCCTCACGAGGAACATCGAAGACGCGATACAGCGGAACGAGGTCGTCAGCAGGCGCACCGTATCCGTGAAGCAATACGATGACCGGCCCGGTGCCCGCACCATCACGGTCCGAGCCACCGTGGATCACGCAATCAAGCTCACCGAAACGCTTTTTCATGCGCCACGCTACGGCGGGTTTCCTTGTTCGTCGAGGGTCGCCCGCAGACTCTAGCCTGGAGGCGGTGTGAGGTGGATCGGCTGGGGGGGCGGGCATTCCTGAGCTATGCTTCCCGCGCTTGACGAGACGAGGCGTCCTCGGTCCGCGGCAGCAAACACGACATGGCCATACGTACGATTCTCCACTACCCCGACAAGCGACTCCGGATCCCCGGTGAGCGCATCAGCGACTTTGGAACCGAGTTCCAACAGCTCATCGACGACATGGCGGAAACCATGTACGCGGCGCCTGGAGTCGGTCTCGCAGCAACGCAGATTGGCGTCGCCCTCCGCGTCTTCGTCGTGGACGTCGCGGCGGGGGACGAGGCGCCCAGCGAGTTCCGAGTCTTCGCAAATCCCGAGATCAAGTCCGCAGAAGGCGAGATCGCGTGGGACGAGGGCTGCCTATCGTTCCCAGGCGCGCGCGAAGAGATCTTGCGCTCAGAGCGCATCAGCGTTCGTGCGCAAGACCGGCACGGAAAGCTCTTCGAGCTGACGACGGACGGGTTGCTCGCAATCGCGATTCAGCACGAGACGGACCACCTCGACGGCAAGCTCATGATCGACAAACTCGGTCTCATCCGAAAGCGTTTGCTTCACCGCGAGATGCAGAAGCGCGCAGCTACGTCACACACAGCGGCAAGCGAGTAAACGAACAATGACGCCGCGACCGCGCGCGCTGTTCTTCGGTACCCCACAGTTCGCGGTGCCCACGCTCGAAGCGCTCGCCGAAGTCGCGGATGTTCGACTGGTCGTCAGTCAGCCCGACCGTCCAAAGGGGCGCGGCCTCGAGGTGGCGCACACACCTGTGAAAGCGCGTGCACTCGAGCTTGGACTCGCGGTGCATCAACCTGAGAAAGTACGCACTCCGGAGCTCGCGCACCTTTTGGCCTCACACGACGCAGACAT
This sequence comes from uncultured Sandaracinaceae bacterium, assembly GCA_964635815.1. Lineage (GTDB taxonomy): Bacteria > Myxococcota_A > Polyangia > Polyangiales > JADJQN01 > CAZWQH01. Next base: position 5,617 of record CAZWQH010000014.1, read on the forward strand.
CGCGCTCGTCGTTGCGTACGGACGCATTTTGACGCCTGCCATCCTCGCCACCACTCGCAAAGGCTTCCTGAACGTGCATGCATCGATTCTGCCTCGTTGGCGCGGAGCCGCGCCGATTCAATGGGCGCTCATCGAAGGCGATGCGTGCACCGGCGTCGCGATGATGCAGCTCGATGAAGGCATGGACACCGGCCCGGTGTTTGGCGTGCGTGAGACGAAGATCGCGAGCGACGACACCACGCTGTCGCTTGGCCAGCGCCTCTCGCAGATGGGCGCGCAGATGGTCCGTGAGATGGTTCCGCAAATTCTGGCTGGAGCGATTCAGGCGAAGGCGCAGCCGGCCGACGGTGTGACCCACGCGCGACCACTCGAGAAGCGCGACGGAGCGCTGGACTTCAGAGAGTCTGCCACGCGCGTCCGGAATCGCGCGCGCGGAGTAACGCCTTGGCCCGGAGCTCACGCGTACTTCGAGGGTGCGCCAATCAAGCTCGGCTTCATCACCGTAGTCGACGGCAGCGATTCAGCTGCTCCGGGAACCATCGTGCAGTTCGGGCAGACCGCGCGTATCGCGTGCGGCTCTGGAGTGATTGAAGTCGAAACGCTACAGCCTGAGGGCAAGCGCGCGATGGCTGCCGGGGATTTTCTTCGAGGGCGTCGTCTCGCATCCGGAGCGCGTTTCGATCTCGCTATCCCTCGCAGCCCATGAAAGGTTTCCGAACATGAAGATCTATACGAAGACGGGCGACGACGGCACCACCGGTCTGTTCGGCGGCGCGCGCGTTTCCAAGGGCAGCGCACGCGTCGCCGCATACGGTGATCTAGACGAGCTCAATGCAGCCATCGGCGCTGCACGCGCAGAGAAGCTCCCAGTGCTGATCGATCAAACGCTGCGCGAAGTTCAGAATCGGCTTTTTGACTTAGGATCCGAGCTCGCGACACCGACGCCCAGCGAAGGTAAGGCCCCAAAGATCAACCTTGCTCTCGTGAACGAGGACGACGTATTCCTGCTCGAACGCACCATCGATAGCGTCGATGCCACGTTGCCTCCGCTCAGCGCGTTCATCTTGCCTGGTGGCACACGCGGAGCAGCGCTCCTTCACGTCGCACGCACCGTTTGCCGACGAGCAGAGCGTCACGTCGTGCTTCTTCGTGACACGCAACCCGTGCGCGACGAGGTCGTACACTACCTCAACCGCTTGAGCGATGCGCTCTTTACGTTCTCTCGCGGTGTGAATGCGGCAGCCAATGCGCCGGATGTGGAGTGGCAAAAGAAGCTTCCAACCTGACGGAGGGGTCTAGGCGTGCCCTGCGCAAACGCACTACCGAATTTGCCTGGTGGGACCATGAGTGCGGCGAGGGACACGCATGCGAATTCAATCCATCTTGGTCGCGACAGATTTCTCCGAATGCAGCGCAGCCGCAGAAACATACGCAGCAGAGTTGGCCGGGACGCTCGGCGCGAAGCTGCGCGTAGTTCATATCTTCAACCCGCTTGTTTATGTGATGCCCGAAACGATCATGCTCACCCACCCTGACTGGGTGGATGAAACCCGACGCTCACTCGAAGCGAGCTTGAAGAACACTGTCACGCGCCTCCAAGCTTTGCCCGGTGCACCAAAAGCGATCGACTCCAAGGTCGTCAACGGGGTTCCTCATCAAGCCCTTTGCGAAGAGGCGACGCGCGACGGGCACGATCTCCTCATCATTGGAACACACGGGCGGAGCGGGCTCGCTCACATGTTCATCGGCTCGGTCGCAGAGCGGGTCGTTCGACACGCACCGATCCCAGTTCTCACAGTTCGCACTCCTACAAAAAAGTAGGGCTGCACTACCGAGCGGTGAGAACCACCACGCCGTCTTCTGCTCCCGCAGCTCCGTCATCGCCTTCGCTCATCGGCGCGAAACCGCCCTCGCCTCCACGACCGCCACGACCGGTGCCGTCGACGGTGACTTCGCTTTGCAGCTGAGCGCGATAAGCGTCGGCGGCCCCGCGCACCAGGATCGCGTGCGATGCACCGCCGCAACCGCCCCCTCCTCCACCACCGGATCCACCGCGACCCCCATCGCCGCCGCGTCCGCCTGCACGCGCACACCAATGAGCTCCCACGCCGCCATTGGCGCCGCCACCGCCCGCGCCACCGCTTGCCCCATTTCCGCCGTCCCCGCCTGCGCCGCCGCTCGCTTTCACCACGCGCGAATCCGCGAACGTCGGTACACCACCGCCGACCGTGCCTCGGACAAGGACGCCAATCGATGCGCCACCCCCCTGGCCTCCACCGCCACCAGGCGCTCCGCAGCCTCCGCTTCCGCCACCGCCGCCGCTACCGCCGCTCTGATCGCTACAGCGCCCGCTGGTGCCACCAATCACATCGTATCCTGCCCCCGCAGAACCTCCGCCACCGCCTGATCCGTCGGCACCGTCGGTTCCTTCGCCACCCCCGCCCGACCGGACGCGTCCGGTCGCAAAGTCGATCGTTTGATCGCCCGCGCACCCACTTCCGCCGCCGCCGTTTTCACCGGTCGCTCCATCGAACCCGTTTTCGCCACTGCGAGCCAGAGTGGGATTGTCATCGCAGAAGTTGCACACGACGCGATTCGTCGGAGCGTTATAGGTGTTCTCGCCCGGCTGACCGCCTGCGACACCTTCGCCGCTCTCGGCAGGGATGTTCGCCAACGCCAGACGCATGACTTGCGCGGTGTCGCAAACGCCGGCGACCGTGAAGTCCGTGCAACCCGCGTTGGCGCATGCTGACCCGTTCATACAACCGGTCTCCACGCACGTAGCGCCTCCGCCTCGACCGCCACTCACGTCTCGACGTCGACAAATTTTCACGCCCGGCGATCCGCCAACAACAGTGGAACAACTTCCTCCATCCGGCGTGCCGTTGCCACCGCGATCACCGGCCGACCCATTCAGCTCCAGAAGCGAGGCGAACCCTAGCGTGCGAACGCGATCGCTCGACGGAGCTCCAGATGAGCCATCAGCTCCGCGCCCAGCAAGGAAGGTAACGTGGCTGACCTGCATCGCCGTGGTGCAGTCCTCGAACACCGCGGTCGTGCTGCTGTCACCCGGAGTCACGGCGTCGCTTCCAAGTATGGTGAAGCCGTCGAAACGGGTCGGAATGGAAATCTGTCGCGCAATCAAAACAGGCGCACCGCCACCGGCGGCGCCCGTTCCTTCGATCACGACAGGATACAGCTCGAGGTTTCTATCTCGGAAGTCTGGCCGATAGCCACCGAACACGGAGATCCCAGTGCGCAGTGTGATCGGTCCATCGTAGATCCCGCGCGCGACGAGCACGCTCTTGACCGGAGACGTCGCTGCGGCCCGAGCGAGCGCGGCTGAAATGGTCCTCAGCGGACGTTCGAGATTGCCTGGTTCCGCGTCGCTTCCGGTCATCGTCACGTATACGAAGTCGTCCGTCACATCGACGATCCCATCACAATCAGAATCTCCACGACCGCCGGGAGGAGGTCCATTTCCGGTCCAGCGTTCGCATTCGCATCCGTTCTGCGCAATGCGATCCACATCCACGAAACCGTCGTTGCATCGAATCGCGCAGCCCGGATTCGGATCTGCGAGACACTCGGCAGTCATGTTTGGCCCGGGAGGTGCACAGGGATTTGCACAGGCGCCGCAATGCTGCTGAGTCACGTACTGACCGCGTGCGTTTCGAAAGTCCTCGTCGATCGATCCATCGCAGTCGTCATCCGCGAGATTGCACGCTTCCTCAAGCGCCGGCGCGCAGCGATCGAGCCTGCCGTCCGAACACATCTGCAAGCCAGCGCATCGTTTGCCGTCGGGTGCGGTTACCAAACACGCGAAGCCCTCGCCTTCGGTCGCGGCGGAACAGGCGCAGTCCCCTTGGCAAACACCTGCGCGACACGCGAACCCTGCGGGGCATCCGTTTGCGCAGCTCGGAAGGCAGCGGCCGCTTAAGCACGTAGAGCTCGGATCGAAGCTCTTGCAAAGCGCGTCGTTCTCGCACGGCAAACACAACGCCGATGTGATGGGCGAACAGAACGACGCATCGATCAGCTGCGTGTTCGGCGGGCAGGTAACGAGGCGGCACATGGGAGGTGCACTTGCGCTAGCGGTACACGCAGTGGTCGACGCGGTTGGGAACGAAACCGAGCAGCGCACACCGCATGCTCCGCAGTTGTCCGCGCTCGTGTAGTTGCCTGCAGGATCGGCAAAGCCTTCATCGACGACACCGTTGCAGTTGTCGTCTTCGTAGTTGCACAGCTCGACCGCGCCGCACGGACGCGTTTGAAAACATCCAGCGACGCTGAGTAGAAGGATCGAGAGCACCTCGACGCGTTTGGAAATGCGCAGCGAGGGGTGCTCGCAGCCCCGAGCGCAATAACCGCACGAGGGGTGCTCGCAGCCCCGAGCGCAAGAAGGACTATTCAGCATGGAGCAACACCGTTCCTCCGTTCATGCCAGCGGCGCCGGCAAGCGCGCCACCGCCGCCACGACCGCCGCGTCCCGCAACGCCTGCAGTGAACATCACGCCCGGAACTTGCACGCGCGAGGCTCCTTGAGCCCAGATACCGATCGACGAGCCTCCGCAGCCACCGCCGCCGCCGCCGCCTGCACCGCCTTTGCCCCCTGAGCCGCCCCGAGCACCAGAGAACGCGCCCGCGAGCGTCGGGTTCGTCCTGAGCTCACGCGGAATCGAACCACCCTCGGCTCCTCGCGCCCCGAGGCCACCATCACCTCCGGCACCTCCGTCCCCGCCGCGTCCGCCAGCACCAGCGATCACACGCACGTTGGTGAGGAGACTTCGGTCAAGCGCGGGGGTCGCATTGACGAACACTCCAATCGAGTGACCGCCATTCCCGCCACCTCCGCCGGCCAACCCTGCGCAACCACCACCTCCCCCGCCGCCGCCGCCGCCGCCGAGACCATCTACGAACATGCACGCAGGCGGGGTCCAATCGAACTCGACACCGCCACCTGCTCCGCCGCCGCCTCCCCCGCCACCGTCGATTCCCGTTGCACCGGCAGTCGCCATTTCTTGTATCCAGTCGTCGAGATCACCCATCCGAGTCGGCCTGCCGAACATGTCTGTGCACCCGCGCCCCGGAGAGCCGTCCGATCCATCGCGACCCACGGTTCCGGTCTCGGGCCCGTGAAAATCACCGGGAACGTTGAAATCTGCGAGCCCGCAACACGCAGCTGCGTTGCACGTGCTGTCCATGCGACGCGGGGTAATCGGCCCGTTTGAATCGATGCCTCCGATTCCGCCGACACCACCAAGCGTCCCCCGCCCAACAGCTCCCGAAGGTTGCGCTGGGCCATCTTCTTGCGGGCACTGAGACGAGCCTCCCTCACCTCCGGAAACGTCGACTCCTCGACATCGTTGAGAGCCACCGCTTCCACCGCGAACACGATTTGCTTCAACCCGCATGCAAGCTCGTCCCGCGTTCTCGATAGCGGCGCGAGGCAAGTCTCCCGCTCTCGCGTTTTCTGGCGCGGTTGCCCCGGCCGCTCCGCGCATTCCGTTCCCGCCGGAACCACCACGCCCGGAATAGATCTCGGAATCGCGAATCTCAAAGCGTTCGCCGGGCGATTCGATCCACACCCCGACAGCCGGCTTTCCGTCGACGGCGTCACGCCCCCGAAGGGTCATCCACTCGATCACGGTGCTGGTTGCTCCTGCGCCTGATTCGGTGACAAGCACCGCGCCGAACGCGCTAGCTGCCGTTAGCGGCGCGCGAACATCCACACGAAAGCCTGCGGGATCGAGCGATAGAAAGTCGCGTCGATAGCCTCCGTGCAGGCGCACACCATCCGGGAGTATCAGGCGCTCGGCGTAAGTGCCCGAAGCGATGAACACGTCGGTGCGTGGTTGACTTACCCTGGCCGACTGCGCGGCGCGCTCGATCGCGCGCGAAATCGTACGGAATGGTCGAGTGGGTGACCCAGGTCCCTCGTCGCTGCCATCCACGGCGACATAGAAGCTGGAGATGACAATCCCGTCCGCGCCGTCGCAGTTGGTGTCGAGCGAGCTGCCGGAAGTGCGAACAGGCCCGGGAATATCGTCGAGACGACTGACGACGCATTCGCATCCATTGGCGACATCGAGGTCCGCATCGATGTGATCGCCATTCTGGATGCCGTCTCGCGCGTCGGGACAATCGAGGACACACCGCGGAGCGAACGGGTCGCCTCCGCAGACGAGATCGTCCACACGCACAGGCCCCACGCGGCAATCGACACCACACTGGCCACAGTTGGCTATGTCGAGCGAGTACGCACCACGCGAGTCACGAAACCCATCGTCGATGTTTCCGTTGCAGTCGTTGTCGATGCCGTCGCACACCTCGGCGAAGGATGCGCACGTGCTGAGCACGCCCGAGTTGCATGTTTGACGACCCGCGCAGAGCTCACCCATCGGGTCGGTCAGTGCACACGCAATGTCGAACGTCGCACCCACCGTGCAGGTGCAGCTTCGTGATGTCGGGATGCAGCGATCGGACTCACAGGCATAGCCGGTTGGACACCGCTCACCTGCGGAGGAGCATCGCGTGACGGTGCAGCGACGTTCGCCGCCGACGTTGTCGCACGATGCCTCCGGGAACGCGCCGCAGGCGTCGTCGTTGGTGCATTCGAGGCAAAGAGAATCGTACTTGGGAACGCAGCGGCCTTCGTACGAGACCGCGAAGCCAGGCAGACACGCAGCAGCGGCGCAGAACGCGCTGCCTCCATTCGATGGCAGCGTGGCGCCATCGATCGCATTTGCGCCGTCGCGCGGGGCTCCGTCACGCGTGGTACCCGAGTCACGAACATCTGACCGGATCGACGCGTCGAGCAAACCGCCATCGCGCACACCAGCGTCAATCGTTGTCGGCAAACCACGAGCCGCGAGAGGGCGCACGACGCACGCAACTCGCGTCGCGTTCGGTATCGAGGTTGGGCATGCGTTGTTGCACACGCCACAGTGCCTAAGGTCGACATAGCGACCTAGGCCGTCACGGAACTCCTCGTCGACGTTGCCATCGAGGTCATCGTCTAGGTTGTTGCAGACCTCGGGCTCGGCCAGGCGCGCGTCGCGGCCATCGAACGTTCGGTCCTCGACATACGTGCGTCCGCATCCGGAAGCGCAAGCTCCGGTGAGACCAAGAAAGAAGAGTAAGCGCACGTCGAGCTTTACCGCGGTGCACGCCTGCGCGCGAGTCGGCGATCGAGCCCATCGACGGTTCCTATCGATCGGTCAGCCTGTATATCGTGGCCGAATCGCATACGCGGCCCGAAGCGCGGCGCACCAATTCCAGCCGCTTCGATCAAGCGAATTACGCGGTAGCGATTCCCCGTGAATGGCAGCAGTAGCTCGAGCAACCGTCCGTCAGGGTTTTCTTTGGGCGCACGCGGCTCTCCTGTGAGCGCAAACGAAACCGTGTGCGGAATCCAATAGTCGCCGACGGGCACAGCATCCGCATCCCCAAGCACACCACCTAGAACGCTTTCAGTAGTCCACGGTCCGATGCCGTCCAAAGCCATCAGGAACGCGCGGGATTCGGAAAGCGTGCGTTTAGCGAGGGCGTCGATCCGGTCCGCGTAGATCGAGGTCGCCCGAATCGCTCGTATCCGTTTTGCGTCGATGCCTAGGCGCATCGCGTCGTGCAGCGGGTAACCCTTGAGATCGATCGCCGAGGGCGGAAGCAAGAGCTCGAACGGTCCGGGGGCGGGACGAGCCAGCTCGTGCAACATGGCCCGGTACGAACGGGCAGCATCCACGAACGCAACCTTCTGCTGGAACACGGTCGCAACGAGCGCGTCGTAGACCCACGGCAGCCTCACCAGACGCAACGCCTTGGACCGCTTCGCGATGTCCACGATTCGCGGATGCGTCGGCGCAAACGACTCGAAGGCATCGTCTTTGCGCCCTACGAGCCCATCGATGTCCAACTGCGAAGTGTCGCCGCGAGCCCCATGAATCTCGATTCGATAGGTCTGTTGTGACTCGAATACAGCGAGCGTGATGGGACGCGCGACGAGAGTCTTTCCTTCGCGCACGTGTAGATTCGCGGCCTTAGCAACGAATCCAGGGCGTGCCCTGGTGGAGGGGTCACCCGGGCCGACGCCCATCATCCTAAGGGAACCCAGCACGTCCACGGGTCCGCGCGCTATTTCGACGATGAAGGGCTCATCCATCCGTCGTTCTTTCTATATAGTTGGAGCATGCACGTGAAGTTGAATCGTGAGTGGTCGCGCGTTCTGGCGAGTTACAAGGACGATCACCAAAATCCCATGAACCGCGCGTTCCACATGGTCGGAGTGCCGATGATTGTCGCAAGCATTCCCGTGGCCGCGACCGTCGTCGGGATCCCAATCGCTGCAGGGCTCTTCACCGTTGGCTGGACGTTTCAATTCGTCGGGCACGTCTTCGAAGGCAAGAAGCCAAGCTTCGTAAACGACAAGAGGAGTCTGATCGCAGGGGCCCTATGGGCCGCCGAAAAGTACAGACTAGTCCGGCTCGATACGGACGACGATCCCGACCATCACGCCTAGAACAGACCTCGTTTGAGTTGGTCCTGGCTTACGGCTTCCTTCGGCCTCGTTACGTACCAAAGCGTACGCGCCTCCGCCTCAGTCCAGGCGCGCGCAGGCCGAACTCAAAGCAGGTCTGCTCTACTCAATGAGTTTTTGGTCTACCAACGGCCTTCTTCGTCGCGCCCTGCGCCCAGCTCGTTCACGCCCGTGTGCCGTTGCTGACGCCACGACATGTTGTCGCCCACGGGCACACCGATCGGCCGCGCGTATGTATCGACGCCGCCCAGATCGAAAAAGAGCCCGTGTGTTCCTGCCTGGAACTGCAGCGTATCCGTGGCAGGAGTTTCGATGTCTGCGTTGCCGAACGAGAGGTCCGACGTCGACTCGTAGCGGTCCACGCCGCTCTCGTCGATGAAGATACCGACGCCGGCAGCATTGCCTGACCCAAGCGAGAGATTAGGCGCGAGGTAGTGATCTGCGCCGCCGCGAGATTGGAACCAACCGATCGAGAAGTCGTGACCCGTTCCGAGCGCAGCGTTCATCCTGCGAGCGGTCATGTTGTGCACGTCGTCGCCACCGTCGTCGATGAAGATCGCGGTCGCGAAGTGCGCAGCAGAACCCTGCACATACCACTGGCCGTCGTAGTGATCGTTCCCGTCACCGTCGAGCAGCGCCCCGATGCCCCACCAATATCCGACGCCCTGGGCGAATATCTGCGCGGTGTAGCGGTCGTTGCCGCGACTGTCGCGCAGGATCCCGATACCGCCGCTCATGCTTTCCAAGTCGCCGGTGTCGAGCTGATCGCGCCTCCGACCATACCCTGCGCCCTGAGACATGGACGTGTTTGACGCGCGCGGGTCTTGCGCGTTTGCGTAGAGAAAGTCCGTCGCAACTGCGACGTACGTGTCATCGCCACGGTGATCGAAGAGCGCGCCAATTCCGCGCGTGTATCCGAAGCCCTGCGACGCATGATAGGCGGTGTACGAGTCGTTTCCAAAGCTGTCGATCAAGAGGCCAACGCCCGCGACCGCAGCTCCTTGGGACGCGGCTTCCGCGATGTAGAGGTCGTCGCCTTCACGATCGTAGAGCACTCCGACGCCAAGCGCGCCGTACCCTTGCGACACGCGATGCGAACGGTACTCGTCGCGTTCGGTGCCAAGGTCCAAAAGGATTCCGATGCCCAGCCGGCCCGCGCCTTGGCGAGAGACTTTCGACATCGAGTACGGACCCGCGGAGTCGTTTGTCCGAGGCGTGTAGCGACCCGCTGCATCCGAGGGCAATCGTGTGTTGCCCGGTGACGCATCGGCCGCGATCGGAACCTCTCGATACCCGTACCGATCGGAACCGCCAAGGTCCACCACGACACCGATAGGCTGCGCTGCAGTTGCATTCGAGCCTGCGCCGAAGCGGTAGATGTCGTCACCGCCCGTGTCCACGAGAAGAATCGTGCGCTCCCAATCCGCGGGGTCATAGACGTCGGCGCCATTGCCGCGGAGAGCCACACGCCCGAGCCCAGTGTCGAGCGTCAAGGTCGCGGCAACCGGCGCTACGCCGGCACCGAGGGCCAACTGGGTTTCGCGTATCGTTGCGACGACGTCCCGCGCTGCCGAGACCATGGCGCTAACATCGACATCACCGAGCAACGTGTTGTGAAACTCCGGCGTCGTCGCATCGGGTCGTCTGAACGCGTCCAGATAGAGCCCTTGGGGCGTTTCGAACAGCTCATCGCGTTGAGCTCGAACGCGGGAGATCGCTCGCTCGCGAACACGAGTCGCAGTCGTAACTGCCCGGACCACGTCGGCAAACCGTCGTGCGAGCGCTTCGTCCACGCTCGCGGCCTGAGTCGCAATGGCCTCGGAATCGACCTCGCCCGTTCCACTGATCTCGCGTGCGAGCTCCGCGAACTCGAGAAGGGCGCTCGCCAAAGACCCCTGAGGGGGAAGCGACTTGGGAGCAATCCGGAAGTCCGCGTAATGCGCAAGCTCCAGTGATTCCACAACGCGCAGTAGCCCCGTGGGATCATGCGGATCATCGATCGTCGCTCGGTCGATATCGGCGGCGAGACGCTTCCCAAACGCGCCGGTGTTGGGCCAATAGCCGTGAACGGTATCCGTTAGGGACAAGCGGAAACGGTCGCGAGCGACGTGCGGAACGAACTCGTCCAGGATGTTGAGATCTGCCGAGGCGAACGACATTTGACAGCGTGCTCGGGACAGAGCGCCAAGCGACCGGTCCAGAGGTGTCGCTGCCGCGCTCGTGTCGGTTGCGCCATCGAGCACGCAATCGCAATCCGGCGTTGTTGCGGAAATCCAACCATCGAAATCCCCCGACGTCGGAACGCAAACCGCGCCGCGTGACGAAGCTCGTTCGATCGTTCCGGTCGGGCACGTTGGCGACGGCGGAGCGAGGCACAGCTTCGTGGTGCCACGCCCGAAACAAGAGGACCCTGCGGCGCAGGTGTCGCCGGCGCCGCATCGAGTGGCGCGTCCAGCAGTGGCAAGCGCGTCGCATCTCTCGGGAGCGCTCTCCAGATCGGCTACGCAATGCTTCGCTCCGCCGGCTGACGGAACAGGCCGGCATCGGCGAGCACGTTCGACGCAATCTGCGTCCGAGTCGCAACGCAAGGTGCACGCACTTGCCCCGAACAGCCCGACATCTGCGCATGCGTAGAATCGCCCGCGACACGGTGACGCAGTCGAGCAGGCGGCAAGCACAGAAGAGCCCGCGCAGGTCTGAGCGCGCGGACGGCACTGCCGCGGCGCATCGCCGTTCGCGGCGCAGACAAGGTTCGCACCGTACTGCGTGCACGATTCGTCGTTCGTGCATGGACGACCGCAACTCCGCTCGCCCTCGCCGAGGGTAAGGCATGCGGCTCCCGGTCCACAGTCGTCATCCACGCGGCACGCGCCACAGAAAGGCGCAGCCACTCGCGGCACACTGGAATCGACGGTCGCCTCTGCGCTCGAGTCCGCGCTCGAGTCACGAGTGGAAATCGATCCATCGATCTGCGCGTCGGGCGGCGAAACTGCGGGATCGCCTCCACATCCCGCAATCAGAGTGAGGCCGAAGAGGGAAAGCAGACGGGCGTCAGAGCGGTTCATTTGGGTTCCGTATTCGCGGTGGGACGAGGAAGTACACCGTTCGCTGATCGAGAGGGGTGAATCCGTCACCGAGAACACGTACTTCAGCCTTGAATATCTGCGGATCGAGCGTGGGACGCACGGTTTGATTCTGTTTGGCGACGATGTCGAAGCACACGGGGTCCCCCGGAGTCACGTCACGGAAGGTGTCGTGGATAGAATCTGCGTCGATGCCATCCCGATCATATGTGGGACGCCCGGTGGTGCACGTGCGTCCGGAGGCAGCCGTCGTCCGTGTCTCGATCTGCTGTACGAAGGCCGCGACTGCGTCGACCGTCTCGCCGTCAGCAATATCCGTGATCACAGCGCTCACATCGAGCGGAACGGCCGCTGCGCGTTGAATGGCGGTGACGACACTTGTCGTAAGCCCAACACCACTCATCGCGGTGAAGACGTAGTCCGCGGCCACTCCCGGTGCGCCGCGCGCCAGGGTCGTGTCCGTGACGATACGCTCAAGGCTCGCCCGGGTAACTGGATGCGAGTGCGCCGCGATCCCGACGATGCGAGCACCAATGGTCTCGAGCGCCGTAAGCATCGCGCTGTATGGCGGTCCGTTTCCGAGCGCTGGAAGAACCCACGGACACGAGCACGTGGGCTCATTGTGCTGGGGCACATCGGAGATGAGCACGATGATGGGCACCGCGTCGGGACGGAAACACGCGGCTCCGCGATAGCGCGCGGGGCACGCAGGCGGATCAATCGACGGACCGGACGAGGTTCGGAACTGTGTGTATCCACCAAGCACGTCGCGCGTTGCGAGCGCGTAGAGCGCAGCTACCCCTGACTCGGGCTCGTCACCGCCGTCATTGGTCCGATACAGATTCACCGCCGCCTGCGCGTCGTCGATGTTGTTCGTCATCGCAAGGTATTGGTAGAACGGAGCGTCGTGACGCAGGCCTACGGAGTCCGGAAAATAGATCGAGCCGTAGCGAGGGCCTACGGCCGGCGAGAGCGGGAAGTCGTCGAAACCACCTACCCCGTACCAAGCGTCCGAGATCATCGCAGCGATCCCCGGAATGATCGTGTTGCGGAGGCCGTTCTGGAGATTGGTGATCGAGCCGCTCATTGAACCGGTCGAGTCCATCAGGAAGTAGACGTCTGCCTTTCGCAGCCGCGTGCTGAACTGCAAGGTGTCGCGCGCCGGGTCGGGCGGTTGTTCGAACGGAACAAGAAACACGAAGTCGCCCCGAGTGCGTGGGCTGACACTCCCATCGAGCGGACTCGTTCCGGCCCCAACTTCGATCAAGTCGCTGACGCCGTCGTCATCGCTATCGGCATCGCGGGGATTGGTGCCGCGCGTCCGCTCGGTGGTGTCGGAGAGACCATCGTTGTCCGAATCCGGATCTCGGAAGTCGGCGATTGTGTCGCGATCAGTGTCGATCGGCGCAGTTGCGAGGTCTTCGTCTCCGGCTTCGTCTCGATCCGAAATCCCGTCGGCATCGCTGTCCGTATCGCGGAGGTCGGCAGTCGCGTCCGCGTCCGTGTCGAACAACCCCTCGTCGGCGTCCTTGATCAGGTCATTGTCTGAATCGGTATCCAAACGATCGGGCACCGAGTCCATGTCGCTGTCCAGCGGCATGCTCGGGTCGGGACCGATTTCGCGGCGGTCATCCACACCGTCCGCATCGTCATCGCGGTCACGATAGTTCGGGCGTTCGTCGAGGTCAGCGTCGTCCGCGCCTTCAGCACCATCCGGCAATCCGTTGTCGTCGCTGTCCGTGTCGCGGAAATCGGGGATCCGGTCGCCGTCAGAATCGAGCGGCGGAGTCACGGTATCGTTGTCACCCGCTTCAACGAGATCCGATAACGCATCGCTGTCGCTGTCCGAGTCTTGGTAGTCCGGCGTCCCATCCATGTCCGTGTCGGTCGGAATCGGGAGGAACGCGCCTTCTTGAAGATCAGTGAGTCCGTCTGAGTCTTCGTCCGCCATCAACGCAATGGCATCGAACGCCGCTTCCAAAGGAATCGATTCGACGTCGCGGTCAAAGGAGCCATCCATGTCGAGCGCGGCCTCGACCGCGACGAACGCGTCTGCTCGATCTGGACGCGGCGCAGCAGCATCCATTTGACGGTCCGCAAACGTCGCGCCATCAACGAGGCCTCCATCGTCAGAACGCCGAGTTCCACCAACTTCAGGCGCACATCCACAGACCAGTGACCAAGACGCGAGCAAGAAAAGCGGATAACCAAATCTCACGGGTAGACTTTGCGTCCGGATTCCGGTCAACGCCACCCGCGCAGGCCCGCGAAAGGTTGATATCGCTCACATGATCCGCGATTTGATCTACGCCTTTCACAACCCGAGATCTGTTAGGGTTTGGGGATGAGGCGGGCGCGCGTTTGCATACTCCACACCGGCGGTACCATCGGGATGCTTCGCACATCGCAGGGCCTCGCCCCCGATCCTGAATTCCTCGAACGCTATTTGATTCGCATGCCCGAGCGCGAGGTGCTTCCTGAGGTCGATCTCGTGACCCTGGACCCGCTGCTCGACAGCTCGGATATGGCTCCGGCCGATTGGGGACGCATCGCGAACGAGATTCGGAAACGCGCTTCGCGCTATCGCGGTTTTGTGGTCGTCCACGGCACGGACACGATGGCGTACACGGCGTCCGCGCTCAGCTTTCTTCTAGGCGAGATCAAGGTCCCGGTGATTCTGACCGGAGCGCAGCTCTCGTTGACGGACGTACGCAGTGACGGCCGAGAACACCTTGTCACGTCGGTACTCCTAGCCGCGTCGTCGGATACGCCCACCGAAGTCTGCGTTTATTTCGGTGCCCGCCTGCTCCGAGGGAATCGAGCCCAAAAGGTTCACAACCACGACTTCGTGGCATTCGACAGCGGGAACCTCCCTTCGCTCGCGACCGTCGGTGCAACAATCGCCTGGAACCGTGAAGTCCTCGCAACGCCCATCCCTCCGCGCAAAGGGATCCGGCTGTTACGAGAGCCGCGAGTTGCAGCGATGCGCGTATTTCCCGGAATCCAATCGACCCTGGTGAAAGCAATTACGAAGCGACCGCTCGAAGGCCTCGTGCTCGAAAGCTATGGCGCAGGGAATGTTCCGCGCCGGGGCTCCGGTTTTCTCGCGGCGATCGAGGCGGCCGTCGCGCGCGGAGTCGTCGTCGTGAACTGCTCGCAGTGTCACGGTGGGCGAGTGCGACAACGTCTCTACTCGACGGGCGCGCCGCTTGAGAAGATGGGCGTCATCTCTGGCCACGACATGACACCCGAGGCAGCGCTGACCAAGCTCTACTGCTTGCTTGCAAGTGGCTTGGGTCCGACTGCGGTTCGACGTCTCATGCGCACGAATCTAGCTGGCGAGCTTTCTTTCGCGTGAAACAGCGCAAGCGCTGACCAAACCCGAAACCGTGCGCGCGACCGCTATGGCGCGCTCTCCACGCGGGAGCCCCAGGTCGACCAGCACATCGTCTCGAACGCCGCGTAGAACACCAGCGCGTTCCGGCTCGCGCATGATTGCCAAAAGCGTCGCTCGTTTCGCGTCGTCCACGGTCGTCCATTCGGACTCGGATACTCGCCCCTCGAGCCAGCGTTCGATTCGGCGGCTCTCCGCGTTGTGACTTGCGACTTCGGCGGAGATGATTCCAAACGTGGTCCGTGCTCGTGCGTCGTGCGCACGCGCCGAGGCAATCGCGGTAACGAGTGCAAGGTGCACATCCTGAACCGATCCGACACCGAGGCTCTCGTAGGCGACAGCAAGTGCGTTCGATGCGGCTGTCCCGACCACCCTCAGAGCCCGGCCGGCCGCTCGAACGGGCTCACGGGCGGACACGAGAAAGACTTCGAGCATGTTGGCGTGGGCACGGCGCTCCGACCCCGCTCGGTAGGCCGCTCGAACAAGCACGCTGGGTGCCTGTTGCGCTCGCAGCGTTGCGGCTAGTGCACACAAGATGCGTCCCCGTTCTCGGAACTGTTCCGCAAGCCGCGAGTAGAACGCGGACTCGTCAAGGCAAACATCCATGGTCTGCGAATGCTGCATACACCCTCTGGACTCGCGTTCTTGCAAGTGCGGTGCCAGGAACAGACCAATACGCGCGGTGAAAACCACGTGCATATCCTCCGCGGGCTGAGACCGATTACGCAAATCGGCACACTGAGTGTGGACGCTCGTTAACACTGCGTTGCCCACGCGCCCGGCCATTGCCTAGGATTCGCAATCCTGCACTCACGCTTTGCGCAGTCGCGTCGGAGGGAATTAGCGCTTCTGGGTGTCCTGCGAGCGGACTTCGCAGTTCGGCGAAGCGAATTAGCCTTTGAGAGCTTCGGCGCCGCCGATGATCTCCATCAGCTCCTTGGTAATCGCCGCCTGACGCGCGCGGTTGTAATCGAGGGTCAGCTTACCGACGAGCTCGCTCGCGTTGCGCGTCGCGTTGTCCATTGCGGTCATTCGGGCACCGTGCTCTGAAGCAACGGACTCGAGAATCGCGCGAAAGATTTCGACCGTGACGTACATGGGAAGGAGACGCGCCAGAAGCTCTTTCTTGTTCGGCTCGTAGATGAAGTCTTGCGGGCTGTCGCCGGCGTCTTCAGGAACGATCGGCAGGATCTGCTCGATGGTCGCCTTCTGAGAAATGGCGCTCTTGAACTCGTTGTACACGAGGTACACCGCGTCGTAGTTGCCCTTCGTGTAGGCGTCGATGACGGTCGCCGCGATCTCCTGTGCCCGATCGATCGAGAGGTTCTCGAAGACGCCCGTGAAAGTCTTGTCGTGCATCGAAGCGGCTCGACGGCGGAAGAAGTCGCGCCCTTTGCGTCCGATGGCGATGAACGTGACCTCACGCTTCTCGTCGCCGGAAGCTGCTTCCCACGCGCGCCACTGAAGGTAGGCCTTCTTGGTGATGTTCGTGTTGAACGCACCGGCAAGGCCGCGGTCGCTCGTGATTACGACCATCATCACACGCTTTGCGGGACGGACCTCGAGAAGCGGATGAGCCGCCTCGTCGACACCCCCCGCGCGTGCCGCAACGGAGCTCAGCACAGCCATCGTCTTCTGCGCGTACGGACGGAGGTGAATGATTGCTTGCTGCGCACGGCGAAGGCGCGCAGTCGCAACCATCTTCATGGCACGCGTGATCTTTTGCGTGTTCTTGACGGAGCCGATCCGCTTCCGAATGATCTTCAGGTTAGCCATGAGGTCTCAGTGATTCTCCAGCGTCGATCTCTGCCCGTACCGCTGGGTCTCAGTTCTTCGCGGTCGCCTTCTTCTCGTCGGGCGAGAAGGTGGTTGCGAACTTCTTGAGCGCTGTGTTGAGCGCAGCCTTCGTCGCGTCATCGATCGTCTTCTTGGTGCGAAGGTGCTCGATGATCTCGGGGTGCTGAGCCCGGATGTACGCAAGCATCTCACGCTCGTAGCGCTGCACCGCGGCGACAGGGAGTGGATCGAGGTAGCCGTTGGTGCCGGCGTACACGCTGAGCACCTGGTCTTCGATTCCCATCGGAACGTACTGGCCCTGCTTCAGGAGCTCGACGAGACGTTGACCACGGTGAAGCTGTTGCTGTGTTGCTTTGTCGAGATCGGATGCGAACTGCGCGAACGCCGCGTTGGCGCGATAGCTCGCGAGGTCGAGACGAAGCGTACCGGAAACGGACTTCATGGCTTTGATCTGCGCGTTTCCACCGACGCGCGAGACGCTGATACCGACGTTGATGGCGGGACGAACGCCCGAGTAGAACAAGTCTGCTTCGAGGAAAATCTGGCCGTCCGTGATGGAAATGACGTTCGTCGGAATGTACGCGGAGACGTCGCCTGCTTGAGTCTCGACAACTGGAAGCGCGGTGAGCGAGCCGCCAGAATCGGGAACCTTCTTCGCCTCGAAGCCGTCGCCCTTTTCCTTGGCGCGTGCTTCAGCGTGATGCTTCGCCTCTTCACCGATGAAGTGATCACCGGAATTCGGCGTGGTCGGGCGAACAGCGTTTCCGCCTTTTGCTACGACAACGTATTCCTCGGCGAGCTTAGCGGCGCGCTCCAGAAGACGGCTGTGGAGATAGAAGACGTCGCCCGGATACGCTTCGCGGCCTGGCGGACGACGAAGGAGGAGCGAGAGCTGACGGTACGCGACCGCTTGCTTGGAAAGATCATCGTAGATGATGAGCGCGTGCTGACCGCTGTCTCGGAAGTACTCGGCCATCGCGCAGCCGCTGTACGGAGCGATGAACTGAAGCGGCGCCATGTCGGAGGCAGTCGCGCAAACGACGGTCGTGTACTCCATCGCGCCGAACGAACGAAGACGGTCTACGACCTGAGCGACGGTTCCCTGTCGCTGTCCAATCGCGACGTACACGCAGAAGACGTTCTTGCCCTTCTGATTGATGATGGTGTCGAGCGCGACTGCGGTCTTGCCGGTCTGACGGTCGCCGATGATGAGCTCGCGCTGTCCGCGACCGATTGGAATCATCGAGTCGATCGCCTTGATGCCGGTCTGCATGGGCTCTTTGACTGGCTGACGCTGAACGATGCCGGGGGCTTTGACCTCGACCTTGCGGCGTTCGGTCGTCTCGATCGGGCCTTTGCCGTCGATGGGAACTCCGAGCGCGTCGACCACTCGGCCGATGAGGGCGGGTCCCACAGGAACGTCGACGATGCGGCCGGTACGACGAACGGTGTCGCCCTCGCGAATGCCGCGGTCTTCGCCGAAAAGCACGGCGCCAACGTTGTCTTCCTCGAGGTTGAGCGCCATGCCGACGACGTTGCCCGGAAACTCCAGGAGCTCGCCTGCCATGCAGCTCTCGAGACCGTAGACGCGTGCGACGCCGTCGCCGACGGTCAACACCGTACCGGTTTCGGTCGTTTGAAGACCTTTCGAGTACGCGGAAATCTGCTTCTTCAGGATCTCGGAAATCTCTTCGGCACGGAGTTGCATGGACGTTCCTTGGTTTCTCTAACTTGCGGCTTACTTGTTTCGGGACCTTCAGCGGTCCCGCGTTTTCTTTGTTTCGACGCGGACTAGCTGACCAGTCGATCGCGGAGCTCCGCGAGCTGTCGACGGATGCTTCCGTCATAAACTGTGTCGCCGACGTGCGTAACGACGCCGCCGAGGATCGATGGATCAATCTCGCGGACGACGTTGACGCTTTTACCGGTGTCGCGCTCGAGCGCGGTCTTGAGGCTCGTGTAAAAGCCTTCCGGAAGCGCGGCGACCGTCACAACGCGAGCGCGAACGCGACCTGCTGCGGTCTCTGCGAGAGTCGCGAACGCCGCTGCGACGCCCGGAATCTCCGTGGTGCGAGCGCGATCCGTGAGCATGAGGAGCACATTCTTGAGCGGCTCGGCGAGCGGCATCTTCTGCGCGAGCTCTTCAATCACAGCGCGACGCGCGACCAAACCGACGCGAGGATCGGAGAAGAACACCCGAAGCTCGCGGCTTGCCTCCCACGAGCTCACAAGCTCGCGTAACTGGGTACCGATCGCGTCGACCTGGCCAGCTGCTTTGGCGACATCGAACAGCGCGCGTGCGTAGCGACGAGATACTTTGCTCGAAGTGCTCATGTCAGGGCGCCTCTTCTATGCGCGCAGCAGGTTTTGGTGCGGCAGGCTTGGCAGCACCGCCCAAGCTCGATGCGAACTCTGTCGCAAGGCGCTCGTGATCTTGCTGTGTGGTCTTCTGCGCGATGAGTGAACCGGCGGCGACAATCGCGGCATCCGCGGCTTCTCGCGTGAGATCAATGCGCAGCTGCTTGGCTTGCTGCTCGATGAGGAACTTCGCCTCGCGACGCATCCGCTCGCCCTTCTCTTCTGCGGCGGCAAGCACGCGCTCGCGCTCAGCCTCGGCGGTGCGAATCGTTTCGGTCCGCACGCGAATGAGCTCCGCGTCCAGGTTTGCGAGCTTCTCTTCGTACTCGCGATACTTCGCCTCGGCTTCGGCCTTGAGACGTTGCGCTTCCGAGAGCGACTCTGCGACGTGCTTGCGACGAGCTACGAGGAACGCCGCGATCGGCGCCTTGCCGAACCTGATGATGATGAACATCAGCAACGCGAAGTTGACGATGTGCGCAATGAGAAGCCAGATATGTAGTCCGCCCGCGTCATGGCTTTCGCCCTCGGCGTGCGCCGCCGGACCGTGTGGGTCGACCGGTGCGTCATCAACGAGAGGATCGTGACCCGAATGCGGGTCCACGTCGTTGTGGTCTTGCGCGAGGACGATCGACGGCGTCGCGAGACTTGCGCCCACCGCGAAGCCCGTGGCGAGCAATGCGCTCAAGATCAAAGACCTCATGATGCGTCGACGCTCCTTCCAAGCAGCTTCGTCGCGATCTCGCGAGCTAGCCGCGGCGCATCTGCGCGGATGCCCGCTCGTGCGTCGGCCGCCTCTTTTGCGATCGTCGCAGTCGCCTCGTCCATCGTGGACTTCACGTCGTTGCGGACCTTCTCGAGGAGATCGCGCTCGGTGTTCGCCGTCTCCTGCCGTATCCGGTCGCGCTCGAGACCTGCCTCTTCGCGAACCTTGCGCAGGGCCTCTTCGAACTTGTCGCTCGACCCGCGAACCTCGCGGGAAAGGCGTTTGGCCTCTTCACGCGCGCCTTCGATGGCTTCTTCGCGCCTGGCGAAGAGCGCGATGAGTGGTTTGAAGACCAGGGCTCGCAGAATGAAGAAGAGGAGAAAGAAGATGATGAATTGAACAAAGATCGTCCCATCGAGATCGATCAATGAACCGCTGAGAAGCATGCTCATGACTCAGAAATTCCCGACTGCTCGCAGGTCGAATTTCCCGAACAAGCACGAGCTCTAGCGAAAGTTTTTAGCATGGGAAAAACGCGCGCTTACTAGCAGTGGCGTCCTATAGGGTCAAGCACGCGCGCCCGTCAGAGACTGCACCTGCACGCGTGTGCACGCTCCGTATGAGGTCGATGGAAACCCGGCGCAATCGGAAACCGGATTGGGTATCCTCCCCCAATGATTACGCCGAAGAACGGTGCCCGACTTCTTGCTGGGGTCGTCGCCCTGGTGCTCTCCGTCACCGCTCACGCGCAAACAGAGGCGCGCCTGCGCGGCGGCATCATCCTCTCGGACGGTGCGCCAGATTCGCTCGTGCGAGAAATCGGGCATGCTTTCGCAGGCTCCGAGCTCATCGCGGCTGCGGAAATCGAAACAGCTGTCGCGCGAACTCAGGCGGATCTGGGCACCGCAGAGGGACGCGCCGCCGTGGCGCGCGAGCTGCAGATCGACTTTCTCGTTTTTGCCGTCGTCACTGGGAGTGGCCGGCGAACTCGCACGACGCTTGCGATCTTCGACGCGTCTGGAGCTGACGTCGCAACAAAGGAAGGCGGCGCACCAACTGGACGGCGAGCTGCCGCGCAAATGCGAGCGCTCGCAACTGAGCTAGCCGAGGCTGGCTTGCCCCCGATCCGTGAGCGGCGAGCTGCGCTAGCAACAGCGACGCCCACCACGGCGACACCGACGGAGACTGAACCGACGCCGCCCGTCGACCAGCCGCCGCCAGAAGAGGGACCTTCCGGACCGCGGCCAAGCCCTGCGGTCGTACGCATCACGGCAGGCATCGACTTGCGTACACGTGATACAGCAGTGAACGTAACGGGCGAAACGCCGCGCACCTATTCGTCGACGTTTCCCGAAGTATCCGCGCGCGTCGAGGTCTGGCCGTTTGCTAACGACGCGGGCGCTGGCGCCGGCTTCCACGGCGTGTTTGAGACATCGTTCGCCGCTTGGCTCAAGTCTCGCACTGCGCGCACGGGCGAAGAGTTCAGCTCAAGCACGTTCCGATTGCTCGGCTCGCTTGGATATCTCATTGGGGTCGCCGACAACGTGCTTCACATCGGCGCGCTTGTGGGATTTGGAATGGACACGTTCTCGATTGCGCAGAACACGACGCTGCCTTCGGCTTCGTATCCATATCTGCGATTGGCAGGTGCTGTACGAGTTGCGATCGCAGGCAACGCGCTCTACGCCCAAGCCGAGGGCGCGTATCGACTGACGTTCGGGATGGGCGATCTCGGTCCGGCGTTCGGTACGACGAACTCTGCGTCCGGCTACGACATCAATATCGGCTTTGGTGGTGACCTGGGCGGCTTTTCGTACGGCGCGCGGTTCGCGTATGAGTCGTTCGCGTTGAGCTTTACGGGTCCCGGTACGCTGGGCCCAGGTACAACCGGTTCCGATTCGGCGATCCGGATCACGGCGCATCTGGGCTGGAGCATCAGGTAGCGCGTCGCTCCGAAATATGGAGCAAGCGTGCGCTCGCTACAGGCTGAGCGGGTCTTCAGGGACGTTCGCCCGCAATGCGGCGCATAGAATTGAACGGAGTGCGCCGCGCGGGCTCACTCGTCGCTCAGCCAATCGGTGACTTCGCCAACCAGCCGATTGGCATTCGCGATCGCCCCTCAGACCCACCCAGCCCTCGCTCGCTGCGTTGACCGAAGGCCTGGACCGTCGTCGCTGCGCGGCAGTCGCGAGTGTAGTCGTGAACGACCCCTCCCTCGGAGGAAGGGCGAGCGGCAATACCCGAAATACCGTGCACGCAGCGCTCTGCTCGACTCGCGCGGGAATGGCGTAACCGGTTGCGCCGCGGGTGGAGGTTCACGACTATTCTCCGATGGCTTGCGTGGTGTTCGTGGAAGCGTGGTGGAGGGAACGAGCGAGCGAGGATGGGTGGGTCCGAGGGGACGCCGCGAGTGCCAATCGGAACATTGTTTGAACCCCCGATTGGACAC
>CAZWQH010000015.1:0-27140 GCA_964635815.1 uncultured Sandaracinaceae bacterium
ATCGCCGCAACGTCGTTGCCGTTGTCCTGTAACAGAAATTCGCCGGGGTTGAGGTATGCCCCCGCAACGGAAGCGCCAAGATTGGCGCCAACAACAACGGCCGCAGGGTTCGCTAGGAAGCTTGTAGAGCCCGACTTTGTAGAGCCGACATTGCCCGTCACCCAAAGCGCGTAGAGGTCGCCCTGACCATCCTGTTGAAGCCTGACACGGTGCGCGGCAATACCCGTCCGCCCATCGTTCGACGATGTCGATTGATTGTGCCCGCTGTCGTTGTCAACCCAAACATAAAACGGGAAAATCTCCGGCACGGAGTCATAGCCGCTGGTCGGCTGGCCCGCAGTGGCTGCGCCTGTGATCGTGTGTTTGACCGGGAAATACTGTTTCGACAGGTCGCCCGTGTACGAATTATCAATTGTCGTGTGCGTGCCTTCGCTCGACGGCGCCGCGCTCACGGTCGTTTCGTAGACCGTTCCGCGCGCAAATGCCGAAGCCGCGGTGATGAGTTCGTACCCCGTGCCCGCAGCGTTGATGCCGAGCACCTTGCTAACGTTCGTGGAGCTAGGCTCCGGCAGCGCAAGCCCCGATAGCGAAGACGTTTTGGGCAGCAACAGCGCCCGGTTCAATTGCTCCTGCAATTGCTGCATCGCGAGCATCGCGCGATCGATCGCACCTTCCAGGTTCGCCGCCCCCGGATCGCTTCCAGCGGTCGGGTCAAACCCGCTCGTGAATGGCACCTTGCGGTTAATCACAAGCGTCGTCCCGGACGGGGGCGCCGTGACCATGGTCAGAGTCATCGAGTCGAACCCGCCCGTGCCTGTGTTCGCAACCCCCGAAATCGTGTAATGCGTCGTGATCGTCTGCGTCGTCTCAACCCCGGTCGAATTGGTGCGCAGCGTCACCTCGAAGTCGGACGAGGCCCGATAGGGGTACGGAAACGCAAACGCCGTCGTGACGCCGTTGCCGGCGAAGGATACGCGGTTGGTTGTGGCGGCAACGGTCACGGGGCGGAACCCTTGGCGGTTAGGCCCTGAGACGTACCCGCCAACTGACTCGCGCGCGCGGCGGGTTCGTGCTATGCCAGCCCCTCTTCAACGGGAGGTAACCCCATGGCAAAGCGTGACGGGACTTGGCACCGCTGGTTTGCATGGCGCCCGGTGCGGGCCAGCGTCGAACAGACGATATGGCTTGAGACGGTCGACCGGCGTTGGTGGAACGGCGCCTGGCAGTATTGGGCGGGCTAGTCGACGACCTGGCTCGGGGGAATGAGGAACTCCTGCCCGTTCTCTTCCTTGAGCCGCCGTTCCATGCGACGGAGCGAGCCGGGGGATAGGGCCTCCTGCATGTCGTACAGGATCAGGTAATCCAGCGCGGCGCGGGTGTAGAACAGGTTCATGAACGGGGTGTTGCCCTTGAAGAAATTCCACGCCTCCACGTCTGGCGCGTCCTTGCTCACGCCCGTCGCATAATCCCGCGTCTTGAGGAAGATGTCGCCCAGGTCCGACAAGTCGCCAACCGTTGGCCCGGCCGCCGTTTCGAGTAGCCCGCCACCGAATCGGTTCGCACGGGCAAACAGGAAATCCGAATAGATGCCGAACCCGCCGCCCTGTGCCATGGCCGCAACCATCGTCTGAGGCTTTGCCGGGTCGCGCGGCGTACGGCCCTTGGCCAAGTCCTTCGCCGCCATCGAGACGTAACCCAGCGCCGTCAGGGTAACGATGAGTTTGGCGAACTGCGCCGCCTCTTCGCGCGGCATCTTGAACAACGAGCCGGGGATGGACCAAAAGCGATCTTCTTGCCCATACCGGCCCAAGACCTTCTGAACGAAGCTGATGCCGTATTGCTTGAACTGCATGGCAAAGCGCACCGCCTCGCCTAGCGCTGTCCCGGCCTGCGCGCCCTGCGTCGTGTACGCTTTCTCACGGATGCCGCCTTGCAGCACGCCCACGGCCGAACGGTCGGTGAAGTAGGCGCGCAGGCTCGTTTCGAGCTTGGCCGCCGCGCGCTTGTCGAGGCCCGCGTCACGCAGTGCGTCGGGCACGATATACTCCGTGTCCCCGACCTTGGAAATTGCGCTTTTGCGGATCGTGTCCCAGCCCTTGGCATCGAGGCCGTATTGCCCGAGCACGCCGCGCAACCGCTCCGGCAGATCGCTCCAAGCCGCACCCTTTCGCATCGCCAAATCGCGGGACATGATCGACGAAATCGCCCGCTCGCCCGCGTTCGTCCACGGCTCCAAAAGATTCAGCTTGAAAAACGCTGTGTTTGCCTTGTTCAGCAGCCGACCGGCATTGTCCGCGCTCGTCATGCGGTACGCCACGTCGCGAATGATGCTGTCGACGCCCACGCCAACGAGTTCGGCCGCCTCGCGCCGCTGGCCCGCGTCGCCGACCTGCGCCAGCATCGAGGTCAGTTGATCGCCCATCGCGCCCAGGAAGTTGCGGCCCTGAAACTGCAACTCGCTTGCCGCCGTAGCGATGTCGGGCAGTGACGCCAGCACCGCGCCGCCAAGGCTCGCTTGCGTCTGGATAGCCCGCACCCCAGACGCAATGCCGGCCGTGGTCACGCTTGACGGAATGTCGACGGTCCCGTCCGCTACGTCCATCAGCTTCATGGGCATGGCGCTGTTCAGGCGGTCGCGCACGCGCTTGTCACCCGTTACGGCCTTCTTGCGCAGATCGCCAAGCACCCGTTCGTACATCGCGCGCGGGTTCGGCCCCAGACGCTCCAACAGCGCCGCCGACATGGCCGCATGACGCAGCCCGGACGCCACCGCTTCCATGAGCGAGGGGGCGCCAAAGTTGTCGTTGTACCTAGTCCACTCGGTCGCGCCTTTGAAATGCAGGACGCGCGATTGGCTGACCTTTTTCGCGAGGTTCGCCGGACCTTTGAACCCGATCAACGGTGCGTCCGTGTCCGCCTTGTAGAACGATCCGGTCGACAACTCGTCATAGACCCGGCTAAGAAATTCGTCGATGCGCGCAGCGTCCTTCACCTCGTCCCCGGTCAGGCCGATGCCTTCGAACGTCCGATCCTCGTCCAAAAGCGGGCGGATGAACCGTACCCATCCATCCTTCCCCGCACGCGCGATGCGGAACATGTCGTGCGCCTGGGCAACGATATAACCCTCCATTTTACGGATGAACGCGCCGTGCAGGTTCTGGTCCGTGCGGGAGAGTTCTTGATACTTGTGGATGATCTTCGCAATGCCCTGCGCCTCGGGCGAGCCCGTGGAACCTGGCGTGCCGCCCTCGCGCAATTCCCAAAGCTCGGTTGCAATCTTGTCGTCGAGCAACCCCTTGCCGAAGCCCATGAACCGCGGCTGCACGTATTGAAGCAACCCCGCCTTGCGCAGATCGTGCACCAGGCCGCCGAAGTACTTGCCCTCGTAAGCGTTGCGCAGCGCGTCCACCGACCGCCGGCCGCTTTCCACACGCTTGTTCGTTCCGGCGATCAGCGCTTCGAGCCCGGCCGCGTCGTCGCCGAACCTATCCACGTCTTCAAGCGCGGCCCGGTAAATCACCTGGTTCAGCTTGGCGTTGCGCCGCTCGATTGCGGCTGCAAGCTGCAAATCGGCCGCGATGGCTTCGGCCTCTTTCGATGTCTGCGCGGCCTCGTTCACGCCCTCGCCGCGCGCCCGGCGCTGCGTGCGCTTGCGCTCAAGCTCGCCAATGACGCGGTCAATCTCTTCGTCCGTCAAGTCTTCCGCGTTTTTGAGGATGCCGCGAACGCATTTGCTTCGGCTCATGTCATTCCGCCATACATACGGCCGCGGCCTTGTAAATTGATGCGGCCCGCTCCAACTCGCTGGCCTTCGCTTCCCCGGCCTCAAGCGCGGCTTCGTCCGCCTTCGTCCAAAGCTCGCGGGATTTCAGGCCCTGGATTTGCTGGTCAAGGAATGCCGTGTCTTCGGCCACGGTTTCCGCGTCCTCGCTTTTTGCCACTGCCTCGTCAGCCTCGCGGCTTGCGGCTTCGTCCGCTTCGTCGACGAATTGACGGTTGAAGGCGTCTTGCGTCCGGTCTGCGCGGGATTGGTCGATGAGGTCGGCGAGGTTGCGAGGCGGGTTCGCCCGCGTCTCCGTAATCTCGTTGCCGAAGTGTACGCGCCGGTATGCGGTGCCCTTCGGCCCTGTCACTCCACTGTCAGAGCGCCACAATTCGAGCGGGATAAGGCCCTTTTCCGGCGATGTCGCGACGGGGATGTTCTTTGCGGACGGCGACACGCCCCAGCCACCGCTTTTGTTGGGGCTGATAAGGGACACAGTGCCGTCTTCGTGCGCGAACATGCGCCACTCACCTTGCGGGGTCGCCAGTGCCGAGGCTTGCTCCGGCGTCAGATACACGGTGCGCTCGGTGCGCGGCTGCATCCCCTGCTCGTCCGCGCCGTGCTCCGGCCGAAACGCCTTGTTGCGCGTCGTTGTGCCGTCCTCGTGCACTTCGTAGGTGGAGCCCTTGGCCGTGGTGAACGTCTGCACGGCGGGTGGGTGCAAGCCCTCCGCTCTTGCCTGCAAGGCATCAAGCTGCGTCGCCTTGACGGCCGGGTCCAGCGTCGCGTCGTTTCGAAGCTGCTCAACCGCGGCCTTGATCTGCGTGATTTCGTCCGCTGCCTTGGCCTGCACACGATCCGCATGGGCCGCCGCGATTGGCGTCACATCAACCGGCGCCCCATCCTCCACGGCCCGCACCGCAGATTGGAATGCCTCCATCTTCACGTGATCCGGCGCGTTCGCGATGGCGTCGCGCATCGCTGCGCTGGCCGCCAGCCCGTCAGAGAACGGCCGCAGCGCGCGCGAGACGCGGAAATCCGACACCGCACCGCCCACCGTGTGCAGCCCGCCGCCCAGGACTGTGCCAAAAGTCACGTTGAGGAACGAGTCCATCAGCCCGTAGTCGAGTTGCTCGCTGGTCGCGCCAGCGTACACGATAGGTTCAATCAAAGCCGCGCCCACGGCGCCTTCGATTGCCCCCGCCTTCGCCCGCACCGCAGCCCTAGCCGCCGTGCTTGCCCCTGCATTGCGCAGCCAGGCGGCATAGCGGGCCTCTGGAATGACCGGGATGAACGCAGACGCGAAGTTGATCGGGTCCGTCGCGCCCGCCGCAAGCCCGGCACCGAAGCCAAGCACCGTCGTGAGCGCACCGGAGCGTCGCGAAATCGCCGTGTTCTGTGCGATCTCGCGTTGCTTGAGGTATTGCAGCGTGTCGAGTTCCTTGCGGGTGATGCCGCCAACAGGGATTTTGAGGTCAAGCCCGCGCCCGCGCACCTCTTCCTGCGCTGTGGCCTGGTCCACGAGCAAGTCAGGGTCTGCAAAAGCGCGCAGCCGTTCCCCGACGAAGTCCGCCTCGCGCAACAGGAATTGCAGCGGATTCGTGTCCATCTGACGCTGAAAAGTCGCACCAAGCGATTCGCTCAGGCTTGCCTCATAGTCGAAGACGGTTCCGACATCCGACGCGATCTCGCCTTCTGTGAACAAGCCCGCCATCAGCGGAACGCCTCGAACGCGCGCCAGGGCGCCTTGTCTTCGGCCCGTTGCAACTCAGACCACGTCGCGCGGATCGGCTGCCCGTTGCGGGTTACGGGGACACCGCGCTCGTTGTACAGAATGAGCCCGCTTTCGTTGTCGTCCGTGACCCAATAGCCATTCCGGCGCACCGCGTCGACGTACGACTTGCGCACCTCGTCCGTGACGAGCCCGGCCGGTGCGGCGGGCAAGTCCACATCGTCAAGCTTGAGCGTGGTTTGCAGGCCGCGCGCGCCCGTCTCGATCGCGTCCACATCGCCCGCTTGGCGCGGAACACGAAACGGCCGGGAGCCAGCCGAACCAAACGCGTATCGATCGCCCACGACCTTCTGGATGGCGTGCTCCGTGGCGGTGTTCTGGTCCTCGCCATAAGCGCGCATACGCGACAGCGCCAAGACCTCAACGGATTTCGCGACCTGAATGGCCGTCCCGGACCCGCCAGCGCGTTGCGACAGCGACACGGCCAAGTTCCGCACCCGATCATCGTTCGCCACCGTGTCGGAGATGTCGTTCGTTTTGACCCCGTTCGCCTTGCGCAGCGCTTCGACCGGCTGCCGCGACCCCTCGATCAGGAGCGCGGCTTCCTTCAAATCGGGGATGATCGCCGCGACTTTGGCGTTCCCGTCCAAGTGCTTCGACATCTGTCGGAAGGCTTGGGGCCAGTACGATCCGAACTCGCTGGCGGCCTTTTGCAGTTCCGCTGCTGCAATCTCGGGCTTCGCCGCCTTGATGCCACCGGCAATCGCAATTGCCATTTGGTGCGGCATGGGTGCGCGCTGATTGGCAGAAACGCCCATAGCTTCCTGAGCGGCCAGCGTCGCCTTGATCGCATCCCGCAAGTGCTCCTTGTTCGGCTTGGACTCGTAGAAGGCCCAGCGATCGCGGACCGATGAGAACGCCTCACGCGCCGCAAGGGCCGGGTCTGCGCGCCGCGCTTGCATCACGCTCGCCGCCATCTGCTGGGCTTCGGTGTAGGCCGCTTGACGGTCCGCGAAATCTACTTCGCCTCCGGCGGGCTTCGCCTTCTCAACCGTAGCCTGCATTTCGGCGGGCGTCATCGAACGCATATCGCCAACGGTCTTGAACACGGTATCGGCGCGCGCCGCCGCTGATTGATATCGTTCATACTGCTTCGGTGTGAGCCCGGCCTTGATGACCTCGGCAGCCTTCGGATCGGTCACGCCTTTGCCCGCCAACTGACGCGACAACAGGTCGGACTTCGCTAGGTCCGCCGCATCCTGAGCGATTTCCGCGCGCGCCTGCGCCGCGTTTGCCTTCGCCTCGGCTTCGCGCCGCTTGATCTCGGCTTGCGCCGCGTTCACCGCCGCAATCTTGTTGTCTGGGTCGAGATACGCGTCCCACGTTCCTGCGTTCAGGTCGCGCAATACCCCGGCCGGATTGCGCTCAAGCTGCCCGTACACGGCCGATTGCGCCAACTGCGCCCGCGCGCCCGCGCGCAGCTTGTCCGAACTCGCTGCCGGCAGCCCCGACGCCGCGAACATCGCGTCCACATCATCAAGCGCGCTCGCGAACTGGCCGGGGTTCGAATTAACCATGTTGGCGTATTTGTTAACCGTCTCAACCGCGTTGACCTCGGTCCGGCGCACGCGCTCGCCCGCTTCCCACACGACCGCGTCAGCAACCTCGCTCGTCCGCGCATCGATGAGACGGCCTTCCAGGTATGCCTGCACCCGCGGGTTATCGTGCGCCTGTAGAAGCTTCTGGGACGCTTCGTCGAAGTCCTTCGCGGTCAGGTCCGAGAACCCGGCCGGGTCCTGCGCTTCGGTCCGTAGCTTCGTCTGACGCTCGGTCCGGGCAATGCGGAAGTCAGCCAGCGCCTTCGCGCCGTTGATTGCCGCCTCGCGGTCCGCCAAGGCGTCGAGCACGTTGTCGACGCGGTCCGCTGACTGTGCGAGCTGCCCGAGCGCCTGATTCGGCCGCGGTGCGACAAGATCGGCCACGCCCGGCCCGCCCACCTGCTGGTTAACGATTGGTATCCGCGCCATCACTCCACCCCGACGCGTTGGCGCAACCTGCGCTGGTATTGGGTTTCAAGCAGCCGTGCGCCGGCCGATGCGATCGATCCGTATGGCGCAAGGTCCGCTTCGTATTCCGCCGCCCGCGCCCGGCTTTCGAAGCCTGTGGCCTGCACCTGGCCGCGCTGGCGGATCGCGAGCGCGTCCGCAATGAGATTGACCTCGTTCTGCCGGATCACATCGCCGCTCGATCCGCTGATTGACCCGTCCGCCGATGCCTGCGCCACCTGCTGGGCGATGATCTGACGGGCCTCACGCCGCGCGCGCGCTTCGTCATACCCGGCCGAGGCTGCCGCCTGACGCCCCTGGGTGCGGTAGATGTTGGCCTGCGCCTGGCCCGCCTCACGATCCACGAAGCCTTGCCCAGCCGTCGCGGCAATGCCGGTCGCTTGCGCGATCTGTTGCAGGACCTCAGTGCTCATAGCGCGTCCACTCAAACACCTCGTAGACTCGCGTGTTGTAATGCGCGACCGCGTTGATTTTGACGAACCCGAGCATGTGCAGCAACCGATGCGCCGCCACGAACCCATGCAGCGCCCCGGCACGTATGACCGGCCAAGGGGCGGCATTCATCTTGTGCCGCATGGCCCGGACCAGTCGCACGAAATGCGGCCCAGCATCCCGCCCGATGAACGCCCAGGCCGTCGCCATGCGCTCCGAAACCGGATAGAGCCCGCCCACGGCATAGCACCGGCCGTCGACGACCAAGGACCAGGCTTGCCCATGCTCGGGCACAGACCCGTCAAACGTGTCGCGCGTCTGTTGCGGTTGCAGTCTGACCGCCATCAGGTGTTCTGGTTCGTAGGGCACAATCATCCCGTCACCGTCACGTCAGGGAACATCGCTGCAATGCCGAACGGCACCGGATAGTCGTTTTCGAGACACACGAAGACCGTCTTCTCCCACGACCCCGGCCAGTTCGGGTTGATGTCGCCGGTGAACGGGGTGACGGCGGTATCCAAGACCGACGTATCGAATTCGTGCCGGATCATATCCGAGAACGAAGCGCCGTATTTGATGTTCGTGCAGTCGACGAGGCGCAGCGCAACTTCGCCAATGATCTTGTTCTTGCCCTGGGCCGAGCCCGTGCGGGTCAGTGATTCGAGGTTGACCGATTGCCACCGCGACCGCACCGCCAGCCCGATCTGCACAAGCGAGGCCGAATAGTTGAGCGTGATCTTGCCCGAGGCGTCGACGACCACGTCCGGGTGCACGCGCCCATCGGCCAGCACTTTGACCGTTTCGCCCTTAAGGTGCCATAGGCCGTTGATTGTCGTCGCAGCCGAGCCCGAATAGGTAAGCAAGCTGTCCGACATCTTCGCGCCAGACAGCGTGTCGCCAGGCACCCACCGGGGGTGCAAGTATTCGATATAGCGCTTCGTCCCGCCGTCGATGTAGCGGTTGACGATGAGCCAGAGTTCGTTCTGCAAGCCGTCCGGTGCGGGGATCGAACACACGGCCTCGACAATCGGAACCGCCGTATCGCCCGAATTGCTGTACCCGCCGAGGATATGGCGCCCCCAGCCGTAGACGTTTTGCTCAGCCTGGAAGGTGAACGACAGCAGTGCCCCGTCCGATCGCACGCACCACAGCAGCGCGTCCGGCTCCTGCACCCATGCCATGTGCGTCAGAGCGTAGGTCTTCGTCAGGTGCTCCGCGCGCACAAGCAAATCGGTCCCGATCAGGTCGCGCACGCCGGGATCATAGCCCATATCCCTGAGCTTGCGCCCGCGGCGCTGAACGAAAAAGCCCGTCTTGTCGACGCGAACCGGCGCCACGTTGCGCGAGCCGTGATTCGACGTGGGGCGGGTTCGGTAGTTGTCGGGGCCGAGCACGGCGCTCGTCTGCGCAGGCTCCAATATCCATTCGCCCGTGGCCGTGCCCATGACGAGGCCGTCGCGCATCGAAAAGGCCCATTCGATCTTGTTCACCTGCCCGTTGGCCAAATCCCCACGGAACGAGTTTGTCGCCAGGATTTGGTTCGCCGATCGCTGGGCGAAGCTGTCGTAGGACGCTGATTCGCTGACCCACCACCCATCGGGTTCCTCTTCCGTCTGGGCAAGCACGAGGCGGTTTTCATGGAAGGCGACAACACCGGGATAGCCGCGCGCCGCGGAGAACGCCCCCAGCGCCCATTTCCACGTCGAATAGCGCTTTGCCTCGCCGCCGGCCGTGTACACCCCGGCAAAGGTGGAGCCTGCCAGGTCGAACGTATTCGTCGCGATGTTGATGGCTTTCCAGTCCCCGTTCGCGCCGGTCGTGCCGCCCACGCCGGAGATGTTCACGTAATCGCCTTCACTGTAGCCGTGCCCAGCAGATGTGACGCGGAACAGGCCGCCGGAATTCGTGACGTTCGTGATCGTGAGCGCGGCCGAGGCAAGCCCATTGCACAGGTACGTGCTGATTGTGCCCGTCATGTTCTTCGAGTCAACGAACGTGTCGAGTTGCACGATGGCCCATCGGCTGTGCAGGTAGCGCCATTTGACGGACTCGCCGCCCGCGCCAGCCTCGTCCACACCGTCCCACGCATCGCCCACCGTGTGCAGGGGCGGGATTGATCCCGTGATGCCGCCGCGGTTCGTGACGTGCGAATAGACGTTCCCGTCGTTCGATTTCTGCGCGCCCACGCTGCCCGGCGGGTGCGAGCCTTCCCACGGCGCAACGTCCAACTGGTCGAAGTAGATTTCCTCCATGAAGAACAGCATGCCCGCATGGCCGGATTCGAAAATCGCCGTGTTGGATTGTACCGCCACCGCATCGCCGGGCTGATACGTGCCCGCCGTCGCATCGCAAAGAACGCGGATTGTGTCGTCCCCGTTCATCGCGGAGAACGGGCCTTTGGAAAACGTCGCCGTGCTCAACGTCCACGAGGTGTGCCCCGTGCGGGACAGCTTCCGCGGCGCGTAGGACGGATGCACGATGTACATCACATCCGCTTGTTGGGCGAATTGCAGCCTTAACCGGCCGTCCGTCTCGAACAGATCGGCTTGCAAGTAAGGGGTTGCGATCTCGTAAATCTCAGAGACGGTCCCGCCTGAGGTGTACGTGCCGTAGGTCGTCGAGTTCACGCCCTGTAGCTGAAACGTGTTCGCGCCCGCGTTCAGGCCCGCGACGATGAACTCGCGGTTGTTGACTTCGATCATACCGGCCACGCCCGTGACAATCACCCGGTCGCCGTTTGCGTAGGTATCAGCCCCCGAATAGGTCAGCACGGCCGGGTTGGCATTCGAAATGCCGGTGATGCTTTGCCCGGTCAGGGTTACGGGCGCGTGATCCCGGTGCACCCGCATATATTGGTCGCCGAACTCCAGCACGTAAGCCTGCTCGACGTTGAACTCGAACGGGATGAGCGCCGTCCGGTTCGCGGAGTTCTTGACTTCTTTGACGAACCCGGTGCCGGACCGCTGCATCGCAGGCCCCTGCACGAGCGGGATCATGTTTTCGCTGGTCTTGGCGCCCGCAAGATAGAACTCCTTGTCCACGCGCCCATCCAAGAGGGGCGTCAACTCGCCGGAGTTTAGGGCGCCGATAGTGACGGTTTGGCCCATGGGTCAGTCCCTCGCATCGAGCCAATCGCCGTCACTTGCCTTTTCAGGCACCGCGCCAAAGCCTTCGGACTTGCGCGCCTGGGTCAGATCGACCCGCAGAAATTCCTCAAGCAACTCCGTTCGGCGCGAATGCGACTTCGTCACCGGCACCGCCAACTCCGCAGCCCAGCGCGAGGCGAGCGCCTGCACGAACGTGGGCGAAAACTTTGACGTGTCCGTCACGCGCGCGAGGTACCGCACATAGAGCGGTCCGTCTTCGTTGCACAGCAACAGCCCGTCCTCTTGCTCGTAGATGACCGAGCCTTCGACGCTGAGCACGCGCAGACAGTCGGACGGCAGTTCATACTGATGGTCAAAGCCCCAGGACGGGGTGGCAACGGCAGCCGAGAGGTTCGTGCGTTTGCGGGCGAAGCGCCAGGGATGGGCCTCAAGCACCAAATCGCGCACCGCGACATAGGTCCTCCGGCACGCTTGGGCAACGGTCGACGTGTCCGTGTCGAGGTCCGTCAGGAAGCCGGAGCCCGGCCCAAGCTTCGTCAACGCAAGGTTGGCAATCTCCGTCGCCGTCAGCGTCGAGGGCATGGCCTACCCTCAGGCGAAATTCGTCGACTGAATGACCTTGTCGCGAATCAGCATCAGCGCCTTGACCACGTCTTCCTTCTTCGCGCCATCGGCGATGTTGACTTCGACCGTATCGGTCGGGGCCGAACCGCCCGTGGCCTCGGCCACACCGCCCGCGCCGCCCGCATCGAGCGTCTCGCCGCGGTTCCATGCCATTTGGATCGTTGCCATCGTTCACCTTTTGAAAGAGGCGGCAGGGTTTCCCCCGCCGCCAAGTTACGTCAACACCCCCTCAGGTGTGCCGTTAGCCCACGTGGGCATAGACGAGATAGCCGCTGATGACCGTGCCGGCCGGGATCGTGCCGCCCGTGACGGTCGCAAAGATGTCAACGCCCGATGTCGAGACGAACTCGATGCCCGGCGCGTCGGCGATAACCTGATCCGAACCCATCAGCGCGGACCCGGCCGACGATACGTCGACGTTGTCGTCGAAGCGGTTCGCACCGGCCGCAACCGTCGTGCCGGACTCGTTGGTATACGCGGCGTGGCCGATGTCGAGCACGCGCGACGCACCAAACGCCGCCCACTGGTAGAAGGACAGTTTCGGGAAGAACACGACCCGGCCCGGCGGGAACTGCCAAAGGTATTGGAGCGAGTTCGCATCGCCCGCCGCCACACCTTGCGTGAACGTGAACGGCTGCACGAACATCGGGATTTGCTGATCGTTGACCGACAAATAACCGTTCGTGCGCGGGTCCGTCTTTTTCAGGTACTCGGTAGAATATTCGGTTGTGACCGCCATTGGCGTATCTCCTGAATGTGTGATGCCGAGGCGAGGCGCCCGACGCCGGGCGCCTCAACCGGGTTACGCTTCCGAGCAGAGAACCTCGACGACTCGCTTCTCGTCCGTACGCGTCGCGCCGAACGTTGCCATCGCGTAGGTTTCCCACGGGTCGCCTTCGTAGTCGGTGTTCTGGTAGACGTTCGTCTTGATGTCTTCCCAGACCTTCAGGTGGATGCCCGACTTCACGTAAGCGATGACGCGGCGATAGGACGAGCCATCGACGCCCAGACGCTCCGAGTGGATGAACTTGAAGCCCATGTACTCGGTGACCTTGCCGTTGGCGAGAACCATCTGGTCGTTGTATTCGCGACCGATGATCTGCGCTTCTTTCAGCAGGTCGTCGTGCTGCTTGGCTGTGATCACGCAGTAGAGCGGGTCGCGATCGAGGTCGACTTCGTTCTGATAGAGCACCTTGCGCACCTGGCGCAACTTCGCCACCGTCAATCCGGTGTTGCCGCCGGCCTGGAAGTTGACCGCGATACGGTTGTTCGTCGTGTCGAACGCCGTCGAGCCCGAGCCCGTTTCGCCCGACTTGGACGTGCCAAGCGCCGCCGTGATGACTTCGTCGTCCATCGCGCGGCCCAAAGCGTTAACCGCGTTCTGCACGGTCGCCGACATCGGGTCGTTCAACGTTTTCAGAACGTCGAAGTGGTCAAGGATTTGCGTCACGGACTTGGAGATGGGAACAACCCAACGCCGATCGGTGGACGCGTTGACGGGGACCTTCGTTTGAAGCTGACCCGACACCGTGACGGCTGCCACGGTACCCAGACGATCGACCGCCACCGCCTGCTTGACGCCGGACGTGGTGGATACGGTCACGGTCTCGCGAAGGCGCGAGCCCATCTGCTGCAACGCAGGCTCAAGGACAGCCTTGAACTCCTGCGCGAAAAAGGTCGGATTGATGTTTGCGGACATTTACCGCGCTCCGATTTGAACGCGCGCGGTCACACGGTCGCGCGCATCACCGTCGAAGTGCTGCTTGTCCGTTCGGGTCGCCGGGTCCGCTGTGCGGCTTGTCCAGCCCCTGCCGGGTCAGTGCTTCTATTGACCCGTGTCGGCCGGGGCTGACTCGCGCCCAAGCCCGTTTTTAACCGCCTTGGCCGCCGCCTTCCCGGAGTAAGACGCCTCCGCGCTCAGGGGGAGGGCATTATAGAGCCTGTCCGCAAACGCCGTGATCTGTTCGGGGTCAGTGCTAGGCCGGCACAAGGTCGCCGCAAGCTCAAGACAGCGCATCTTAAGCTCGCGGTTGGTGCGCAACAGCGCGTGAAATTCTGGCGTCGACATGGAAGACCCCTATCGGTTGATGATCTTCCCCAGGGCTTCCCATTCAGCCTGTAGCGCCGGACGACGCGCCGAATTGTTGTTGTAGAAGTCCCTGTCGCGGGCGATCTCGGCCCGCCGCGCGGACGCCGCCTCGGGCGTGAGCGAGCGCGTCTGACCGTCCGGGCCGACGAATTTTGCTTCGACCATGTGGCGGCCCATCAACAGCCCGAGTTCATGCACCGCCTTCGTGCCGATCGCCTTTTCGATCGCCGTCATCTGTTCGGGCTTCAGCCCGCCCAACTGCTTGGCCAACGCCTGAATGCCGCGCGAGGCCAGGTCATAGTTTGCCTCGAACTGTTGGCCCCATTCGCTCTTGAGCTTCTCGAAGGCCGCCGTCGACGACTCGCCGAACGCCTTGGCCTCGGCTTCCTGTGCCGCCTGTGCGCGGGATTGGACGAGGCCGAGAAGCCCCTGTGCCTGCTTCGACGACAGGCCGAGCTTGTGGAATTCCGGGGACCATGTCGCCAGGTCTTCCGGCTTCATGGCCTTGGCCGCGTCGCCGAAATCGTACTTGTCCGGCGCCTCGGGGACGCCCATCGCGGCGTGAACCTTCTTCCACGACTCCGCGTCTTCCGGCTTCGGCGGCTCGAACGTCCGCGAGGACAGCGCGCGCTGCGCCTCGACATAGCCTTTGGCCAGGCCCGGCACGTCGCGGAAACCCTTTTGCGTGATGAACGTGGCAACCTCGGGATCGGCGCCGGCAATCCATGCCGTTTCGCCCGTCGCAAGGTTCGCGCCCGTGCCGTTCGTGTTCGGGGTGATCTCAGTCGTCGTCATCGCGTCCAATCTCCAATCGCTTGGTTATGTGTGTTTCGCTGATATCGACCGCCACCAAGATGTGATTAACCACGCGGCGCATGACCGCCATTTCGAGTGTCTTATCGTGGTTGCCGAGCACGTAGCCAGGCCCGAAGTACTGACAGAAGTCCATTAACTCTTTCAGAACGATGCGCGAGTCCTCCTTCAATCCGCCATCGGCATCGAGAAGGATGCGCTTCCATGCGCGCGAGACTTGAAGCGCGTGCTGTCGCTTTGCGGCTGTGTCCGTCACGTCATAGCGTCGCGAGCAATATGGCCATTATGTCCCCGTCATCGGCCACTTGTCTAACCTTCTTCTTGCGCAAAGCTGCGGATTTCAGCGATCCGACGTTGGGAAGCTTCTTCTTCCTGGGGACCCAGGCCCGGCCGTAGCCGTACCCGCCAAGCTGGCCGATGCCCGCCGTTGTGTTCTCGGGCGATGGGGAAACGGCATCTTGCGTCGTGCGCGGGCCAAAGTACGGCTCGGAGAAATACGAGCGCGCATAGTACCGGTCCGCGAAGAAACCCTTGTTGCTCATGTCAGGTCCAACGTAACCGCGCTTCGGTTGCCGTCCGTGTCCACCGTCGCGACGATCCGGTCCTTACTGTCGGCCGCGGCGTTGCGGAACGTGACCGTGGTCCCGCTCGCACCCGACACTTTGCCAGCTAGGGCAGCCGCGATAACACGCAATGCTTGACGAACCGTTAACCCTGTTTCGACATTCGAGTTGTCGAGCAGGTTCGAAAGCATGTTGCCGACGATGTTGCCCGCCTCGCCCGACGCATACGAACCAGGTAGCGCCGTGGTCCACGGATCGCCAGCCGATGCGGCCGAGTTCATCTTGGCGCCCATCGTGCCTGCGGTGTTGTAGGACGCAGCGAGCGCATTCCAGACGGCCGCCGCAAGACTTTCGGGCGATAGCTCGGTGAACGGCGTGATGTCGGCTTCCATGTGACCGATCGCGTAGCGCGTGCCTGTGAGCGAGCCCACGCCAGCAATAGAGCCCGTCATGTTCGCTAATGCCGACCGGGTTGCCGTGACGGAGCCGACACCGTTGATCGTGGCGACGGCTTGCAGCACCGCCAGCAGGTTCGCCGTCGAGATGGAGCCGACACCCGCAATGGTCGCCACGGCCGAGACGACAAGCTGACCAGTTGCTGTGAGCGCGCCGACACCGGCAATCGTCGCGGTGCCGTTCTTACCCGCCGCCATGGCGCC
This sequence comes from uncultured Sandaracinaceae bacterium, assembly GCA_964635815.1. Taxonomy (GTDB): domain Bacteria; phylum Myxococcota_A; class Polyangia; order Polyangiales; family JADJQN01; genus CAZWQH01. The sequence goes on from CAZWQH010000015.1 coordinate 15,849, forward strand.
GGTTAATGCGCCGGTACCAACGATGGTGTTGCGCGATGTGACCGCACCCGGCTTGATCGGCAGCACCCACGCATAGGGTGGGCGGTAACCGTCAGGGATGCCAGATTTCTGGTCCCAAGCGTCATTCGTAAACGCGCCGCGGGCCTGGCTCGACTTGTTGAAGTCTCCGCGGTTGTTACCGAGCCCCGTGGCTCCGCCGCCGATCGAGCGGCCCGGGTTTTTGGCAAGGACGGAATAGTTTCCGATCAGGGCCATTCATCAGCCCCACCCAAAATCGAGATGCCCGTAGAAGGCGGACGATACCGGCGTCGCCGCGCCTGCGTACATGAGCCACACGAGACACGCCCCGTCATAGACGCGCGGCAGAGAGGGCACCTGGTTGAGCAGGTCACGCTCCGCTGCAACGCCGATAGTTGTCATGGGCAGCGTGAGAAGCGGACGGCACAGGACGAGGTTCGTCGTGCCCGACGTGTGCGTCACGTTGTAGTTGAATTGCTCCACGGTCCTGATGCCGGCATCGCCAGCAGCAAGCGGAATGAACGGACCGTACTTGCCAGCCCCCGTGCCGCTGTATTCGATCTGCCCGATCGGCGCCGTTGCGTTCGATATCGGCAGCGTCGTGGGCGTCGTATTGCCCGTGTTCCCGGCCGCGTCCGTGTACGTGATTTGGATGTTCGGCGTGCCCGCACCGAGCGCAACCGATGGCGTCAGGAAGGCTTGAACCCCTGCCCCGTGCGTCGGAGACCGGTCGCCCAGGTACAGCGTCGCCGTGTGCGTGCCCGTGCCCGTGTCGGTGATGTCGACCTGCGTGCCCGTGTCGACGTTGGCGCGCGACGTGCAGAACTCGCCCGTCGTGGCCGATGTGCGATCCCAATAGTACGTGGTGTTGAGCGACAAGCCCGCAGGCAACGTGCCCGTGGTCGTGAGCCGGACCGGGGTGTAATCCTGCATGTCCCAGCCGGCCGAGAGCGTCACAAGATCGGTACCCGCGTTAACCGTGAAGTCGCGCGAGTTGATCAGCGCTTGGTTGCCGGTCGTCGTCGTCGTCGTGATCGGGTACCAGCCGAGCATATCGACCAGCATAAAGATTGCGGGCATGGTCGTCGCCGCCGCGCTGAATGCCGACGCGTTGACGATGTGCTTCGTGTCCGATGTCACGTCGCCGCCGTGGTAGATGGAACCCGCGAGCCGATCATGCGCCGCATGGAACGCAAGGTTTGTGCCGACCGCGCCCAGCGTCATCGCGCCGGGGTTGCCGGTCGAGTGCGGCAGCGCGTACCACGTACCAGCGGCCTGCGTGCCGACCGCGTGCGTCAGCTTGTTCCAGTCAGCCCGCCAAAACTTCCCGTTGGCAGTCGTCTCGTTGATGAAGTCGTCAAGCGACGTATAGCCCGGCATGTGCGACCCCTAAGCAGCCCAGAGGAATGTGGCGTCACCGAACAGCGGTGTCGCCGATAGCGTCCCCATAGGGCAGGCGATGAAGTTAATGTACGCGTCGTCCTCGACTTCGGGCACCTTGCCGCCCGCATCGAGGAAGAAGTCCTTTTCTGTCGGCGCAGTGATTTCTCGCACAGTCAGTTCCGCGAGCGGCTTGACCAGAACGAGCGTGAACAGCCCGACATCCGTTCCCGCGGTGCATTGCACGGCCTCGATTGATCGCACGCCCTTGTCGCCGGTCTGAAGCGTCATGAACGCGCCGTTCCGACCTTGGCCGGTCTGCTGCGTGGTCAGTATCGTGCCGTTGACCGCGATAGCCGTGCTCATCGTGTGCAGCGGGGTGACCCGGCCCGCGACGCCATCAGAGTTCGTGTACGTGGCGAAGAACGTGTCCCCGACCAGACCGTGCGGAGCCACAAGCACTGGCATGATCTGCACGCCGAGGCCCGTGGCCGAACGCGTCAACACCTCCGTGTTAACCATAGGCTGGCTGTCCGCCGTGCCCATGTCAACAAACGGGTAGAACATCAGATAGTCGAGCACGTAGAGCCGCATCGGCAGCGGTATCGATGAGGACGGCACCATGGCTGTGACCCGGCGCAAATACTTCTTGCCGCCCGTGACGGCGCCGCCGTGTTGCAGCCCCCCGTCCCCGGATCGGGTCATGACTTTTGCCTCAAGCGGTGCGGCTGCGTAGTACTGCGGCGCGGGATTGCCCGGCGCCATCGAGAAATCAAACCATGTGCCCTGGCCCGTCGCCACGGCCGGAACCTTGCGATACGTGACGTATTTCGTCCGCCCCGCGATCTCCGCGTCGGCCAGTGCCGCTATGTTCGCAAACCCTGCCACCTATTGCGCCTTCATAGCCGCAGAGCCGTGCGCGCGGGCCGATAGCTGCGCGATGACGCCCGCCGTGTCATGGCCGCAGGAACGGACGAGCCCGCCGGTCGATTGATCGCGCCATACGGAAGCACCGCAATCGGCGCACTGATACGGCGCGGGCGCGGCCGGCGCATCAACCTTGACGAGCCCCTGCGCCACTTCGGTTAATGCTTCGAGCACGGCGAGCTTCACGATGCGCTTCAATTCGGTTTCGAAGGTCATCAGTCCTCCGTCACGGTCAGGGCCGTGGCCGCAAACTGCGGCTGGATGCCGGACGACACCGCAAGCGAGGCAGACAACGCGCCCTTGTAAAGTACCGTCGTCGACCCGCTCACCGCATGGCCGATCGCAACGTGCGTGATCGTCTCCGAGCCCGACGAGCATTGCGGAAACTGGATCAACGCCGCATTCGTCGCCGAGTTCCCGGAAACCGTCCAACCCGAGCCCGACCGGGCCACGGCCTGACGGGCATACGAGCCATAGGCACATTCGCTCGTGGCCTGCGTCCCGGCCTCCCCCGGATCACCCGTGTGCAGCGACACAAACAGGTTCGTGAGCGGCGACGATGAGTCGTTCTCTGCGATGTCGTTCCAGGTCGTGGCGTTGAAGATCAGGAGAAGCAGAGAATTCTCCGTCGTATTGCCTTTGCTCATCGGCCTAAAGCCCCTCTCAACGATTGAAACGCGCGGCCAATCTCGGCCTCGCGCGAAATAGCCCCGGCCTGCGCAACATCCTTCATCGCGCCAGCAAGCGGCCCAGCGGACTCAAGCAACTGCTGCTGCTGCGCCTGCGCGGCGCGCTGCTGCCGGATGACCTCGCGCGCGTCCTTGTCGACGACGACCTTCGGGTCGACGCCCCGACGTCGAGCCGACAGGCGCGCGAACTCGTCGAAGTCCACGTTGTCGAACACGTCCGGCCGCACCTCGGCAGCCGGGATCAGATCGGCCAGCCACTCGCGCATGGACGTGATCTCGCCCAACTGCATCAGGCGCGTCAGGGGCGAGGTGAATTTCATCTTGTACTCGCCGCCGGACTGCACGAGCACGCGCGGCATGGGCGGCAGCTTGCCCTGGCGGGACAAGATTTCGAGTTCACGCTCCACGACTTCGCCCAAGAACGTCGTGATCGATCGCCCGATCATCGGCCCGAGCAACTGCGCCTTCTCCTGCATGCGGCCCAGGTACTCGGTCGCCGTGTATTTCGGGTTCTCAAGCAGGATTTGGAACAAGCTAATGAGCGCAGCGTCTTGAATTACACGCTTTGATCGCTCCATCATGGCTTCGGACTTGTTGAGGTCCGCGCCGGTATAGAGCGGCTGCACAAGTTGCTTGCCGTCCGCCGACACGCCGCCCCAGGTGATATCGCCCGCCCCCAAGGTTGGGGTCTGCTGCGTGCCGTTCGTGCCGTAGCTCAGAAGCCCATCGTCGTGCGCAAGCAAGGGCGGGTCGGCCGCCTTCTCCGTCTGCCGGATGTGCGACTTGCGCATACGATTGAGCATCTTGATCTCTGGCAACACCTGCGCCGCCCAGCCGCGCCCGTACCACTCACCCGGCGCCACGTCGTAGCGATAGACGGGCAGCGGCCAGGACATGAACCCGGACGTGCGCAACATCGCCTTCTCGTCGATTTGGATTGCGTAGGCGACGAACGGCATTCCGCGCTCATCGAGATAGCCGTCCTTCCGCTCGTCGTTCGCCTTGATGCACATCACGAAATCGAACTTGCGGTAAGGCTCCTTCTCGGCCGCCTCGCGGATTTTGGACGGCAGCGCCTCGCCGTATTCCTTCAAAGCAGCCGCTGCGGTCAGTTTGAACTTGCGATGCAGTTCGATGACCCTGCCCCACGAGTCGACGGCAACGAACACCTCTGCCGCCGGCAGAGCCTTGTAACGAAGACCGCCGCCGATCTGGTCCGCAATGAATAGCGAGGTCGTGCCAAAGACGCCGCCCGTGCGCCACACGTCGAAAATCTGCGCGCCGAAGTCCGCCCGGTGGGCGTACCGCTCCGCATAGAGCGTTTGTTCCACGTCGGCGAAGTATTGCTGCACGTCGTCGCGATCGTTCAGCGACTCGTCCACCGCAACCAGGCTGTGCCATTTCGTGCTGTGCGGCGTGGCCAAGCTGTCGACGGCGGACGCATGTTGCGCGGTGGCCATCTGTGCCGTGGTATCGTATTGCTTCTGCGTACGCTTCTCGCCCTGCACCCGGTCGTGAACGGTGAATATCGCATGATCGGGGAGGACGAGTTCCGCGACCTCTTGATTGAGCGAATCGAACACGGCCCGCTCGTTGACGAGTTGGCTGTGCCGCTTGAGCAGATCGTCGACGGGGCCGGTCATTGTACGTGCTTATCGCGCGGCTGACTCGCGCGGGTTACGGCAGGATCAACTCGACCAAATAGCTTTCAAGCGTGATCGTGTCGCCAGCCGTACCCTTTTGTGCGGTAATCAACAGCGTGGTTGCCGCTGTTGTGTCAACCGCCGCTGTCACGGCAGGCCCGACGAAAAGCGTCGTTGCGCCTTGGGCTTCAACCTGCCCCTTTTGGGAGTTCGTAGCATTCAAATTGGCGATGTTGCCAGTGAACTGAAACGCCGCATTGCTGGCCAAGCTTTGACCAGTGATGAAGTCAGTTCCAGCGGCCCCGGAAAACCGCAAGCGCGCTGTCTTTGCGTTGGCGTTGTTCGTTTGCGAAAATCGAAACCGATAGCGCAACAGCCCGTTCAAACCCATTCCGCCCGCTGGGACCGCGATCGTTGCAAGCGTGTTTTCGTTTGTGTCCGCGGCCGCCGTAACAGCGACGGAAGACGCGGCCAGAATGCGGCCCCGTGGCGCCCGGATAATCGCGCCCATCAGATCACCCCTGCGGAAGCGTAAAGGTCCGTTGGCGTGCCCGTGACGACGGCCCGAAGGCCCGCCCCTCGCGTCGCCGCAAATTCAACAAATCCGTTCGCCGACAGCGACACGCCAGCAACATCGATCCACGTGCCGTTAGGACCCTTAGATTGGAGCTTGACGCTTGCCCCGCCCCAGGTACCCGCCTCCGCGCCGAACACGCCTTCGCCGCCCTTCCACTCGTACTCGGACGAATTGCCCGCCGCGTCTTGGTTCGAGAAGAAATCAATCCGGAACATGGCCTACGCTCCTAGCAGGGCAGCAGCCCCAAGGCTCGGGGTTGATGTGTCGCCGCGCGCGCCGCCAGGCGTGAGCAGCGCCGCAGCGCGACCACGACGGCGCAGCAACTCGCTTTGCCGGTCGGCCTCGGCCTGCGCATCGTCACGGCGCAACGCACCGGGGGCCGATGGCAGATCGGGCCTGGGGGTGAGTAGCTGAGCACCTGTGCCCACCGCAGATGATGCGGCCCCGACGTTGCCCGCCGTGAGTAGGCCAGCCGTGCCGCCGGCCGCTGCACCTGCCGCCGCGCTCGCGGGAAGCCCTGATGCAGCCGCAGCGCTCGCAAGCAATGCGGCCTCACCTGCCGAGGCACCCGCTGCTGTCGCACCTGCGCCGGTCAGCAAGGCAGCCTCAGCACCTGTCGCTGCGGCCGTCGTGGTCCCGGCAGTGGCAAACAGCGACGCAAGAAACGGTTCGATCCCTGACATGAGCGCAGGGATAGGGGTGGGCTGACTCGCGCGGAATTAGTCCAATCCAGCCGCGCGACGGGGAAGCGGCGAACGCTGCGTGTGCTCGCGGATCATCACCGCGCCATAGCGGAACGCATCAGCCGAATGTGACGACCAGTCGTGCAGGGGGCGCTGGCGGAATGATTTCGTCTTGTCGTCCCACTCCTTGCGGTACTGGCGCAGCGCTTCGAGCCCACGCGCGCACTTGACGTTGTCGAACCAGCAGCGGGGCAGGATGCGACGCACCGCGTTGATGCCATCCTCAATTTCAAGACGGGGGACAACCGTGCCACGAACACCAAGCCCGGCCAGGAACGCATAGCGGCTCTTGCCTGAGCTTAGCTCCGTCACCTCCACATCGTGCGGGAGGAAATGGCCCCGGTCCGCGTACACGTACGGCTTCGAGCGCAGGTATGACACATAGTGCTCTAGCCCGGCGCCCGAGTTCTCGTAGTAGTCGATCACCCGGATGTCACGCCCGTGCTGCTGTACGAACCAGATCGCCGTGGCGTCATCGATGCCCAAGTCCCACCACGTGTGCACCTGCAATTCGGGGGCGTGCGGTACGGATGTGATGCGGCCTTCCGCGTCCGCCGTGTCGAGTAGCTTGCCGTAGTAGGAGCCGATTACCGCTGCGTCAAAGCTGCACTCGTACTCTTGGGCGTACTGATCATCGCTCATCGATAGTTTGGCGTCATGGAGTTCAGGCGGCGGAATTATGCCCGTCTCGCTCGCCCTGAGCCGGAGCGTGTACCACTCGTCACGCCCCTGCGCTGCGTTCCACAGGTCCCAAAAGTGGTTCCGCCCCTTTGGCGTGCCGATGAACACGGCCCAGCCCTGCCGGTCGGACAGTGCCGGGCGGATGACTTCCGACCACGCGCGCGGGTCCATGTCGCCGTATTCGTCGAGGATGACCCCGTCGAAGTACACGCCGCGAAGCCGCTCGTAGTTGTCCGCACCGTACAGCCTAAGCCGGGCCGTCGATCCATCCCGCGCCGGTAGGTCTATCCGCAACTCAGCTTCATACGCCCGCACCGACGCATCGGGCGCCGTGAAACGCCGCAGATACGACCAAGCGATGTCCTTGGCCTGGGAATAGTACGGGGCCACGTAGGCGAAGCGGGGATCGGGCTTGTCGCACCGGTAGGCCGCGTCAATCAGATCGCCGACACATGCCACGGTCTTGCCGCATCGGCGATGAGCGACGATCGATGACCATCGCTTCGTGCGTTTGTGGAAGTTAACGAATTGCTCGCGCGGCCTGTAGCCCAGGTCAATCGTCTGCACGGGGCACACCGGTTACGATGCGGATCGGGCCGCCGTCTGCCCCGGTATGCTCGACACGGTCCCGCCACTTTGCGGGCTGGCGATTGCGGAGCCAAAGGGATGCGGCTTGCGTGTCAGGTGGGAAGTGCTCCGTGTACTCTGCGTACACTGGCGCATCGGCGCCGGCGGGCATGAAAATCTTGACCGCCTCGTGCTTGTAACCCATGGCCCGTTCATACAGCCGAGAGGCCACATTCGCGTCCGCTTCCAGCTTCCCGCGCGTGATGGCATCCGAAAATGCCTCGTGCGTGGAGCGCCATTCGTGAATGGTTGAGGTCGCCACGCCGAAGAAATCCGCGATCTCATCGTTGGTCGCACCGAGCAGGCAAAGCTTGTAAGCCTGTTCAGGGTAGTCGGGGCGATAGTCGGTCGGCCGTGCCATGTCACACCCTAGCACGAAAGGCGCGGCCGCGCGGGCTCAAGCACGTCGCCGGTTTCCATGATCGTGATGCGGCGCCAGTTGGAGCCCCGCTCGACGAGGACGAGGCCGAGCATTTCGGCAGCCGCGAGAACCACCGCACCGTGCTCCGGCTTGGGCGAGCGAATGCCCTTCATCCGGTCCCAGGGCTGATAGCGCTGTTGCCCCATGCGCAGGGCCTTGAGGGCAAGCTCGCGGTTGGTCGGTGCCGTGCGCTTGCCTCGCTTGAGGTAGTCCATGAGCGCGGCGATGCGCGCCTCGCTAACTTTCACGGTCATGATGCCCCTCCGTACGCGGAGCATATCGGTAAGTTGTGACTTACGCAATGTCACAACTTCATGGCGCGGTGGAGTGCGTTTACCGTGTCGGGCGAATGCCTTTCGGGCTTCGGCTCCACGATGGGGACGATCTCGTACGCCTTGCCGTTCCACAGCGCCTTGGTCTTGGCGCCGCGGTCGTGACCAAGCGGGGGGATGCGCTCGCGCGCTTCCATCTCGTGCGCAATCCGCATTCGCTCGGCGTGCCATTGCAGAATTTGGCTGTTGTGTTACATACGAGGAATGGGATGAGGAGGGTTGCATGACAAAAACTGAAATTAAGACCCTCATTGAGGGCATCGCTGAAAAATCTATTGATACCAAAGAGATAAGCAAAATCCTGGAAATCCTTGAGGCGCTGGAGGCAGCGTCCGACGATCCAAAAGAGAGCCGGGAGCCGCGCGTTCGCCTGCCCTACGTGAACGCCACTCCGATTGACGAAGCGGCGTGGGCTGGTAACTGAACTTTTTGCTTGAGCGCATAGGCATGAATGTATATATTCATGCCTATGAACCGCCTGCCACCCGAAAAACGTGTCCAAATCCTCAGCCTGCTGGTTGAGGGCTCAAGCATGCGGTCGGTTTCGCGGGTGGTCGATGTAATCGATCAACACCGTGACGAAGCTCCTGGTTGATGCTGGATGGGCCTGCCTAGATTTCCATGACCACGCGGTGCGCAACGTCAAATCGCAACGCATCCAATGCGATGAAATCTGGTCGTACACCTACGCGAAGAAAAAGAACCTGCCCACTGCGAAGGCGGCCCCGATTGGCTCTGGCGATGTTTGGACGTGGTCGGCGATCGATGCGGATTCCAAGCTGATCGTTTCTTGGTTTGTTGGCGATCGCGAGCACGGCACTGGCGTGGCGTTCATCAACGACCTGCAATCGCGCCTTGCGAACCGCGTTCAACTCACGACCGATGGGCACAAAACCTACCTGAGCGCGATTGGTGCAGTTGGGATCGACGCTGACTATGCGCAGCTGATCAAGATATTCGGCAAAGATACCAGCGGTCCCGGTCGCTACAGCCCGCCTGAGTGCATCGGTGCACGCAAGCATGTAGTCATGGGCGATCCCGATCTAGCGCACGTCAGCACGTCCTATTCGGAGCGCCAGCACCTTTCGATGCGCATGAGCATGCGCCGCTTTACGCGCCTCACGAATGCCTTCTCGAAGAAGTTCGAGAACCACTGTCACGCGCTCGCACTCTACTTCGTTTGGTACAACTTTGTTCGCCAGCACAAGACGCTGCGCACGTCGCCAGCTATGGCCGCAGGTCTATCCGATCGGCTCTGGTCGATGGCCGACATCGTGAAGCTCATCGACGAATATCAAGAGCCGGAAAATTCAAACTGAGACACCACCCAGAATTTCGTCAACTGACATCGGTTCCATGTTTTGCCTCCATTGATTTTATTGGGTTATTTCCAATGATTCACGTTTGTCAATCCGACACTCAACGCACTCTATTTGGTTTAAACGCCCGTATGCGGCGTCTGACACACTCCGCACCTTCGCGGCGCCCGCATCGCCAATCGCAGCCCACGGCCACCACAATCGATTTGCGTGGGTGTTTAGCGGCCATCGCCGCTCGCTCCGATCAAGTCGAGGAACTCCGGCGAGGCACCTTCGAGGTTCGGCAACGGCACTTTCGGCACCTCAACGCCGCCCATGGCCGCCCGCGCGATCTTGAGCGAGTGGTCATCGATGCCGAGCTTGCGCATCTGCTCGGGGGGCATGGCGTTGACCTTCGCCACCATTTCGAGCGTCTTGGCCCGGTCGCGCACGTGGTGTTCGATGTACGAGACGGAGCATTTCATTAACTTGAGCGCTGCGGTTCCTTCGTAGGCGCAAGCCATCGGCGACAGGTTTGAATAGTCAGGCTCCGGCGGAACGTACCCGTGCCGCTCGAAGCGCACTGTGCCGTCCTCCTGGCGCGCAAGCTCGCGCAGATCACCCGGCTGCGGCCACTTGTTGCCCGGCCGCTTGAGGAAGTTCAGAACCGCGTCCTGCAACGCCTGCACCGGCATGTCGCCCAGAATGTGCTCCCAGGTGTCGACGAACCGCTTGCCCGCTTCCTCGTCCCGGCCCCAAGGCGTCCCGCGCTGGTCGGAGATGGTGCGGATCGCCCGCAACACCCCCGGACGGCCGGCGAGCACCTCAGTGCCGTGAGGCTCGTTCTGCGGCTTCGATCTCTGCCAGTTCCCGTTCGATCGCGGTGAGGAAGCCGGATTTAACATTCCCAGGCTGTCCCGCTCGTGTGTCTCGTCCATTTGCGTTTGCTCCGTACGCGTTGAGGGACCACATCCGCCACGTCGCAGCCCAATCAACCTTGGTCGCCGCTTGGCCGGACTTGGCTGTCCAATAGTTCGTAAATTTCTCGGCTTCGAGCGCGAGGTCTATGACCGGCAGGCCGCGCTCCGCCCGCCGCTTCGCCGCCGCCGCGATCCAGTCATCCGGGACCGTCTGCCCGGCCGGCCACCGCGTGCCCCGCTTCGACGAAATCGGTTTTGATGCAGGCCGAAGCAGTTGCTCGAATTCCGATACGACCGGAACCGAAACAGCGGGAGGGCGAGTTTCGCTTTTTTGCGAAACCAACAAACTAGAATCTTGGTTCTGAGTTTCAGGATATGGCTCAGAGGTAGGGGTACTAACCTTAGATGCTTGTGATTGTGATTGTGATTGCTTCGTCTTCGCCACTGGCAACGCTGTAGCGACGCTATCGTTAATATGGCGGTTTTCTGCCGTTTCATGTGCTGCGGCTTCGGTGTCGCCTGTCGGATTAGGTGAGCTAGCCGCTAGCTGACCTAATTCCGCCCTGTTTTGTATGGTTATTGGCGGCACATATTTGGCCCGGCTATGGTTAATTTTGCGGGTTTCTGCGCCTTTTCGCCCTGCGGCTGCCAAATTTTTGTATTTGCGCTCGGCCTTGGCCAATTCCTCGTCGGCGCGCTTGTTTACCCACAAGCCATCGACCTCGGAGAAGAAGGCGGCAACGATCGGCCGCAGCGCTTTCCACTTGTACATGGTCATGCGCGCGTGCCGAGATAGGAAGTGATCGTCCGCCGGCAACGGACCGCCGCGGCGCCAGTACGCCATAAGCAACAGCAGGTAAGTGCCGTGCTGCTCGGTGTTGAGGTGCGTGGTGTCCGCGAGGTAGTCGCCGATCCACAGGGGCATGAATGCGTCGGGGCGGGATGTCATGGCCGCACCTTTGACAACTCAAAATTCATTGCGTAATTTCCTTTCGCTTAGCTTGCTGGCTTGGCTGCTCGATTAAGTCGCGTTCAG
>CAZWQH010000016.1:0-26829 GCA_964635815.1 uncultured Sandaracinaceae bacterium
AGTCGCGAGGCGCCGAGCATAGATCCTCGATCCCACCGCCCGCGCACGTCACGCTTACCGCAACGGGCGTCGGCCCTGGGGTAGGCGGCCAGTCAAGAGGCTGCGAGGTTTGACCGAGCAAGACCCCGCGCGAGCCAAAGACGCGAACGACCATCACCGGCGCGGTCATCGTCCGGGACATTGCGGCCGCGGTCGTAGGCACGATCCAAATCGGAAAGCGCATTCCGTTCGCGACGGGCGTTCCCCGCGCGAGGACAAGCTGACGCGTGTACACGTTCCGAAACGATCCCGAGGGCGTCACCTCCGTGGTCGTGCCACCGTCCTCGAACGCTCGTGCGGACTGCGGCTCGAACCGCTCACCTGCAGATGTTGGCGTTATTTCAAGCTCCAGCCTATCGATCGCGCGCAGGGCTATGTCGTTGCTCGTCACTATAATCGTGACGTTCGGAAGGACGCGCGGTTCGCCGCTGCAGGCTTGCGCTGCCATGAGGCAACACGCGATCGCTAAACGGAACGGTCGCGTTTGTCGTGCCATCTAGATCGTGATCGCCGGCAACGGGACGCCCATCGCGGGAAGTGTCCCACCACTCTGGGGTGCGAACGCGATCGCAAAGATCGTGACGAGGCCGGCGACGATTACTCCTGCGCCCACCCACACGTACCAACGCTCGAAGAGTGGCTGACTGCCGTCGTCGTCGGCTCTGCGGTCGGACTGTTGCCCAAACTCGACTGCGGAGCTCGTGTTGGTAGTCCCGCCGGTATCGTCGTCGCTCAAAGTGCCACCGGATTTCCCGAACATGCCAGCGTACGGAGCGTACGGCGTTTCAAGTTGGCTGCGCCGATTGCGCGCGGGTTCGAGCTCAATGTCGACTCGTGTCGTTCCTTGATCGCCGATCTGCACCGATCGCGACGAACCCTCGTAGTCCGGGTGTGCGACGGAAATCATGTGGCGACCGGGCGCGAGCGTAATGGGCGCGATGGGTGTCGTTCCCACAGCTCGCCCGTCGATCTGAACCTCTGCACCATCCACGTTCACGGCGATGAGCACAGCCGGTGGTGGGGGCGGCGGCTCGGGAAACGCACTCGCGACGCGCTCGAAGATCGTACGGACAGAAGCGCTCGCGTCTGCAGTGACTGGCCCACGCGAAACTTCACCACGACGCGAGCCGCTCACGGGATCGACTAGCTCGATGCTGAGCTCAAAGCCGCGGCCCGCCTTCTTCACTTTCGCGATCAAACCGGCCACGGCGTTCGCCTCGGTAATCAGCGCTCCGACACAGAGGGCGTCGCGACAACGTCCTATGCGAGCAGCGTCGGTTAGATCTTGCACCGGACGACCGCGAGCGCGAGTTCGAGCGTTGTCGTCGACTGCACTTCGAATCGTCGAGAGAGTTGCTGCCGGAATGCGTCCAGTCGGCAGGAACGCGACGACGATCGGACTCGGCGCAGGCACGACTGGCGATTGGACCGCCTCGGGGGCCTCAGAATCAGTGTCGCTTGCAGGAGCGGTCTGTGCGGCACCGGTTCCAGCGGCGAACATGAGCGGAGCTGCGAGCCCAAGGAGTACAGCGGAGAAGCGTCCCATCGAGATTCGAGCAGTCATGGAGCGCGGAGCATAACACCAAGTACGGGCCGCATCACCGCCCTGATGGCCTGAATCTCCGCCGCTTGCGCTTCGGGCACAGAGTAATTCCCAGCCACAGAAGCACGGGCATTCTTGTGCTATGCCATAGGCCTCATGACGCCGACCGAGACTAAATGCCTCGACGCATTCCCCGTGTGGCTCCGCACGTTGGGCGACGATGCCGAGCTGCTTGGACGTTCGCTTTCCGAGCAGAAGCATCTGACCGCCAATGCACGGAATCTGATCGCCGGAAGCCTCAACTATCTATTCAAGGTTCTCGACCTCATTCCGGACGGAGTCGACGACATCGGATACTTGGACGACGCGTTCGTGCTGCGGGTTGCCGCCTCTCTTGCCATCAAAGACGGCGGGGTTCGTCCCGAGATGGGCGATTCGGAGAAAAAAGGGCTAGAACGGCTCGCGGCGGATGCCGATCTCGTTCGGGAATTTTTGTCGCAGGACTTCGGCCGCCTGGAGGGGTATGTGAACGGCCTGCGCCGAGCCGCGGCTCGCGGACGCACCGTCGATGACATTCTCGACGACGATGCCGTGCTCGACGCGTTCACCTCGGAAGTTCGCGCGTTCGCGCGCGGCTACTCGCCTCCGACGTTCACCCGAGAAACGCGCACGCTCGTGAAGCTGCGCGCGTTCTTCGACGCCAAGCTACCGCAATGAGTCCCATCGCGATCTCGCTGATCATCCTCAGCTCCACGGCGTTTTTCGCGTGGGCGGCGCAACGACGCTATCGGTTGCTGGCGACCGGTGCGGCCGAAGCAAAGCTCCCTCTCGACGACGTCGGCGCGCTGCTGCGTGACCTACCCCAGCGCCTCGAAGACCTTCTCGTCTATGCGCTGGGTCAAAAGAAAATGCCTGGCGGCCGCTACCAGGTCGCGGGGATCGCACATGCTCTGATCTTCGCCGGCTTCAACGTTCTGATCGTGAACACCGTCGTGCTTTGGGGGCGCGGCTTCGACCCGACGTTCGACCTCTTCGGAATCCTCAAAGAAGGAACCATGCTCGCGAACCTTTACTGGCTCGCGAAGGACACGTTCCTGGTGCTCGTGATCCTCGGCTGCTCGGTCTTCATCTACTACCGCATCGTCACGCGGCAGAAGCGCATGACCCTCGGCATCGAAGGCTTGGTGATCCTGGGCATCATCATCACGATGATGGTTGCGGACATTCTCTATTCAGGCGCGCGCATGGCTCTCGCGGCACGCACCACGGGGGATGCCGTTCACTTTCACTTCTTCGAACCTGCGGGCTCCACGATGGGAATCATCCTGGCCAAGCTCGGTCTGTCGTACGGAGCTCTGCATGTCCTCGAGCACATAGGCTTCTGGTGGCACGCGACGATGCCTCTGGTGTTCTTGAACCTGCTTCCGTTCTCGAAGCACTTTCACGTCATTACCTCCCTGCCGAACGTGCTCGGACGCGACCTTCAACCGGCGGCGCTCCCGCCAATCAAAGATCTCGAGGGCAGAATCGAGCGCGAGGAGTCTGTCGGCATTGCGACGGTGCGCGACCTCAGCTGGAAGCACATCCTTGACCTCTACACGTGCACAGAGTGCGGCCGTTGCAGCGACAACTGTCCGGCGTACACGACGGACAAGGTCCTCTCGCCCAAGCACCTCACGCTCGCGCTGCGCGACCACCTCTATGAGAGCGAGCTCGCTCTCACCGGCGACGGACGGGGATCCGAGGGCAAGCACGAGCTCCACACGAACCCTCCCGCGCCCGCGGGCGCATACACCCCGACCGGTGAGCCCAATGCGCTGCTGATCAACAACGTGATCTCGGCGGACGTCATCTGGGCGTGTACCACCTGCCGCGCGTGCGAAGAGCAGTGTCCGGTGATGATCTCCTACGTGGACAAGATCGTCGGAATGCGCCGCTACCAAGTCACGATCCAGAATGAGTTCCCCGCGGAGCTTCTCAAACCCTTCAACGCGATGCAGCTCAACGGCAACCCGTGGAACTACTCCTCCATGGATCGCGGTGCGTGGGCGGACGGCCTTGGCGTTCCGTTGATGTCGGAAATGCTCGAGCGCGGGACGCATCCCGAGGCCCTCTACTGGGTCGGTTGCGCTGCAAGCTTCGACGACCGCGCAAAGAAGATTGCGCGAGATGTGGCGAAGCTCCTCCAAAAGGCGGACGTTGATTTCGCGATCCTCGGCACCGAGGAAACGTGCACCGGTGACCCGGCGCGACGCGCCGGCAACGAGTTCTTGTTCCAGATGCTTGCGCAGCAGAACGTGGACACACTGAATCGATACGGTGTTGCGGAGCACAAGACACCGGTCATCACGACCTGCCCGCATTGCTTCAATACTCTGCTCAACGAGTACCCACAGCTCGGCGGCAAGTACGAAGTCGTCCACCACACCGACTTTCTCCTCTCGCTTCTGTCTGCCGGAAAGCTGAAGCCGACGAATCCGGTCAATGCGAAGATCGCGTACCACGACAGCTGCTACCTCGGTCGGTACAACGACATCTACGAAGCGCCTCGCGAGATTCTCTCTCGCCTTCCGGGCGTGGAGCTTGTCGAGGTCGCTTACGCAAACAAGAAGAACGGCCTTTGCTGTGGTGCCGGCGGCGCGCAGATGTTCATGGAAGAGCAGAACCACAATCGCGTGAACAAGAAGCGCACGCTTCAGCTTCTCGATACCGGTGCGCAGAGCATTGCTACGGCGTGTCCGTTCTGCATGACGATGATCACGGACGGCCTGAAAGATATGGACAAGGAAGCGACGATTCCGCAGATGGATGTTGCAGAGTTCCTGGCCCGCTCCGCCTTGTAGTGTTTATTCGCTCGGGGCTGCGAGCACCCCTCGCGGTTTTCACCCGTCGCTAGATTTTGGCGGGAGATCTGTCATATCGCGGCGCGAGGGGCTTTGGAAACGTCGTACGGAACTGCGTTGCTTCAGACGGTGTTCGCGTTGGTGGGCATCTGCCTGCTTGCATGGGCCGTACTGTTTACGATGTCGCGTTTCGGGTTGGGCACCGGAGTGGGTCTCGCGCGAAGCAAGAGACTGAAGGTGCTCGAGCGCGTGTCGTTGTCTCGGACGCAGGCTCTGTATCTTGTTCAGTTGGACGGTCGCGACATCTTGATCGGTGCCTCGGACAGCGGGAGCGTTTCGGTGCTCGGAAATGGCGCCGCTGACGCAAGCTTTCGCCAGGCGCTCGAGCGTCGGTCTGACGCAACTGCCAAGGCACCCACGCAAGCGCAGCCGGAGCTCGAGGGATGAATCTCTCCTCGTATCCGCTGTCTACGCTATTTGCGCTGGCCGCGCTGTCTCTCCTCCCCATCGCTTTCATGACGCTCACGAGCTTCGTGAAGATGAGCGTGGTGTTGTCACTCGTTCGAAACGCGATCGGAGTGAACCAGGTGCCCTCGGGTACGGTGATCGCTGCGCTCGCAATGACGTTCACGGTCTACGTGATGGCGCCCGTCGGAACGCAGATGGTTGCTGCTGCCGGACCACACTTCGAGAACGTTCCCACCGATGCGCCGCTTCGAGGCGAGGATGTGAGCGCTGTGCTTGCGGGAATACAAGCGGCGGCCGCTCCGCTGGTAGCCTTTCTCGAACGCAACACCGGTCAACGTGAGCGCACGCTGTTTTTCGATCTCGCGAGGCGATCGCGTGGAGGAGCACAGTCCACCGTCACGGACAAGGACTTCCTCGTTCTTGCGCCAGCGTTCCTGATCACGGAGCTCACGGAGGCGTTTCAGATCGGATTTCTCATCTTCATTCCGTTCCTCATCATCGACATGGTGATCGCGAACGTGCTTCTTTCACTCGGAATGCACATGCTTTCCCCCACGACGGTCAGTCTTCCGTTCAAGCTCTTGCTGTTCGTCACGGCCGATGGCTGGTACGTGATTGCGCGTGGACTCGTGCTCGGATATCGGTAAGCGATCAGGCTCGTCGGCCTATTCGCCGGAGAAAGCGCTGAGGAGCTTTCCTGCTGCGAGGGCGATGCATTCTCGGACGACCGAGGGATCGCGCACGGATGCTGCGCCAAATCCTACGAGACCCAGTCCGCCATCGAATGTTCGCGTGAACGCGACGCGTTGAAATGGTGTGAGCTGCACGCCACTTGCGTCCACGGCCCGGGCGAGATCGCGTCGTGCACGGAAATTGGTTACCGCCTCCTCGCGTTTCTCGAGGATCTCCGAGAACGTCATCCCATCGAAGAACCCGCGATACGGGCGGATGCCGACAACGTTCTCTGTGTGTTGCCTATACGCGTGGAGGCGCTTGTGAAGCGCGTACACCCCGCCGTGGAAGCTTGCGAGGATTGCGTACCAGTGATCGTGGAACACCGCGCCGGCAGGAATCGCGGGATAACGACGTGCGAGCTCCGCATCCATGATCATCGATGCGCCAGTGACCACGTTCCGCACGAGCAAGCTTGTAGGGTCGACGCGATCCGCGGAGCGGCGTTCGAGCTCCCAAGCCGATTTCGCGATCTTCTTCCCATCGACCAGCACGTCCATATCGGCGTGAACGACGCTTAGAAGTGGTTTGTCCTCAATCGTGCTCACGAGCTCGCTGATCTTGTTTGAATACCAGACGTCATCTTGATCGGCGCAGGCGATGAAGCGAGCACCGCCAGCGACGCAAAGCTCGATGGCCCTCGCGAAGTTCTCACGATGCCCGCGGCGAACTGCGTTCTCGTGCCACTCGAACCGCGGGTCGTTGAAGAACTCACCGACCTCCCGCGACGTGGACAATGGCGCCAGGGGCGAGTCCGCCGTGATCACGCAGAACCAGTTGGAATGGCTCTGCTCACGGATGGACACGAGCTGCTCCCGAAACGAGATGAGCTCCGGGTTGTACATCGCCAGAGCGATTCCTACGCGCGCAGTGCTATTGGCTTCGACCCGCGAGCGGTCGTGCGCAAGGGAAGGCGCCATACGCGTGGCACCTTAGCACTGGCCTCAGCTCGCGCCGAGTACCGCTGGCTTTTGACCGGGCAAGCTTGCGTGGAGGACGTCGCGCGTTTTCTTGTCCAGCGCAGCGACAATGACGAGGAAGACGATGACCTCCGCGAGCACGGACACGATGAGCATGAGGGGGCCTCGAGTGACCGGTCCAAGAGCAAGCCGTCCGATCAGGATGATCGCGATCGAGCCGATGGCCGGAGCGAGAAAAGGACGGATGATTGGGAAGGTCGGCAACGCCTTTCGGGCCACCAGCCAGATCCCGATGGCGCCGGTGGCGAGCACGACAGAGTAGCCGATAGCAAAACCCGCGATGCCGTTGACGCGCATGCCGAGCCATGTCGCGAGCCAGACCGCGCAGGCGACGAAGAGCATTTGAAGCATGACGATGCGTGGTTTCCCGATCGCGTCGAAGGCGGGTGCCAACACGAACACCAGCATCCCGAGCGTGACGCCTGCCGCGAACGCGCCAAGCGCGGGGACGGCTTCCTGCCATTGTGCTCCGTAGACGATGACCGTGAGCTCGGGGCCGAGGCCCAGAAACAATCCGGACATGAGCAGGGTGATGGTTGCACCGAGCCGCATCGAGCGCTCCATCTCGGCGCTGAACAATGCCGGCTCTCCTTGAAGGCGGCTGTAAAGCGGAAAGCTCACCCGCGCGATGATCTCGATGAACGTGAGCGGAAAGAAAGCGGTTTCGAGGGCCCAATTCAGAAGGCCGACCGAGTGGGTGCCCATCATCGTGCCAGCGATGACCGGGATCGAAGAGCGGGTCAGGAGTGTGAGCGCAGTTCGCGCCTGATACGGAACGCCGAAGCCAAGTAGTCCCCGCACGACCGCCGGCTTGAACACGAAGCTCGGACGCCAAGGGCGCAGCAGGACAGCGACTAGGAATCCGATGGAACCTTGGGCGAGGACGCCGAGCACGAGCGCCCACACGCCGAACCCTTTCAGCGCAAGCACAGACGCTACGAGAAAGAACGTGATGGAGTTGACGGTGTCGAGAATCGACACTCGCACGAAGTGGAGCTCGCGTTCCATGAGCAACGTGGGCACGACTCGCGCGCACACGAACATGAAGTTCGCTCCCAACGCCAAGAGGATCCACGAGACGTGCGCGGGTAGGTCGGGCCAGAACGTCGGCAAGATCATCCCGAGCCCGAAAGCCAGTAGCATGACCACGACCGCCAAAGAGAGCTGCGCGAAGAACACGCTTGATAGCTCCTCTTGAGTGGGCGAAGACTTTTTCTGAATTAGCGCCCCACCGAGTCCTCCGTCCCCGACCAACGTCAGGACCGTGAGCACGGCCTGCACCATTGCGAACGCGCCGTAGTCGGCGGGGCGCAGATAGCGCGCCAAGACAACCGTGCCTCCAAGAATAACGACCTGCGCGATCGCGGTGCGGACAGCCAGCGCAATGCGGCCAATCTTTGCACGATGCCGATAGACGTCGACGTTTTGGCCATCATCTGTCGTCGACGATGCCTCGGCCGAGGGATGGGTCATGCGTTAGCGCAGAGTGTGGTGGGCGATGAGCGCGCCGATACCCAGTACACGCCAAGCGTTCGCGGGCGTGCGTTGCACGGTGATGACTACGCCGTATCGGCCAGTTGTGGTTGCGGCGATCCAGGACTCGAGCCGGAGTGTGTCGGCCGTCTGTACGGTAAGGGTGTAGCTTCCGAATCGAACGTCGTCGTTCTCGCGCAGCGGAGTGAAGGCTCCCGCGCCGAACGCGGCGTCACGCAGGTTCTCCGCGACGTCCACTCGTCGGGTGGTGGCCTGGATGCGAATAGCTCGCGCGATGTTGTTGGCATCCCGCGGGGTAAGCGTCAGCGTGATGTCGGTCGCGGTGCGGAGGACGACCTCTCCGCGCTGCCATGGTACGCGACCCGCGTTGCCGCGCGCGCCCTCGCTTGCACCCTGACCCATCACTGTCGAAGCGTGTGACACCGAATGCTCGCTTGCAATACAAACATTCAGAGAGAGCGAACCCACCTCGCGGGGACCGGGGACAGAACGCCACATCCGCGGGTGGGGGATTGATTCAAACGGCGTCCGCGTGTCTCAGACGCGCTCAATGATCGTAGCGATGCCCATGCCGCCACCAATGCACAACGTGATGAGGGCGGTAGCGAGATTGCGTCGCTCGAGCTCGTCGATTGCTGTGTTGAGGAGCATCGCACCAGTTGCACCAAGTGGGTGACCGAGGGCGATCGCGCCGCCCGCGACGTTCACTCGTGACGGGTCGATGCTCAGCTTGCGAATCGTCTGAAGCGGAACCGCAGCGAAGGCTTCATTGATCTCCCAAAGGTCGATGTCGCTCGCCTTCATGCCCGCCTTCTTGAGCGCGCGCTCGGAGGTTGCCGCTGGGGCAGTGAGCATGATGACCGGCTCGGACCCAAGCGTCGCCATCGCGCGAATCTTGGCGCGCGGCTTCAAACCGTGAGCCTTGACGGCTTCTTCGCTCGCGAAGAGAACTGCCGCTGCGCCGTCAACGATGCCGCTGGAGTTCCCAGCGGTGTGAAGGTGCTGGATCTCTTTGACGTTCGGATAGCTCTTGAGGGCCATCTGATCGAGTGTTTCGCCGTTGGGACCAACCGGCATTGCGCCCATCATCACGAACGCCGGCTTCAGACCGCCGAGCGACTCCGTGGTGGTTCCGTGTCGAGGATGCTCATCCACCTCGAGAAGAAGCTTGCCGCTCTCGGGGTCTTTGATTCCGACGATGCTCTTCTTGAAGTAGCCCTCTTTCTGGGAAACTTCCGCCTTCTTCTGCGAGTCAGCCGCGAATGCATCGAGGTCAGCGCGAGAGAAACCTTCCATCGTCGCGATCAAGTCGGCGCTGATGCCTTGCGGAACCTGCATGAGGCGCTTGCGGAGAACCAGATTGTTGCCATCGATGCCGCCGCCGTCGGATCCCATCGGAACACGAGACATGCTCTCGACGCCGCCGCCGATGGCAAAGTCCTGCACGCCGGAAGCCACGCCCATCGCTGCAAAGTTGGTTGCCTGGAGACCCGAGCCACAGAATCGATTGAGGGTCACACCCGTGACGTTGATCGGCCAGTTCGCCGCCAAGACGGCGTTGCGCGCGATGTTCGAACCCTGATCGTTGACGTGACTGACGCATCCAACGACGACGTCTTCGATGAGGGCGCGATCGATCTTCGTGCGGTCCATGAGCGCGTTTAGCGACTGAGCGAGGAGCTCTTGCGGATGGATGCTGGAGAGAGCGCCTTGGTCCTTCTTACCGCGGCCACGTGGAGTGCGAACTGCGTCGATGATGTATGCGGTACCCATTTTTGTTCTCCTTGAACCTTTTCTTCAGAAACCCATCAATTTGGCGATCGCGTAACGCATGACTTCCGTCGTGCCTCCGCCGATCCGGAACAAGCGCGCGTCGCGCCACGCGCGGCCGACCCACAGCTCTTCGAGGTAGCCCATTCCGCCGTGGAACTGCATGCACTGGTCCATCACTTCACCAGACACGTCGCCGACGAATACTTTCGCCATGCTGATGAGCTTCGTGGTCTCGAACGAGATCTCGCCCTTCTTGACGTACTTGTCGTAGTTGTACGCGTGAGTCGCGGAGTACGAGAGCGCTTTGCCCGCTTCTACCTTGGTGTAGAGGTCCACCATTTTGTGCTGCCAGTACTCGCGCTTCATCAACGGCTTCCCGAACGCGTTGCGCTCGCGACCCCACTCGACAGAACGGTCGAGTGCGTGCCGCATACCGGAGCATGAGCTCAGCGATGCGACGAGGCGCTCGGACTGGAAATTCTGCATCAAGTAGTAGAAGCCTTTGCCTTCCTCACCGAGCAGGTTCCGCGCAGGAACGCGAACATCGTCGAAGAAAAGCTCGGCGGTGTCGCTCGCCCAGTTGCCGACCTTCTTGAGTTTCTTCGAAACGCTGAAGCCCTTGGCGTTCGTCGGAACCAAGATGATCGAGATGCCCGCGTGCTTGCTGTCGGGATCCGTCTTGCAGAGGAGCGTCACGAAGTCGGCGCGCGTTCCGTTCGTGATGTAAGTCTTGCTGCCGTTGATGACCCAGTCACCACCGACTTTTTTCGCCGTCGTGCGGATGCCTGCGACGTCCGATCCAGCAGCGGGCTCACTTACCCCGAGCGCTGCGATCTTCTCTCCGCGCAAAGCGGGAGTGAGGAACTCTGCGATTTGGTCCTTCGTTCCCAGATCGCTGATGCACGGCGTCGCCATGTCGCTCTGGACTAGAAGACCCATGCTGACACCAGCGGCGCCTGCCTTGGTCAGCTCTTCGGCTTTCGCCGCGCTGAACCACCAGTCACCGCCGCCACCGCCCACTTCCTCCGGGTAGTGCGCGCCGAGAATTCCAAGCTCGCCTGCGCGCTTGAAAACCCAGTTCGGGAACATCTCGTCGCGTTCCCATTCGTCGGCGTGCGGCGCGAGCTCTTTGCTCACGAAGGTTCGCACCTGCTGCCGAAATAGTTCGTGTTCCTCTGTGTAGGGGTTGTTCGGATGCGTCATTGGATTGGAAAGTAGGTCTACTTGCGGATCTGCGTTCGCGCGAGCCGATGGGATGTGCGTTACATCACGAGCGCCGAGGTTCGCGACCGGGCCTGCCCGCGCGGCACTTTGAGCACGTTCAATTCATCTGTTAGAGCGTGTCAGACGGGTGCCGGCAGCGACCGAACCTGTAGCGCGAGTAGGAGATAAGAATGGGTCACGTCGTCGTAACAGGTGCGAACGGTTTCATCGGGTCGAATGTCGTCCGCCAACTGCTTGCCGCAGGACGCAAGGTCATCGCGGTCGTGGAGCCAAACGCCGACGTGACCAATCTCGACGGTATCGACGTGGAGCGCGTTGCTGCCGATGTGAATGACGCAGCTGCGTTCGATCGCGTCTTATCGGGAGCAGAGGCACTACATCATCTGGCAGCGATTTATCGAATCTGGCTCCCGGACCCCGAGCTCATCTATCGAGTCAACGTTGAAGGCACCACGAGCGTCTTGTTGTCTGCGTTGAAGCAGAAGGTGAAGCGCATCGTTTACACGTCGTCGATCGCGGCCATCGGAATGCGCCCCGATGGGCAACCAGCGGACGAGAGCATTCCGTTCAACATGTTTGGGTTCGCGAATGAGTACCTGTTGACTAAGTACCTCTCGGAGCGTGTCGCGCAGCGGTTCGCCGACTCCGGAGCTCCGGTCGTGATGGTGAATCCAGCGTTTCCGTTCGGAGAGAGGGATCGCGCGCCGACTCCGACAGGCAAGATTCTTTTGGGAGTGGTCAAAGGAAAGACGCCTGGTTATTCGGCCGGTGGATTCAACGCGGTCGATGTCGACATCGTCGCGCAGGGGCACCTTCTCGCAGAAGAGAAAGGGCGCGTCGGTCAGCGCTACATCCTTGGCGATCACAACATCACATTCCGCGACTTTTTCAGGCTCATTTCGGAAGAGGCAGGAATCAAATTCGCCGATCGCGAGATTCCAGTTCCTGTCGCGCTAGCGATTGGCTGGGCAATGGAAGAGGTTGCAAATCGATTCACGCACAAACATCCGCTCACGACGTACAAAGCGATGCAGTACGGAACGAAGAACTCGTTCTTCGACGTGACGAAGGCGCGCACCGAGTTGGGTCTGCCTTCTCGTCCGCTGCGTGAAACGGTTCAGAAGTCGATCCGTTGGTACCAAGAGAATGGATTTCTTCGACCCACAAAAGGGGAGAGTCGCGCGGATCGATCAGGGGCCTCCGCGAACGCCTAACCCGGAGTCGCCGGGCGTCGCACGCACCTCGAGACTCGCTGGTTCGAGGCGCTACCCGGAACCGAACCGGTAGGACAAAAAGCTTGTAGTCCAACGACATCCGTTATATTGGATGTATGGCTGCTATGTCGAACGCTAGATTGTGGTTTGTTTTCAACGCCCTCTCGATTCTCGCTAGTTCGAGCGCTCTCGCCCAGGTCGCACCCGTTGGTGCCAGCTCGGGCGTCACTCCCCCGCCGCCCCCGCCCGAGTCTGCCCCCGCTCCGGCCCCCACAGCGGCGCAGAGGGCAACCGCGCCCTCGGCTGTGGTCGCACACACCGACGTTGGCGACATCGCCATCACCGGTTCGGTAGGAAATGGTCTCACGGTCAAGGTCGGAGACGCATTCTCTCTCAATCTGCGGAGCCGCATTCAGCTGCGCTATCAGCTGAACATTCCACCCGCAGATGCGATGGGAGTGCAGAACCCACAACAGACTGTGAACGTCGGAACCCTGCGTCTCTGGTTCTCCGGGCACTTCGTGCGGCCCGAGTACACGTACATGATTCAACTCGCACTAGCAGGTCGCGACTACCGTGAGGGGGCCGTCTCTCCGATCTACGACGCATACCTCGACTTCAAGTTCCACCGCGACTTCAACCTTAGGGTGGGGCAGTTCTTCGTTCCGTTCGATCGCCTGCGAACCGTCCGCGAATGGGCGCTTCAACTCGCGGATCGTCCGCGGCCCGTCTCGGAGCTCACGCTCGACCGAGACGTGGGTATCGTGATCTACTCGGACAAGTTTCTTGGGAACAACTCCCCGTTCGCGTGGCGACTCGGCGCGTTTGGCGGAGGTGGGACCAACCTGAGTCTCGGCAAAGAACCGGGTGCATTGTTGCTCGCGCGTCTAGAGCTTCGTCCGCTCGGAACGATCGATGACGACGTCGAAGGTGATCTCGACCGGCGTCGCGATCCTCGTTTGGCGATTGGCGTCGCGGTCGTCCACAACCTCAACACAAACCGTCTGCGGAGCACGACGGGAACTACTTTCCTCGGCGGGACGACCGATTACACGCATTTCACCGCGGACTTGGTTTTCAAATGGTTGGGCTTCGCCTTGCAAGGCGAGTTCTTGTGGAAGAGCGCCTCGAACGACGTGATCGCCTCCACCGCGCCTGATGGAATGGCGCGCCGCGAATTCACGCGCAGCGGATACGGATGGATTGTGCAGGCCTCGTACTTGTTCGACCCACCGGTCGAGCTCGTCGGCCGCATGTCGGGTTTGTATGCGAACGCAACCACGGATCCCGCATACATCACGGAAGCAAACACGCGCGGATACGAGGTCGCTGCGGGCGCGAATTACTACTTCAACGGCCATCGTATGAAGTTGCAGATTGACTGGATCGCTCGTGTCTCGTCTGCGTACGACTTCACGCGAGCAGACCACGTTTTGCACGCGCAGCTGGACACGACGTTCTAAGGCTCGTCTGCAGTGCGCCGCGCTACGTGGTGGGGGGAAAGATCGTCATGCTCGGGTAGGTGCGTGCAGTCGTTACTTCGATCTGAATTCTCGCGCCAGGGTCGACGCCTTTGAGCAGGCTGCTGCGTCGCGGAAACTGCGCAACGATGGGCCCAGCCCCGTCGACGACTGCATGGACGCGCACGCGGTCGCCGAGCGTCACGACGCGTTCGACCGTGGCCACGCCTGGATCCTCTCGCCAGAATTTCAGATCGTACGCACGAACGACCAAGTTCATGCGTCCACTTCCTTCTGTGTTCGGAACTGGCGCGCGGAGCGCGCCTGCGATGGCGTGCCCGTCGTGGATCGTTGCTGGGAAGACGTTCACCTCGCCTACGAACCGAGCGACGAACTCGGTGGCGGGCTCATCCAAAATCTCGGTCGGCGTTCCAGTCTGTTCTAGGCCGCCTTTGTTGAGCACCAAGACCTTGTCCGCGACCGAGAACGCTTCGTCCTGATCGTGGGTAACGAAGATCGACGTCACACCGACTTCGTCGTGTAAGCGCCTGAGCCACTGCCGAAGCTCTTCTCGTACTTTTGCGTCTACTGCTCCGAAAGGTTCGTCGAGTAGCAAGATGCGAGGCTCCGGTGCCAGAGCACGCGCGAGTGCTACTCGCTGACGTTGGCCGCCGGACAACTGAGACGGATACCGGTGGCCGTACCCAGTCAAACCCACGAGCTTGAGAAGCTCGTTAGCGCGTTTTGTTGCGGCCGCTTTCGGAGTGCCGCGCACATCGAGCCCGAAGATGACGTTGTCGAAGACCGTGAGATGCCGAAACAGAGCGTAGTGCTGGAACACGAAACCAATCGCGCGAAGCCGAGCGTGAGTGTGGGTCGCGTCTTCGTTGTCGAAGAACACCGAGCCGGAGTCCGCAAACTCCAAGCCCGCCAAGATACGCAGAATCGTGCTTTTTCCGCTGCCTGATGGGCCAAGCAACGCCACGAGGGATCCATCTTCGACTTCGAAGCTCACGTCGTTCACTGCGACGAAGTTGCCAATGCGCTTGCGAATATTTGCTACGCGAATGTTCATGACGTGGTCCTCGACTGTGCTCGCGCTTGTGCGTCTTTTGCCCACTCGAGGGCGAGCAGAAGCACAATGCTCGTCAGGCCCAGGACTGCCGCCATCCCGTACGCGCCGGCCGTCTCACGCTCCTCCATCGCGTCGTGAATGAACGTCGTCGCGGTTTGGGTTTGCCCGGAGATGCTTCCTCCGAGCACGAGCACGGCACCGAACTCCCCAAGCGACCGAGCGATGGTCATCAAGAGCCCGTAGCCTAACGCGACACGGATGTTGGGTAGGGTGATTCTCCAGAACGTCTGCCAATGAGAAGCGCCGAGCGTCGTCGCAGCTTCCTCTTGGCTCGTCCCGATCTCCTCCAGGACATACGAGACCTCTCGAATCGTGTACGGCAACGTCACGAAGAGGGTCGCAACGATGAGACCCGGAAATGCGAAGACGACTTTCCAGTCGAGCTCGCGCAGGAGTGGTGCGAGAAGCCCATCGCGACCGACCATGAGCAAGAATGCCAGCCCAATCATCACGGGTGAGACTGCGAGCGGCAGATCGCACAACGCGCTTACGATCTCGCGCCCCGCAAATCGATGTCGCACGATCGCGATGGCGCCGAACGTGCCGATGATTGCGTTCACGGGCAGTGCAATCAAAACCAAGATGAGAGTTGCTTCGAGCGCTGCCAGCGCGTTTGGCTGAACAACGCGCGAGAACGCTTCTCCTACCCCGATGCGTCCGGTTTCTACGGCAAGCGATGCCATGGGGGCCATGAGCACGACCGCCAGATACGTCATGACGATGACTACGAGCGCTGTGCGGCCCACGCGGAGCAAGCCGCGAGAAGTTCGCTGGGGGAGACCATTAGGAGCTGGCATGACGCGCTCCTGTGTGGGTCTCGAGGTAGCGGGCGAGCCCGTGCAGCGCGAGCGCAAAGAAGAGCAGAACGATGGAGGCCGCGGCAGCTGTTCGTGGCGCACCGCTCTCGATCTCCCCGAAGATGAACACCGGGGCGGTCAGCGTACTAAGCGGGATGTTTCCTGCGACGACGACGATCGAACCAAACTCGCCGATGGCGCGCCCGGCGGAACGAATCGCGCCAGAGACTGCGGCGGGAAGGATGGCAGGAAGGAACACCGTGCGAAACGTGCGAATGGGTCCCGCTCCCAGAACGATGGCGGCTTCTTCTTCTGCGGGATCGAGCTCAGAGAGCACGGGTTCTACCGCGCGGATTACGAACGGAAGCGTTACGAACATGAGTGCGAGCACGATTCCCGGTCGAGCGAAGACAATCTCGATGCCAAGGGCGGAGAGCCTTGTCCCTGCAAGCGACGTAGGGCCAAACAAAACTGCGATCATCACACCGGCAAGCAGTGTTGGAATCGCGAGTGGCAGATCGATTAGGGCCGACAAGAACGAGCGGCCAACGAATCGATAGCGAACCAGCACCCACGCGGTGGCGGTGCCGAGCACCACGTTCAGCACGCCTACCAGCACCGCGGTCCACAATGTGAGCCACAGCGCTGCGCGTGCGGTTGACGCAGTGATTCGATGGACGAACGCCGAAAGGCCGTCGCTCAGCCCGTACTGAACGAGAACCAACAGCGGAGCGGCGACGAGCAGGACGATGTAGACAATGATTGCCCCGCGGATCGCTTGTTCAGTGCGCGTTGCGCGCAGCGCGTGACTGACCGGACTCATAGTCCCGTGTTGCGACTCTGTTCGAGTGCTTGGTCATACGCCCCGCCCTGCGCGAAGACGGCCGCTTGGACACCGGCCCAATTGCCGAGATCTCGGACGGTGAACAAGTGCTGCACGGGAGGAAACTTCGCGCCGACTTCCGCCGCAACGGTCGGATCCACCGGTCTCAGTCCATTCTCCGCATACGCGCGCTGAGCCTCGGTCGTCCAGAGATACGTGACGAAGGCTTCGGCGACCGCTCGAGTCTGATGACGGTCGACGTAGGTATCGACGAGTGCGACCGGGTTCTCGATCAGGATCGTAGACGGTGGCGTAACGAAGTCGTAGCGCTGCCCTTTTGCCCGACCCACGAGTATCTCGTTCTCGTAGGTAATGATCGCATCTCCGACGCCGCGCTCGAACGTCAGCATCGAATCGCGCGCGCCGCGGTCCATGATCTTTACGTTTCGAAGCACGCGCGCGAGCAGCTTGAGCGCTCCGTCTGGACCTGCGTTCGCCGCCCCGGCGTGACCGCGTAGCGCGGCTCCGTACACCGCGAGAACATTCCACATCGCGCCGCCACTCGTTCGCACGTTTGGTGTGAGCACTTCGATCCCCGGTCTGGCGAGGTCTTCCCAGTCGCGAATGCCTTTCGGATTTCCTGCGCGAACCCCGATTACGACCACGGATTGCGCCACGACTCCATGGTGCGGACCCGCGTTCCATGCGTGGGTGATCAGGCCGGCTTTTCGTAGCTCTTCGATGTCCGGCTCGAGCGACAGCGCGGCGATGTCTGCTTCGAACCCTCCGGCAATCGCGCGCGCTTGTGCGCTGCTTCCCAAATACGACTCGCGGAACTCCACGTTGCCGTTGCCGCGGGTCTGCCAGTCTTTGCGAAAGCGCGGAATGATCGCCTTGCCGTACGCTTCGCGCGGTGTCGTGTACGCACCGAGGGTCAACGAAGTAGACGCCGAAGCTGCCGCCGCCGCGCGATTTGCTCCAGTCGCGTTCTTTCCTCGATTGCACGCAACTTGCGTTGCCAGCAGCGTGAACAGGACGAGCGATGTTATTTTCATTGCAAATTCTCGCGAGATATTTCGTTTGTCTGCGACGGAGAAGCATCCGGTATAACGGAAACGACGCCCCGCTTACAAGTCATTCGAGCGGGCGCCGACGCGATGCTCATTCGACGTCGTCGTCCTCTTCTTCGACCTCTGCTTCGCCATGGGCAGAGAGTCCGTACTTCTTCATGAGCTTCCGGAAATACTTTCTGTCGATTTCCGCTTCGCGAGCTGCGTGCGAGATGTTCATGTTGTTCTTGCGCAGCAAGTTCGCGATGTAGTCGCGCTCAAAGGAAGCGATCCATTTCTCCTTAGCGTCCTTGAAGGTCCCATCGACGGGAGGAACCGGCCCTCCGACGGGCGGCGATACCACCGAGGTCATGCCCACAACAGGCTTGCCCGCGACCGCGGGAGCGTTGATGGCAGTCGAATCGGAACGGGGACGCCCGCGAAGCAGGATGATCTGATCGGGCAAATCACGTAGCTGGATAATTTCGCCATCAGCGAAGCTGACCGCGCGTTCGATCACGTTGTGCAGCTCGCGCACGTTTCCTGGCCACTGGTAGTTGCCGAGCAGGTCCATAGCTTCGCGAGCGAGCTGCGTTACCTTCCTTCCACCGTCTGGCAGTCGATTGAACTGTCCAATCTTGAGGAAGTGCTTGATGAGCAGCGGCAAATCCTCGGGGCGATCTCGGAGTGGCGGAAGCGAAACACGCACGACGCTCAACCGATAGAAGAGGTCTTCCCGGAATCGGCCCGCGCGGACTTCCTTCTCGAGGTCACGGTTGGTGGCCGCGATGACGCGCACGTTGACCTTCGTTGGCTTGCTGCCGCCAACTCGTTTTACTTCGCGTTGCTCGAGCACGCGAAGCAAGCGCGGTTGCAGCTCCAGTTGAAGCTCACCTAGCTCGTCGAGAAATACCGTTCCACCATCCGCAAGCTCGAACACGCCTTGTCGGGTGTTGATCGCGCCGGTGAACGCGCCCTTCTCGTGACCAAAGAGCTCGCTCTCGATGAGGTTCTCTGGCACGGCACTGCAATCGAACACCATGAATGGTCCGTCGCGCCGTCGCGATTCCATGTGAATGGTCCGCGAAACGACCTCTTTGCCGGTACCGGTCTCGCCTTCGATGATCACCGTCGCGTCGGTCGGAGCAATCTTCTCGAGAATCGCGTAAAGCTCGCGGAGCTTCGGATGCGAACCGATGATGTCCCCGAAGCGATCCTTCTTCGACGGAACGATTTGCACTTGCTCGTCGACCGGCGCAAACGTGATCTCGCTCTTGCCGAGCGCGATGGTGACGTCAGGTCGGAGAAAAGCCTCCCGAATGCGGATCCGATTCACGAACGTACCGTTCGTCGAGTGCAGATCCGAAATCATGTAGTTGCCGCCCTCGAGCCAGATACGGCAGTGGTTGCGAGAAACCGTCTCGTCATCGAGGACGAGATCGTTGTCTTCGACAGCACCGATGGTGACGGTCTCCTTGTCGAACGTATGACGGCCCGTTTCGACCCCGTCTCGCTGCACGATCAGCTGGATCCGGCGAAGCGTGATGCTCGTCGGTTTGCCGCCGATGTAATGGAGTTTTGTCGCCTCTGGCGCGGCAGGTACGGGAATCTCTTGGTCCATTGGGGCGGGGTCAACTTACCCCACTCGGACGCCGGGAACAACAATATGAGTGCGTCCCGGGCTCGTTCGGTTCGGCGTCAGCGTTCGTGGTGCGGATCGCGAATCTTCGCCGGATCGATTGGGTCGAGCTTCACTTTTGCGACGAGCTCTTCCGTGACCGTCGGCGCGAAATTCGTTCGCAGCCGATCGACGAATGCGTCAATCGCCTGTTGCCGGTGTTCTCGCCAAAGCTGCAACCGAATGGTTTGCGCAGCGGATTCGTACGACCGCGATTCGGCTGCACGGATTCCGGTGAGCTTGACCACCGACCAGTTCGTTCCGATGCGCACTGGCTCGCTGACATCGCCGATCTCTCGCAAGGCAAACGCGACCTCGCGCAGCTGTAGATCGATC
Source organism: uncultured Sandaracinaceae bacterium (assembly GCA_964635815.1). Classification (GTDB taxonomy): domain Bacteria; phylum Myxococcota_A; class Polyangia; order Polyangiales; family JADJQN01; genus CAZWQH01. The sequence continues at coordinate 19,589 of CAZWQH010000016.1, forward strand.
TGGACATCGGGTGCTTGCCCCGGTGCGTTCTTCGCCCGTGCCTGACGCGGGAAGAATCCTAGATCTCCACCGCGCTGGTTCGTTTCCGTGTCCACGCTCTTTTGTCGAGCAGCCTCCCGAAACGCGGCCTGGTCCGCATCCCTGAGTGAGCGAACGAGCTCGTCTGCGGCCTCTTTCGTTGCGACCTGAACGTGAGCGGCGCGACGCATCTCGGGTCTGACGAACTGGTCGGGGTGCGCGTCAAAATATGTGCGCACGCGATCATCGGGAATGGAACGCAGCGGCATCTTGTCGTCGAACTCGATGCGGATGAGAGTTTGCACCATGCCGTCAGAGACAACGCCATGGACGGGCGGGACCTTCGCCAGCTCGAGCTTCTCTCCTTCGCGAACCAGCAACTCCACGTTGACCATGTCGCGCACGAACGCTTGCGTGTAAGCGGGATCACGAAACCTCTCGTGCATGATCGGTGACTGCTTGGCGATCGCCGCCTCGACCATTGCGAGCGTGATGGTGTAGTCGCCGATTCGCGCGACGACGGTGGCGCGGCGAGCAAGCTCGTTAGCATCCGGCGGAGCGGGTAGCACCGTTGGAGTGGGGCCAGCGTCTGAGCGCTGAGCGATGACCTCGCGTGCGTACCAAGCAAAAGGCACGCTGAGCGCGAAAACGAACGCGATCGAAGCGTGCCTAGAAATTCCCGACATAAGGGCAGCTCTACTACAGAAGACGTCCTACGTCAGGACGTTAGAAGCCGTACGAAATGCTGCCGCCGAAGGACAACGCGAGCGTTCCGATACCGACATCGATACGAGCTTGGAGCTGGTGAATCGGCTTGAACCGAAGAGCGAATCGCGCGCCAACCCAAGGCCAAATGCTCGGGACGCTGCCGCCGTCGAACCATTTGCGTGCTTCTACGTTGTAGTGCTCGCCCTTGCCGCCATCCGGATCGGTTCGTGTGCCGTTGAGGGTGGGGCCGCAGTACGCACCTTGTGAGGCGACGTCTCCCCCTGGTTCGGTCATGCCGACGGATGCGCATGGAACGAACCCGCCGCGACCGTCGGGGTTGGCTTCGACGCGCGTGACCTTTCCCATCACGAAACCAAAGCCGAGGTCTGCTCCGTACTCGATCGCGAACCAGTCGGTGATCGCCGTAGACCACATGAACGAACTCGCCAGAAACAGAACACCAAAATCGAAGAACCCGCCGGTGTTCTTGTAGCTGCTCCCCGTGTAGAGAACTTCCGTGTCCGTCACTGGATCGCCGTTGGCGCGGAACGCGCCGGAGAACGTGAAGTTCTGCCACCACACGTCGGCGCTGACGTTGAAGCTGTTCTTACGATAGTTGAACTCGAGACCGACGCCGGGGTTCGACGTGGTGATCGTTCCCTGGCCGAACCAGTTGACGACGAAGTTCGGAACGACGACCTGACGATAAAGAAGACCAAGAAAGAAGTAATCCCGGCCCTCTTCCTCGAATGGGTCGATCTCGCTTCGAGGGGGCGGCGCGGCGTCGCGCTCACGTCGCGCTTGATCGTCCGCGACGCGCATCTCGTCCGTCGACGCCGTGGTGGTAGTGGTCGTTGTCGGCGCACTCTCGGCAGGAGTCGTCGTTGTCGTCGTTGTTTCCGTCGACGTACTGGTGGATTGCGCACGTGCGCTGATCGGAACGATCGCGAGCGCCAAGGCGAGACCAACCGCTACAATACGAGCCATATTCATGGGCCCGTTGGTACAGTCTTTCTTGACGCAGGTCAACGGCGGCGGAGTACGTTGACGAAGCCGGTTCTACCCCTCGAGGAACGCTTCGACTGCCGCTGCGAGCGTCCGTGGTTCGTACCAGTGCATCATGTGGCTCACCGTCGGGATCGTGAGGCGTTTCACCGAGGAGATTTGTCGTACTCGGTCATCCAGATCCGGAGGCGCGTAGCCTCTCTCTCCTTGCACTACGAGCACGGGACACGTGATCGCGCTCAAAAGCGAAAGGAACGCTTCACGTATGAACGGGAGCGGTGCGGCCGTTTGATGGAGTGGGTCGAACGTCCACAATCGCTGGTCCGCCGCCTGGAGCATCTCCACGGGTCGGGTGGACACGATTGCCAGCAACTCCGCGAGAGCTTCACTCAACTCGGGTCCGTGCGAGTCGCGAAGCTTCTTCGCTGCCTCGCGTGCGGTGAATCGTTTCCGACTCTTGCTTCGGACACGAGCCACGTCCGAAAGAAAGCGTTGGAACCGATCGAGCCAGTCGCCTGCAGTTGCCTGAGGTGGACCGAGCCCTTCGACAAGCACGACGCGTTCGAACGTTCCTGCGGGGAACGATCCAGCGCACATCGCGAGAACCGTCCCTCCCATCGAGTGGCCGATCGCGGACACGGTCTTGCGTTTCAACTGCGGCAAGAGCTCCGAGACATCGAGTGCGTAGTCGGGGAAATGGTAGTACCCGCCCGCACCGATCCAATCCGTTTGGCCGTGACCGCGCCAATCGAACGCGACTACATGATGACCGTGCTTGGCGAGCTCCGCGCAAAATGGAGCGAACGAGTACGCGCAATCCAGGTACCCGTGAAAGACGACTACGGTGTGATCCGATCCTCCGTCCCACTCGAGCACGTGGTGCGCGAGGCCATTCGCAGTGACGAATCGCGCGGCGGGCGCAGGCGGAAACGACGGTGGCAGCGGAGGCTCCAACGCGCTCAGCCGGGCTTGCCGCCTTTGAAGCTCACGTACACGACCAGTGCCAGCAGCACGAGAATGCCGATGGCGTGGATGATCGCTTCGATCTTTTGATTCGGTTTCCGGCGCGTGATGACTTCGTAGCCCAAGAAAACGAGTCGGCCGCCGTCGAGCCCAGGAAACGGGAGGAGATTGAACGCTCCAAGCGCGACTGAGATGGTTGCCGCGGTCATGATGAAAGGCACGATTCCATCCTTCACCGATTCACCGAGCTCTTTGCTGATCCTCTCGGGACCTGCGAGGCCTTTGGTCGTTCGCTGGCGTACCATTTCGACGATTCCCTGCACGGTTCCCAAGGTCAGGTCGACAGGTAGCCGAAGCGCCATACGTGCAGCTTCGGCGACTGGCAGCGAGACACTGCTCTCGAGCGCGCGAATCCCTACCACGCCGTGTCCAGTGCGTGCGTCGTAGCGTGGCGTGATCACCAGCGTCACGGGCTTTCCATCGCGAACGACTTCGTATCGCAGCGGCTTGCCGGCGTTCGGCTGGGTGAACCGCACGACGTCCTGAAAGAGATCTGTGCGACGTCCATCGATGCGCACGATTACGTCGCCGCGCTTTAGACCTGCTTGCGCCGCGATGGAGTCGGGAGCGCTAGGAGCAACCAGCGGCGTGTAGGGCCAGGCAGTGACTGCCACGAAGAAGACGATGAGCGACGCTGCTACGTAGTTCGCGAGCGACCCGGCGAATATCGTGAGCACGCGTGCGTAAAGAGATTGATTCGGAAACAGGGCGCGATCGTCCGGGTCGATTTCTTCCGCCGGATTCATCCCCGCAATCTGTACGTACGCAAGAAGCGGAATGGCACCGATCTGGAACGTCGTCGGGCTGTTGCGCGGTTGGTACTTAACGAGCGTCGGTCCGAAACCGATACTGAACCGCACGACCGTCATACCGAAGGCCCGCGCGACGAAATAGTGGCCGGCCTCGTGGATGAGCACCAACACCGAGAGCCCAAGGATGCCCCACACGTACGACATTCTTGGTGAATGTAGGGGATCCGAAGTGCTAATACAACGAACATGAAGTCGCAGATGCGTCGTGACGCGGAATCTGCGCACTGCTTGTGGCGGGCGCCCGCAACTCTCCGTCTAGTTTCTGGGATTTTGTTTCTCCTCGTAACGGCTTCGATTGCCACCACCCGCGCCGACGAACCCGCACACGTTTTCGTTCGCGGGCTCGTGGATGCAGAGCTTGGAACGGCGACCAATCGTGGATCGACGGCGGGATCAGGCACGGCGTTCGTCTACAACGGTGAGGTCGTGGCGGCTCCACAAGCAGGGGGACTGCGATCCGGCGAAATGGCCGTTCGCGCAGAGCCAGACGCTCGCGGTGGCGAAGCGAGCACGCCGGTCGCGACGTACCGACCCGACCGCCAAACGGAGCTGGAAACTGAGCTCGACTACTTCGAGGTCTTCAATCCGTCCATCGCGCCTTTCAAGCGAGGGGTTGCCTACGACGCGGTCGCGTTGAGCGACGACGGCGTGACACCCCTCCTGACGGTGTCTCGACCGCGTGATGTCCGCACGCTGGTTCCGATCGAAGGGTCCGGTGCGCCGCCGCCCGATTCGAGAGTGCGCGATCTGTTTTGGGCATCTGTGGTGCTCGATTTCTCCCAATCTGGATCGAGCGGGCGTCTGAGCGCACCGCTACCATCCGTCTCGCCCGAATCACGCGTGCTTGTCCTCGACGTAACGCCCACGACTCTCGTGCGCGTCGAACGCGACGCCGCGGATAACTTCTTCGCGGTCGTCGAGGCACGAGCTGTATCCACTGCGCGCACGCTGCGTGTGAACTACTTGATGGATGCGCCGCAGTCTTACTTCGGGGCGCCACTTCCCGCAGAGTCGATCTCCACGCTTTCGGATCAAGCGTTCCGACTTCCGCGAAGCGTGCAGCGAAGAGCAGAGAGCGTGCATACACATCTCGGACTCTCACGAGCAGACGCGATCGGAGACGCGCTCTTGCGGATGACCGCGTACTTTCGATCCTTCGTGGAGTCGCACGATCCTCCAGCAGACACAGGCGACATTTATTTGGACCTAGCGCTCGGGCGCAAGGGCGTTTGCCGCCATCGCGTGTACGCCTTCATGATCACCGCTCTTGGTCTTGGGATTCCCACTCGCTTCGTGCAGAACGAAGCGCACGCCTGGGCAGAGGTGAAGGTTTCGCAGAATCTCGGCTGGATGCGCGTCGACCTAGGTGGCGCGGCGGCAGGTGTACGCGCGCACGACGCCGAGAGTCGCGTGCAATATGTTCCACGTCATCCCGACCCGTTTCCCCGTCCGGACGAATACGCGCGCGCGATGACAGCGCCCGAACGCGGGATGACAGGGCTGCGCGACGGAAGCGCGACAGGGGTGAACTCGCGATCCGGAAGCGGCGCAGGGAGCAATGCGACCGGCGCAGTGGGAGCGACCCACGCAGCAAGCACAGCTGCGAACCAGAGCGTGGATCCGCGAGCAGGCACTGCTCAGGACATTCCGAACGCGGATCGCGCGGGCGCGCGCCGGCGCTTGAGAGTTCTTCTCGAGCCGATCGTGGAAGAAGCGCGGCGCGGTGCGAGCATCTCGGTCCGCGGCAGAATCTTGAAAGCCGACGCGTCGCCATCGCCAGGAGGGACTGCCAGTGCGGATGCCGCGGGCGTGATCAATCGCCGCGTCGAGCTAATCCTCATCCGGCGCGCCGATGGGAGAGTCCGACCGCTGGGAGTTGCGATAACTCGCGACGAGGGATGGTTCCAGGCGCAGTACGTGCTTCCACGGGATCTAGATGTAGGGGACTATTTCGTGCGCGCTCTCGCGCCCGGGGACCTCGACAACGAGCCGGCGCAGAGCTTCTGATCGTGTCCTGTTGGGGGCTTCGGTCCTCCAGTGGCCTGGGCACAGGGCTTGCGTACTGAGACTTGCGGCCACCCATGCAACGAGATCTTCTTGTCACCGTGATGACTTTGAGCCTGGCGACGTTTTCGCTGGCGAACCCAGTCGCCGCTTCGCGCTTCCAGGTTTCCCTTACACAGCGAACGATCGTGGAAGGATCTGCTGCCCACGGGGGGATCCAACCCAACTACGTGATCGACCTGGAGACTGACGAGGACTTGCGGCGCATCATGCGCCTGGCCGACCAAATTCGTCGCCGGGCGATGCCGTCTCGGGAACGGATTCGTGCCGTGCGCGACATGGTAACAGCCGCAATGCCGCGTCGCGCATACGACGATCCCAAGTACTTGGCGCTGACTGCCAAGTATCGCAGCGCCAACCAACCGATCCCGCTGGGCCAGTACTTAAAGGCGAAGGCAGGTGTGTGCCGTGAGCACTCGCTCGTTCTGCATCTCGCGCTTCAGCGGGCAGGGGTCGCGAACGATGTGGTCTACGCGAGCGTGAGACAGGGGTCCGCGGGCCGCGCGGAGGACCACGGTTTCGTGGTGCTGACGGAGGGCGAGGATCAGGGGATTACCGTCGACTCGTACAACAACCTGTTCGATGGAATCGCTCTGTCCGAGCTGTCGAGCGCGCGCGGCGTAACGATGCCTCGCATGAGGGGTCACCGGGCTCGTACCGAGGTCTACCCCAGGCGCGTGGTGAGGATCCGAGAATACCCTCGAGTGTATCGAGAAGCTCGCGCGGTCCTGCGCAGGCATGCTCAGCGCAATCCCCCGCGCCTCCGAACCCGCTGACCTTGCGTTGCGGCTGACACTGTCGGGAAGTTGTCAGCCAGATTCGACGAGGTAATCTCGCGCAATGGGTACAGCACAAAACGGGTCGGGATCGATGTTCGGAAACCCTTCTTTCTGGAGCCCGTCCGACCGTCGGCGACGACGGAGTGCAAACGCGAGTACGGCCGTTCAGTTCCAGCTTGAGTACACCCAGCTCCATGGTGCGTTCGAAGCCGTGGCCGTGGTCGATCAGAATGGCTTGCTCATTGCGCACGCGGGAGACGCTGCCGTTTGCACCGAGCTCGCCGCGTACGTGCCGATGTTGGTCGCTTCCCCGCTCGGCACAGCGATGCCCCCGCTCTTGCGTGGTGCACAGGTCGCGATCGAAAGCATCGACACCATGCTCTATTTCGTCACGATTGGTCGCACGGACGACCTCGAGACGCTCCTGCACACCTCGATCGACGGCGTGCGACGGATACTTGGTTTGAACTAAACCCCACCCGCGATAGGGTGCGTCCCGTGCCCGTCGTACCCGCGTCACTTCACGATATCGTCAACACGCACAAGGTAGTCGTGTGCGTGGGACCCGGTGGCGTCGGGAAGACAACGACAGCGGCTGCGCTTTCGGTGTCCGCAGCCATGCAGGGGCGCCGAGTTCTATGCATCACGATTGACCCAGCGCGTCGCCTTGCGACCAGCTTGGGCTTCGACGGGCTCAACGACGACGAGCAAGCGGTCCCGAAGTCGCTGTTCACAGAGCACGGGCTCGAGTGCCAGGGGCAGCTTTACGCAACGATGCTCAATGCGCAGCAGACGTTCGATCGGATCGTTCGGCGATACGCTTCGTCACCTG
>CAZWQH010000017.1:0-18775 GCA_964635815.1 uncultured Sandaracinaceae bacterium
TGCTCGTTCTCGATTCGTCGCGCCCCGCGACCAGAGGCGGCGCAGCGCGTAGCTCTGCGGAATATCGGAACGCTGTGGGCTCCCGCGAGATCGCGTGCGCGCGCGCTCTCTCCCACGCTCGTGGTTCGGAGAAGCACGAACTGGCGACAACCAGAGCCGCGAGTCCAACGACGCTCGCAAAGGACGGTCCATGAGACATTCCCTCGGTGCTGCAAGAATGCGGCCGGAGTCGCCTCCGGCGCGGGGGCTCGTCGGTTGGAGAGGGAGGGCTCACGACTCGGGCTTTTGCAACGGAAATACGTTGCTGACCGAAACCCCGCGCGTGCCTCTCTCTATCGTGTTCACCGGCGAGTCGATAAGCCAGTTGCGCGCACCTAAGGGCATTGTTCGCTGGCGGGCGTCCGCGGGCGCTGCGTCCGCCAGAACCCCTCGTAGAATGAGATCGCCGCGCTAGGACCAACTGGTGCGACGCGACCGCCACCTCAGCGATCCCTTCTGCGTCCGGGGAACGAGCGAGCAGTCGGCTGAGGAAGGGAGCCACGGAGCCCGAGCTGCCATCCGGTACGGACCATTTCCTCGGCGAGTCTCGAGTCCCCCGTGGACGACGCAACCGCATGAGCGCGCTGCAAAAGGCGGGACGCGGTCTCGGTCCTTACTTCTCGCGAACCGGCGCTCTCCATCGCGGTGATCGCGGCCGATTGAAACTCACGCGCTGCAGCCGCAAGCTCACCACGCCGTAGTCGGATTTCGCCAGCTGTCACGAATGCGTCTCGGACGCTCAAGCGATGCGACTCTCGGGTTGTCTGCAGGAGCGTCCGCGCAATGGGATTCGCGTCTTGGTTCGCAGCCACACGCGCAACGTACGCTTGTGCGATGAGCTCGGTCCGCAGCTCCTCATGCTCGTCCCTTTGCCGGTGGGGATCGACGCGCACAGCCTGCTCGGCGGCGCGCAAGTACAGGTCAGCTTGGAGCGCAGCGGGGGCATTGCTTGCCAGCTGGGCGATCTCGCGCGCGGCCTGGGCGCCGAGTTCTGTGCGCAGCGCTAGATCCGTTTCTGCAAACCCTCGTGGCAGACGGAAGGCCAGAGCGCGCAATCCGCGTACGCGCATCCATGGCCTATCCGACGTTGACGCCGCGATGGCCCTGGCAATAGGGCGTTGCTTCTGCAAACCCTGCGAACGGACTGCGGTGCGGGCGCGCACGACCAAAGCTCGGGTCGTCGGAAGTGCACGAAGCCTCGGCGGGTTCGCGGAGGCGCGTGTTTCGAACGGTGACGCTAGCAGCGCTCCAGCGACAAGCCCGGCTCGGAATGCGAGATAAACGATCCTCATGGCACTACCCTCTCAGGGGTTTACGCAATCTGCGTGCCTAACAAGATTGACGCCGCCACTACGGAAATTGCGCACCGTCGAGAACAATGCGCGGGGGCAGCGAAGCTTGTGTTTCAGCCACTGGTCCGTCATCGCAAGGATTGACAGCTGGGCTAGGGTTTCGCTTTCTTGGGCGGCATTGCTTTCGAGGTTCCCGGCTTGGATGACTTCGGTGCCGTCGCAGTCTTTGCCTTCTTGAGCTTGCTTGCGGTGTTTAGCTCTATCGCTTCGCGGACGAGTGCTCTGAACGCGGACTCGTCGACCTTTTCACCCTCTTGAATGTCGATTGCGCGGCGTGCGTTTCCTTCGAGACTTGAGTTGAAAAGGCGCTTCGGATCTTTGAGCGCGGCGCCTTTCGCGAAGGTGAGCTTCACGACCTTCTTGTAGGCCTCGCCCGTGCAAATGATTCCGTCGTGCGACCAGACCGGAGTGCCCATCCACTTCCACTCCTCGATGACTTGCGGGTCAGCTTTCTTGATGAGCGATCGCATCCTCCCAAGTGTTTCCCCGCGCCAATCACCGAGGTCAGCGATGCGTTTGGAGATGAGCTTCGATGCCGATGGATCTGCGTTCGCGCTTGTTTTGTTCATTCGTACGTGGTCCCGGTTGTCGCTAGCTTGACGCGTGCCCGCGAGATTGACACTTTCGCGTCGATGAAACGACACCTGTTGGGCGCGGCACTCGTGAGCTTCCTCGTCGGAACATTCGGATGCTCCGGAAACTCGAACCCTCCGCCGATGGACGCGGCGCCTCAAACGGACGTTGCTGTGCTGGTCGACGCAGGAACGGTGGATGCATCGCGTCAGCTCGATGCGTCGGTCGTCGACGCGACCACAGCCCCGGACGTCGCGATCGACGTGCGAGATCCAGACGCGTGCGTTCCTCATACATACAGTTTCGCCGACGGCGGTGTCATGCTGACACCGTCGCGGTACCGCCAGTTTCCCGACAGCCCGTTCTATTGCCGACCGTTCACGAGCTTCGTGCTCGCAAACTTCGAAGGCGACGCGGGTGTCCCAAATGGCGTCACGTCGCAGTTCGGCATGCCGTATCCGGCGGCAGGACACGCAGGAAACACCGACTCGGTCGATGGCGACGACGGAATCCCAAACGGTGGGCGCGATGGCGGAACGGGTCATCCATGTGAGGGCTGCCGGAGCTTCTTCAGCAATCCGGGAAGCGTGGGCGTCGACTTCCGATTCGGCGCGGCGGACGCAAGCCTTCCCACACACGTTGGATTGGTCTGGACAGACGGCAACGGTCCCACTGCCGTGACGTTCACCGCGTACGCGGCGGACGGCGGCGTGATAGCGAATCAGGTGACGCCGGGTATCGGTGACGGGTCGAACGCTGGGGAGACGGACGAGGATCGGTTCTTCGGTATCGTCGCCCCGCAGGGCGTTTCTCGGATCACGATGACGCACACGAGCGGCGGCATGGAGATCGATCATCTCCAGTTCGGTCGATGAAACTCTATTTCGCGTCGCGCACTCCGGCTTCGCGTGCGCGTTGGCTGCTCGAGGAGCTGGAAGTCCCCTACGAGCTTGTCCGTCTGGATCTTTCGAAGCAGGAGAATCGAACCCCGGAGTATTTGGCGATCAGTCCACTCGGCCACGTGCCCGCCCTCGTAGACGAGGCCTGTACGTTGTTCGAGACGTCCGCCATTTGTCTCTATCTCGGCGACATGTTTTTAGAGAGGCGTCTGGCACCGCTCCCCGGTTCGAGCGATCGCGGTGACTACTTGCAGTGGCTGCTGTTCGCCGAAGTAACGCTGCAACCTGCGGTGATGAGGTTGTACGCGCACTCACAGCTGCCGGACGCCGAGAAATCCGATCCCGCAGCACAAGATGAGCATGCGAAACATCGAGAGCAGCTCGATGCCATCCTCGACGTGATCGACATCCGCGTCGCTGGAGGAGATTTTCTTGCGGCGGACATGTTCACGGTTGCCGACCTAGTGACGGCTTCAATCCTTCATCTCGCGAACCATCTGGATCTCCTCGATACGCGCCCGCGTCTGGTGAAGTACGTGTACTTGCACTGCAGGCGACCCGCGTGCGCACGCGCCGCCGCGTAGGACGCAGTCTCTCACGTCGCGGAACGAACCCCGGCGCGAGCTACCAGGGCTTCGGAAGCAGCGAGGAACGCTGCGACGTGGGCACGGTCCGCTAGCGCGGGCGTCGGGAGAATCGCAAATGCCTTTTGATCGAACATCGCACCGCTGTGCGCTTCGATATCTCGAGAGACGAGCAGTGGCGTGATCCGGTGTGCATACTCTTCGGCAGTTGGCGTGAAGAGCGAGATCAGCCATTCGCCTACCCGCGATTTGAGCGATCCCTTCCCGAGAAAATTGTCCCGGATGTTCGTCTTGATGAGCCCGGGATTCAAGCCGAAGAACGCGATGTTCGGGTATCGGGTCACGGAGTCGAGAACGAGCATCTCGTTGCCCGCGACGGTGTTCATGTGCACCGCCATCGCGTTGTAGGATTTCTCTGAGTTCAGATCCCCCAACGTGCCGGCTTGGCCGGTCCCCGGATATCCCATCATGAAGACACGAGTCTTCCCGCGACCCGCGCCGCGATTCGTGCCAAGGCGCGGCGCGATCTCACGAAGAATGACGAGGCGATTGAGATAGCTGACTGCCATATCGCGCTCAATGCCGTCGCCTGTCTCCTCTCGCTTCGGCGCCGCGAAGATTCCGGTGGTGAAGAGAACAAGATCTAGCTGTTCTGCAGGCAATGCCTTCGCCACGCGCTCAGCTTCTCTCATGATGCTCAAGTCCGCTTGGACGAAGTCGATGTTCGGGACGTCCGAATCACGAAACGTCTGCCCAACGACGGTTACTCGAGCTCCGCGGGACGCGAACGCACGGCTTATCGCGCGTCCGAGCCCGCCGGTTCCACCGACCACAGCGATGTTCCACTCTTTGAGATCGAGGCTCGTGAGACTGACCCGCGTCCACGATAGGTTCTTGTTCTTCGGCATGAGGATGGGCGTTTCATACTTGCGAATCGGTCCGGCCGCACCCTCACGCCGACGCGCGGTGCTAGCGCGCTGCGTCCTTTGCGAGCTCTTCGATGCTGACCTTGCCGCGCACCGTTCGGTGCTTGCCGCTAAAGGTGCACTTCCCCGCATCGAACGCCTCGGTCATCTCGCGGTACAGGCTCGCCATATGCTCGGACATTCCGGAACCGGTGAAGGCGGGAACGAGTCCGTCGATTGGGAGCACGACTGCACGCACTTCGCGACCAAACGCAGCGCCAAATGCGCGCGCGGCGTCCGAGTACGAAGTCTCCTTGGGTCCAGAAAGCTCGATGATTTCGGTTGCCTTCGGTGCATTGAGGAGCGCATCGGCCGCGACGTCACCAATATCTTTCGTCGCGATCATGGGGAACGCGTATTCCGCCGTCGCTGAGAACACCGGGAGCACCCCGTCAGTTTTCATTGGATGCACCAGAGCGAGCAGATTCTCCATGAAGTAGGAAGCGCGGATCGAAGTGAGGTGTGTCTTGGGCAGCGCGCCTAGGACTTTTTCTGCGTAGTGGAGCGTCGCGATGGGACCCGTGCCCGAAGGAACGTCCGCACCGATCGAGCTGAGCAGAACGACGTGCGGGACAGCCGTCTTCTCCAGAGCCTCTTTCATGGCGTTTGCGATGCGGCGTCCGCGCTCGAGGAACGCAGTGGATTGTGCGTCCGGGGGCAGAAGCAGGTACGCACCTGCTGCACCGTCGAATGCGCGCGCTAGATCCGCTGCGCTTTCGACGGAGCCGACGCTAACCTCGGCACCTCTCTTAGCGAGCGCGCTGACCTTGCTCGCATCGCGGACAAACAGGCGAACCTTCTTGCCAGCGTCGAGTAGACGGTTGGCGACAATCGAACCCGTGTGGCCATTTGCTCCGAGGACTACAAACATGATCTTTTCTCCTTCGTCGCCGCTAAGACTCTGACGACCAGCGTAGAGTGCACACTCCACTGTCATGAATCCAATCGATGAGATACATCTCGTCCATGAAGGAAGTCGATGGCGTTGATCTTTCGTTGTTGAGGGTCTTTCGTGCCCTGTTCGAGACGCACCACGTCACACAGGCGGCTCACCGCCTGGAGATCACCCAGTCCGCCACGAGTCATGCGCTCGCTCGCTTGCGGCGAGTCTTCTCGGATCCTCTCTTCGTCCGGGCTCCTCGTGGCGTCGTGCCTACCGCGCGAGCCCTCGAGCTCGGCCCCGAGGTGATTTCCATTCTCCAGCGAATCGAGACGCTCCGTGCTCCTACGGGCCCGTTCGATCCGGGGCGCCTCTCCCGCCGCTTCGTGATTGGTGGGGCCGATGTCGTGGAGGTCGTCTTTCTGCCGAAGCTGATACCACTTCTTCAGGGCAGCGCGGCTGGCGTCGACCTCGCATTCAGGCCTACCGGAGCGAACGTCGTGGAGCAGATGGAACTGGGCAAGCACGACCTCGCAATCGGTGTGTTTGCTGATCCGCCGCCTCGGTTGATCGTGAAGAAGCTGTTCGACGAGGAGTTCGTATGTCTGCTGCGCAAAGGACACCCGGCGCTCGCGAAAACCATGAGCGTGGAAACTTGGGCGAGCTTGATGCACGTATTCGTCTCGCCGAGCGGAGAGGGCGAAGGGGTCGTAGACGAAATGCTCGCCAAGCGAAAGCTCCGTCGCCGCGTCCTCGTGCGAACTCCCACCTTTCTAACTGCGCCGCTTCTAGTTGAATCGTCGGACTGCGTCACGACTGTTCCGCGCCGCGTGGCAGAGGCGATGTCCAAGGGGAGGGCACTCGTGATCGTTCCGCCACCGATCAAGCTTCCGGGCTTCAGCATGACGATGGCCTTTCACGAGCGCAGCAGAAGTGATCCTGCGCACGCATGGCTACGCGATCGCATCGCAGAAGTGGCGAAGCGAATCTGAGCTGGGTGCACGGCGCGCGAATGTACGAGACGTCTTCGACCACACCAGCAAGTCATCAAGAGCCTCGCGAAACGTGCGTCGCGGTAGTAGAACGCTCCGATGCGCGAGCTGAAGCGAATCTGTGTCTTCTGTGGATCGAGCTCCGGCGGGCACCCAGACTATGCGAACGCTGCGCGTGAGCTTGGACAGTCGTTGGCTGGTCAACACATCGGGCTGGTGTACGGCGGCGCGAAGGTCGGCTTGATGGGGCAGATCGCCGAAGCGGTCCTCGCTGCGGGTGGAGAAGTCATCGGCGTGATCCCGAAGCATCTCGAAGCGCGCGAAGTCGCACATCGCGGACTCACGGACCTGCGCATCGTGAGCAGCATGCACGAGCGCAAGTCACTCATGGCGGACTTGTCGGACGGGTTCATTGCGCTCCCTGGGGGCCTAGGCACACTTGAAGAGCTATTCGAGATCGCCACGTGGGCACAGCTTGGAATTCACGAGAAGCCGCTCGGTGTGCTCAACGTGCGCGGCTACTACGATCGGTTGATGGGGTTTCTCGACGACGCCGTGGAGGAGCGATTCGTTCGAATGGAGCACCGTTCCCTCATTGCGATCCAAGACGATCCAGAGGCTCTCGTCGAAGCGCTGCGAGCCTTCGAGCCGAAGCCAGTAGCGAAATGGCTCGACCGGTCCGAGCGATGAAGTGCTAGGACCAGCGGGATGCGTTTGACCCTAGTGCTCACGTTCGTTGCTCTTGGTGCCGCGGCGTGTGGATCAATGTCGTCGATGATGAGCTATGACACCGTGCGTACCGCCTACGCCGCCGAGTTCTTCGCGAACGACCAGACGCTCGTTATGCGCGCGACGAATCAACCCGGCATGGGCCTCGTACCGTTCGAGGCGAATCTCGAGCACGGGAAGGTCGTGATCGCGCTCGGGATCTACAGCGGTGGTTCCGGAGTTTCGGTTGTCCACTGCATCCGTTTGGCTCATCTCTCACCGCCGTCCGACTGGGCTGAGCGCACGTTCTTCCGCGAGCCAAGTGGTCGGCTGGTGAAGATCACGGCGATGCAACTTGGAGCTCCTGCGCGTGATCCCGTTTCGCGATGCGTGCAGTGAGAATCGATCCCGCGCGCTAGATATGCCCGCCTTTGTGTGTCGCGCGCCGCACTACCAGTCTCCTCGCCAAGCGCGCGTCGCTGTGTTTTTCCGTTCTACTCGTTGAAAGCGGAGAAAGGATGAGGCGCACTCCGATCATCAAGAGTTCGGCGATGCCGCCGACGTTTCGCTTCGATTCGCTTCGAGGCGTCGATAGAGGATGTACGAGTAGACAGCTGGGATCGCAGCAGCGAGTCCGACCGCCACTAGAAGCGCAACCGTTCCGCCACCAGCAAAGCTCGACGCGACGAGACCGATTCCAGCAATCACGAACAACTTACCGGCAAGGCGATGGGTGCGAAGCCAAACCTCGTCACTTGCGAGAGTCCACGGCGTGCGGATTCCAACGAAGAAATTCTTGGTGACCTTTCCCAGGAAATTCCCGATCACGATGAAGAGTAGCCCGGTCGCGATGTGAGTGATGCGCTCGATGGGCATCGGAACTCCAATGCCAGCAAACAATGTGACTGCAGTCACTGCGAGCAGCATGGCTAGGAGCGACGCTTGGATGATCTCGAAGACGCTCTGAAAACGCTCCGTCCCATACCCGCGTGGAGAGATCTGCGGGATGAGCATCAGAAATATGTACGTTCCCGCCATGCTCAGAGGAAGAAGGAAAGGACCCCAAGGTTTTGGCGTGAAACCGTCCGCTTCGCCCCGTGCGTTCCAGTGAGTCGGTACAAGCTCCGGAAGTCGGCTGTAGAGCGCCGCAGCAATCGCGAACGCAGCGACGACAAATCCAAGGCTGATGAGAGTGTTGCGCGTCAGTTTCATGGCTTCTTTCCTTTCGGCTTCTCGACCCGAAAAAGATCAAGTAGCAACGCAGCTACATCCTCGAACACGGTGGTGTTGAGCGAGTAGACAAGCTGCTGGCCCCGGCGCTCGCAGCGCACGAGATCGGCGGACTTCAGAACATTGAAGTGGTGCGACAGCGAGCCCTTCGTGATCTCGAAGGCTTCCGCGAGCTCACCCGCCGTTTTCGAGCCGTCCTGAAGAAGGCTGAGCACCTTGCGTCGTGTCGGATCCGAGATTGCTTTGAAGACTTCTTGGGTTCGCATTGTTGTTTGATAGTTTGACGACCATCAAACTATCTCGGAATCAGCATTCGTCAAGTGCGGCTCACGTCCGCGAAGCGCATTCGCGTTCTCCCTAGTGGCGAAGCAAGGCGAGAAGCTCGGCGCAGAGCTTGGCTTCCTCTGCGGATTCGGCGCGGACTCTCAATCGTTCGATCGATTCCGCGAACACGATCGCGGCTTCTTTCATGACGGTGCTGAGTGATCGTTCGCCCGTCCGGGTGACAATTTTCTCGAAGCCAGGCTCAGGGTTGAAGGACCCGACGAGCTCGACGAGCACATCGAGCGCTCGCACTCGAGCGGCTACGCGCTCGCCGTTCACTATCTGACCGAGGAACTGCACTGCTGGCAGCGCGATGGGATAGTAGGTTCCGGCGTGGTTGTTTCCGAGAGCCGCGAGCACTCGATTGTAGGACGCGTAGTCATCGTTCTCGGGTGTCTCGGCGAGAGCGCGGAGCGCTGCGCTGATGTCACCGTCTTTGCTTTCGGGCGGTCGCGCGTAGTCCGCCCAGCTCACGCGCGCGAGCTCACTTGGGGTGAACGTTCGTAGCCCTCCCTCTACGAATTCCGCGAGCCTAGCGAGGGCCAATCGTGTGCCCGTCTCGTTGTCTGTTGACGAGACACCGCTGGGAAGCCTCTCGTGAAAGACAACGACGTCGGTGCCATTGCCTGAATCGGTCAAGGTTGTCGTGATCGTCATCTCTCCAAGCAGCTCGGGGTCAGTCGTCTCGAACTGGATCGCTTCGACCACGAGCTCGTTCGGCACGAGCTTCACGAAGTGGCCGTAGTAGCTGTTTGTGTGCTCCGTAGGTTCTCCAGCAGAGGTCGGAGCGTCGTAGGTCCGCGAGATCCGGAACGATCTCCCTTCGGCTCCGTCGAACGAGTGCACGCGCGAAGTCATTCCATCCGGGACTCTCCACGTCGCGATGGCGCGTGGATCGAGAAGCGCGCGATAGACACGCTCGCGAGGAGCGTTTACGCGCTGCGATACGCGAGTGTTGCCCATGGAGTTGATGCGCTTAGCTCAAGTCTCTCGATGAGGTAAGACGACTTCATCCTCATGAAGATCGACGGCATCGACTTCGAAGTCACACAGTGGGACACGATTCCAATCGTCGAGCACGCGGGTGCAATTGGATGCGCGTACTGGCGGACGCTGGAGAGGGAACGTTCGCCAGCGCATGGTGGAGTACAGCCCGGGCTACGTTGCAGACCATTGGTGCGAGCGCGGACACGTGGTGCTCGTGCTCGAAGGGGAGCTGATCACGGAGCTGAAAGATGGGCGCAGCTTCGTGTTGCGTGCGGGCTCGAGCTATCACGTCGCCGATCTCCGCGATCCGCACCGTTCTGCGAGTCCCAAAGGGGCGAAGCTCTTCATCGTCGACTGATCGCGCGCGCATCATCAAAGCGGAGGCGGAAATGGAAGCTTCGCAGAAGCTTGGGGTGGCGGCAGCGACAATGGGCGCCACTCCGGCGGCGCTTGAGTTGCGATACACGCGTGCAGATGCTCACGTTCTACGGACGACTAGCCTGATGAGATCGGCGCTCTCTCTAGCGGGATCGCTTGGGTCTTGAGCTGGAGATTGCCGACTGGAGTAGGGCGATCAGCTTCACAGCTGCTGGCTTGAGTGGCACCCCAGCGCGCGAGAGCGCGTGCAACTGGAAAGGCTCTCCACTCTTCACACCATGCAGTGCCTTGAGCCGTTTTGCAGCGAGATGCCTGTGAACCGATATTTCTGGGAAGTAGCCTAGATAGGCTCCCGCGACGACAAGTTCCACGCCCATCTGCAGAAGCTCGACGGTCGCTCCAATCCGCCTCGGATAGCGATGCTCCGGAAACTGGTCGAGACTAGGCAAGTTCGTTCCGCCGAAGAACTTGGGCACGACCGAGGCGTGTTGCTCCAGGTCGCGTGGTGTGACGCTACCGCGCCGGTACAGCGGGTGGCGTCTCCCGCAGACGAGCACACCTGGCGAGATTCCAATCGCATGCGATTCGACTCCAAGTACGGGCGCCGCGCCGATCGTGAAGCCGACATCAAGGTCTCCTGCAATGAGGAGCTCGTTCATGCGCTGCGGAATCATCTCGTAGCAGAGCGGCAGCACCTCCGGATACTCGTCGACTAGGTCGGCGGTAGCGAGTGGCAGGAGCTCGACCGAGAACACTTCCATCGCGGCAATGCGCAGTGGGCCTTTCGGGTATCCAATCGATGCGGCGAGATCGCCTTCTAGACCATCGAGCTCCGCGAGAACTCGTCGAGAGCGGTTCAGCGCGACCTGGCCCGCATCCGTAAGAACGACTCTGCGCGTCGTTCGCTCGAAGAGCTTGACGCCGAGATCGTCTTCGAGCTTCCGAACGGCTTTGCTCACCGCTGGCGGTGAAACGTGCGCCCGCTTGGCGCCGCCTACGAAGCTGTTTGCCGTCGCAACGTGGACGAAATACCGGAGCGAGGCGATGTCTGCATTAGTGCTCACGCGGAATCAATAGCATGAAAACACATCACTTCTGCTTCATGGTCAAGCTGACACGCTAGGTCATCAAGAGGGATGCATGCGACATGAATACAAGTTTGCCAGCGTGATCACGATCCTCGCCGTCGGTTGTTACAGCGGTCGTGTCGATTCGCGATTGCCCGATGCTTTGCTCCTACGCGTGGATGCAGGTGCCGGAAACGATGACGCTGATGCTGCGGACGCGTTCGCGGATGCTGCTCTGTCGCTGACGGACCAGGATGCTCCCTCCGTTCGGGACCCGCTTCGCGTGCTTTTCATCGGAAACAGCTACACAGAGATGAACGATCTCCCCGCGGTGGTCCGCGCACTTGGGGCTGCTACTCCCGGCGCGGACGTAGAAGTCGAGTCGATCCTTGCCGGCGGCTCATACCTCGGGGAGCACTGGAGGCGCCCCGGAACGCGCGAGCGGATCGCGACCCGTCGTTTCGGGGCCGTGGTTCTGCAAGGGCAGAGCACTGAGACAATTTCGGGTCCGGCAAGTTTCCTGGGGTACGCGCAGCAGTTCGGCGATGCAGTAGGCGGCGCAGGAGCGCGGTCGGTGTGGTTCTCGACGTGGGCGCGTCGCGCGGACAACACGTTCTATCCCAGAAATGGTTTCGGCATACGCACTCCGGAAGAAATGTCCGAGAGCATCGAATCTCGGTATCGCACGGCGGCAGATCGCAGCTTGGGTGTCCTGGCACGCGTTGGCGCAGCCTGGCAACGCGCGCTCGCTGAGTTGCCTGGTGTTGCGCTGCATGCCGAAGACGGGAGCCACCCAACCTCGGAAGGCACTCTCTTGACGGCGTGCGTGATGCTTCAAGCGTTGACTGGCAAGACACCGCACGTCCCGGACCCTGCACCACTTGGAGTTCCGATCGCGACAGCGCGTGCGCTCTGCGCTTTGGCGCCGCACGTCGAGTGCGTGGGTGCCGAGATCCAAACCGTTCCCTGGAGCCCGTGGATCTCCGACCATCTCGCCTGCGCGTCTGAGAATGAACAGAATGTAGCCCCGTCACTCCGATGCAATGCAGCCGCTCACGAGTTCTGTGCGTCACAGGGTTGCTACGCGAGCGGGTTCGGACCCGTTTCGCGAGGCATGAGCGCGGCGATGCTGGGGTGCGTCTCCGGTGAGGTACTCACGACCACGTTCGACGAACTCAATCCGTTGCACGAGGTGATGTGCGACAGGGGCAATGACGGTGTCGAAGCAAGGTGCAGTACGGCGATCCACCGGCACTGCGTATCGAGAGGTGCAGTGGCTGGATTTGGTCCGGTCCACGTTTCGGGTGACGAGCTGACGGTCACGTGCGTTCGACGAGCGACCGTTGTGCACACGACCTTCGCAGCTCTCGCCAGCGCGGACCCGCAATGCGATGGAGCGCGAGAACGGTGGGGTCGAGCGTGTAGCAACGCCGCCTGGAACCAGTGCAGATGGATGGGCCACGTCGCCGGGTTCGGCCCGGTAGAAACCTCCGGTTCGAATGCGGACATCGTCTGTGTCGATGAGTAGGGCCCGCTCGCGTCCTCTCGTGTACGGCGCTCGAGCTCTGGCTCGACGCACGAGCCAATGCTGGTGCGTGGTGCCGAGCTGTCGGAACGTGACCAGGAACCTCGACGGGTCAGAGCTTGATGACTAAGCTTCACGATGCGTCACACTGTGGTGCTCGTTGCAGTTTTGGTTGGCTGTCCTCGTGCCCGCACGGAGCGTCTGACGTCCTCTGCGCGCGATCAGAGAGCAGTGGCCGCACCCGTCACAACAGACCGTAGACCCTCGCGGGAGCGATCGAGCTGGTCGGTTGCGTACGCACGCGTTTCGGATGAATGGAATCGCCGCGAGCTGCTGTTGGAAGGCGAAGTGCTGCATACCAGTCCTTGGTATGCATACTCCGCCCTCGACACTGCTCTCGTTCGCGTAACGCCCGGGCCGCACAGCGTGGAAGAGGTGGTCCGACCACCGGCCGCGCATGTCGCGACCATTGTCGGGTCGAAACCGGGAATGCCCGGGCGCACGTCGATCAACGTTCGATTTGGTGGCCGGACGGAACCCGTGCATTTCGATGTAGAAGGTGTCTTCAAGAAGATTGACGTGCTCGATCATCGCTTCCCGGGCCGAACGATTGTGGCACTCGGGGCGCCTCAGGCGAAACTCGACGAAGACCGAAACGTCGTGCGTGGCGTCACGCTCGAGCTTCACAACGATGCGAGTTACGCACGCGTTCTCGATCAGCCGCTCGACCAAGCGTTGTACGTCGGGGACCTCATTGTCGGGCAGCTCGACGATGGAGTCCTTTGGATTCGCGACACGACTTCTTCGGACGCGCCGCCGTCAGGGCCGGTTCCGGCTGAGCTTGCGAGCGCGTGGACGTTGACCCGAGGTTGGAAGCCGATGCGCCCGTGTGACGATCTTGGGCCTGCGTTCTGCGGCGACTCGATCGTGCGTCGAACCCGATCGCACGTCGCGGCGTTCGAGCGAGGGATCGAGACCCTCTTTGTGTCTCGCACCGATCTTCATGAGCTCTCACGTTTCTCCGGAAGCGAGCGAGCACGAGCGATCGCGGAGCGGTTCACCGGAATAGGCTCGGAGCGATGGGCCAAGAGTTGGATTGACGCGAACGGTCACCTCAACGTTCGTTCGCATCTCTCGATCGGGGGCTGCGAGCGCGCACACACGGATGTTCGTGTGATCGAGCGCGACGGGGCGTTTTGGATGGCGAAGGTGTACACCGCATTCTGCAGCGAGTCTCACGACGACTGTCCCGCACGGAGAAACCTCGTAGAGGCGACCCTGGGCTCCATTCCGCGCCGTGCGGCACCGTTGAATGTATGGAACGACGACGCCTATCACGGGGATCCGTCGGTGGGGTTTCTCATCGCGGAGGGCGATCAAGCGCGCCCAATCGACGGCTCGACGCGCTAGCGATCGAGAAGCGCAACTACGAGTCGCGCTAGGCCGATCACAATTGCGAGAGGTGCGAGCCATCGGATCAGTCGTGCGGATCGCGTCTGCGCGTCGACGGGTCCGTTCTTTGTAACGAACATGAGTACACCGCCAAGGAGCGCGATAGTTATCACGCTCGCCAAGACGACCGGCACGACGGACTGGCCTTTCTCCATGGCGTCGCTCATGTGCCACCCGACAACAAGCAGGATCACTGGAAGCAGCACCGCGGCGGAGGTGATCAGAATTCGACGCCGATACGCAACCGGATCGGAAAGCTCGGGCGGTGTGTTGTACTGTTTCCGCCTCAGATCTCGGTGAGTCAGCAATCCGACCAGCACGAACACCATCGCCGCGCCGAGCGCCAGCTTCCACGCGAACCCTCGGGTTTTGGCGGCTGCGCGGTGGCCCTCCTGTCGGTCGCTACCAAGGACACTGAGCGCCGGATCCTCGGCAGAGTAGACCACGCGAAACGTCTCGCCCGGCGCGAACGGAGCTTCCTCGCGACGCACGTCCCAGGTGTGCTCGACGCCTCTCACGTCATACGCGTAGAAAGTCGTGTGTCCGTCGTTCGAAAAGCCGGTCACGCGCGCATCAGCAACGACGCCGTCGCGTGCGAGCTGATCAAGGCGCCTCGCTTGGCGCTCGAACAAACCGAAGAGTGCGGCCGGCACGACCAACGCCGCGATCAAGCTTCCTGCGCGCCAACGGGTCAGCGATCGGATTGTCTGCGTGTCGACTGTCACCATCTCTGGGCCTTAACCCGGACCTGAGCTTGCGTCGATTCCAATGCGTGAGCGGTTTGCCAGTGATCCGCAGAAGACAAATGGTGCGCCATCGCGTGCGATGCTGATGACGACTGTTCTGTACGGTCGTCGTGCCTTGCGGAGAACTCCGTCTCGTCGATCCATTGATACGGATATCGATCATCGTAGGCGGTCGGTTGGTCACGAACTCTTGCGCGCGCGACGGAGCAGGAACGCAATGATGCGCGAGAAGCGGGTCGGCTCCTCTTCATTCACGTGAAAAGCGGCGAGGACGGCGAACTGACGTGCAGTCAGAAACGCGCCGCCGCAACCACCGCATCTATAGAGGTCGGGACCGTCCGCCCAGTATCGATGGAGATGAAGCTCCGATTTGCACACACACTTCAGCGCGCCGGTTAGTCCGTGCGCCGACTGATCTGCCCCTAGCGCTGAGCTTGGTCCACGGAGATGTGGTGCTCCGCGAGCAATCATGGCCGGGTCGCCGTCGAAGAAATCGAGGTAGACACCCCTGCAGCGAGAGCACACGTCCACGTCAGTGGATTCGCGCTCGACTTCAACGGCGATCTCTTCCATCGGGCTACCGCAGCTTGGACAGCAGCGTACAGACTCGCGATACATCATTTGCAAGAGGATGGCGTATCGCGTGTGGTGCGTCTCCCGAGAAATCTCCGCTCATTCATGTGTGCGGCGCATCGACCACACGCTGAGACGATTCGGCACGGCACCGCTCTCGGGCGATGCCGTGCGCACACCCAAAGCGTGCATGCGGTGCACAGATTTTCTCGCTGTCGGTCTGATTCCCGGAGGTACGGAGATTGCGTGAAGGAGCCTGTGCATCCGCAAGGACGCGGCGCCGATCCGTCAGGGCGCGAAAGGGTTACAAAATGGGAAATTCACCGAATCAGAGTCAACCGCAGAAGACCGAGAACAAGCCAGTTCCGCAGCGCGACAATCGTGGCGCCGAGAACGACGTCAATCAGACGACGGGCACCCAGCCCGATCGCAAAGACGTCAAGCCGGGCGATGCCTCGCGCACACCGAAGCGCGACGACAAACGTCCCCAGCCGTAGCTAACCTCGCGTGCGCGCGTGTGCTTCTCTCGAGAGGCGCACGCGCGTTGCGCGTTTATAGTGCGACGCAATGCCCCACGAGCACCAAGCCCAGCGACCAAACCGCCGTCGCTTCATTTGGATCTTGGGCGTTATCACTGTGCTGGCGGTCGGGGGCGGGCTCGGCTACTGGTTCTTTGTGCGCGGCTTGGTGGTTGGCGCCCTGCCCGCACTGACCGGTGAGCACCTTCCGCTCAACGAGATTCATCTGCCACGTGGCTTCAGAATCTCCGTGTACGCAGAGAACGTCGAAGGAGCCCGCTCGATGGCACGCGCCGCGAACGGCGTGATCTACGTCGGCTCGCGCGAGCCTGGAAACGTGTACGCCCTGTTGGATCGAGACGGCGACCAACGAGCCGAAGAAGTTGTGACCGTGCTGCGCGGCTTGCAGTCTCCGAACGGCGTTGCGATTCACGACGGCGCGCTCTACGTGGCCGAGATCAGTCGAGTTACCCGCTACGACGACATCGCGAGCACGTTTCGTCGCGACCCGTCTTCGCACATAGTCAACGCCTCCTTCCCGACGGACGCGATGCATGGTTGGAAGTTCATCGCGTTTGGTCCCGATGGGAAGCTCTACGTCCCCGTCGGTTGCCCGTGCAACGTCTGCCAGCGAAGCGATCCCCGCTACTCCTCCATCACGCGGATGAATGCGGATGGCAGCGGGCTGGAGGTGTTTGCACAAGGCGTGCGAAATACTGTCGGGTTCGATTGGCAGCCCGGGACCAACGTTCTCTGGTTCACGGAAAACGGTCGCGACCAGATGGGCGATGAGCTACCGCCGGACGAGCTCGATCGTGCGCCAACAGCAGGGATGCATTTTGGCTTCCCGTATTGTCATGCTGCGAACATTCCGGACCCCGAGCACAACCAAGGACGCAACTGTCAAGAGTTCGTTCCGCCCGTTACTACGTTGGGTCCTCACGTCGCCGCGCTCGGAATGCGTTTCTATTCGGGCGACCGGTTTCCCGCCCGATATCGAGGCGGCATCTTCGTCGCGCAGCATGGATCTTGGAACCGATCCGAGCCGATCGGGTACCGCGTCGTGTTCATTCCGATCGAGGGCGATCGTGCGGGCAAAGTCGAGATCTTCGCCGAAGGCTGGTTGAGCTCGACGAGTGCTTGGGGTCGTCCCGTCGACGTGCTTGTCATGCCCGACGGTGCGCTACTCGTGTCGGACGACAAGGCAAACGCGATCTACCGCGTCGATTACAGCGGGTCACGAAGCTAGCTGTTTCGCGAGAACAGCGATCGGAGCGCGGTTCGGGAAGGCGGCGATGAGCTGGTCAGGCTCGCAAGATCGTAGAGCGAGTTCTCGACCGGGCCGATCGACCAACAGGCCTCGCTCGGAAGCGTTTCGATCGCCGGACCGTTCGTGAAGTTGAGCGCACAAACGTCTCGATGTTCGACGACCTCCTTGTTGTCGCCCGCGCTGTCGTCCTCAGCGATCCATCGAAGCGGTAAACCCTGCGTGCGACACACGTACGGACGGTGCTCGTAAATGCGGCACGCGCCAGAGTCGTCGAGAAACGCGCATGCTCCGACTGCGTGTGGCGAAGCCACCTCCAACAACTCGGAATGGTGCGCACGGATGAGCGCAGCTTCCGGTTCGAAGACCGTGAGATCGTCGATGCAACACGCCCGACAGCCGCGCGCGCATACCAAACGTTCGGCATGCATTCTTGAGAGCGGGGCCGTGAGCGAGTCGATTGCCGTGTGAAGCGCCGCGACGCGTTCGGCAATGAGTGGCAGGTGCACTTTGCTCATTTCGTTTCTTTGAGATGCGGCATGGCGAACGGTACGTCAGTCCGCGCGGGCGAGCACGCGCTCGAGCACGTCGCAACTCTCGTTGGTGCCCTTTCCATGCCTTCCTTCATCATTGCGTCGCGCTCTTTGCCCGTGTGAAGGAGCGAAGTGGCAACGGCCAATCGATCCGCGCGACCGCCTACGGCCGTACATGCATGCGCGACATCCTGTCGATCGCTGCATCGAGAGTCGCGTCGACTTTCGCGAAGCAGAAACGCACCACGGAGCGAACGGGGTCTTCAGCATAGAACGCGGAGACGGGAATCGCGGCGACGCCAACGACATCCATCAACTTGTCGCAGAACGCGACGTCATCCATGTCGATTCCAGACGCACGCAGATCAATGGACAAGAAGTAGGTGCCGGCGCTCGGCAGCACTGTGTATCCGGCGCGCTCCAATCCCGCGGTAAGTCGATCGCGAGAACGTGCGAGTCCCCGACGCATCTCTGTGAAGTACGCGTCATCCTTGCCCAGTCCGTACGCGACGGCCGTCTGAAGATTCGGTGGCGTGGTGAACGTCAAGAACTGATGTGCGCGCGCAAGGGCCTGCATTAGATGCGGCGCAGCACACATCCATCCGACCTTCCAGCCGGTCAGCGCGAATATCTTCCCGCCGGAGCCAATCTTGATGCTGCGTTGACGAAGCTCCGGGACGGAAAGGACCGAACAGTGTGACGCTTCGTCGAAGATGACGTGTTCCCAGACTTCGTCGCTGATGACGACCGCGTCGTGGTCGATCACGACGCGGGCAAGCAGCTGGAGCGATGCACGGTCGAACGTCGAAGCGCTCGGGTTTAACGGATTGTTGAAGATGACCAATCGTGTGCGCGGTGAGAACGCGGCTCGCAGCGTAGCTTCGTCGAATCGCCAATCGGGCGGCGCGAGACGAACGAGTCGGGGCACTCCGCCCGCTCGAAGCACGAGAGGCATGTACGCGTCGTACATCGGTTGAAAGACCACGACCTCATCGCCTGGCGTGATCATCGCCAAGATCGCGGCGGCTAGTGCTTCCGTCGCACCGACCGTGACCGTAACCTCGCGCTCCCAATCAAGCTCGATCGACTGATGGTGTCGATAGTGATCCGCGATCGCGCGACGCAGAATCGGGATGCCGGACATGGGTGGGTACTGATTCGATCCCTCGACAAGGGCTCGCGC
>CAZWQH010000017.1:18785-24957 GCA_964635815.1 uncultured Sandaracinaceae bacterium
GCCTCGACGACATCCGGAGGTCCGTTGCCATCTGGAAAGCCCTGTCCGAGGTTCACTGCACCCGTCGCGCGCGCGCGCGCGGACATTGCCTCGAATATGGTCGTAGGCATGTTCGCGTAGAGCGGATTCATCGCGCCGAGCTTAGCGCGGCTAGCGACACATGACGGGTTCGGACGTCCAGGTTTCCACGTTAGCCCGCATGTTCACCGTCGTGAAACGAAAGCCACGTTCGTAGAACTGATCCTGGAGCTCAGCGGGGATCCTCACTCGAATGCGCTCACGTGAGAGCACCTCAAAGTCTTCGGATCGCGTGAGGACCGTCCAATCACTGTCGCGAATGAAAACCGCCATCGCGCCCACGGCGAAATCACGGCCCTCGATCGTCGCACCCCAACATCCAAGAGACCGCGCGTTGGTGACGAAAGGAGCCCCAAGCGATGCCGCGTCGATCGCAGGCGGTATGGCGATCTCAGTCGACGCGGTGAGGGATCCGCTACGAGACCCGACTGAGATCGAGCATGTGATCTCGTCGCTTACTGGCGGACGGACGCGCGCAACCAAGCGATTCTCCGCTCGAGCGAGCAGCTCGAGCCGAGGGGCGCCTCCTTGGCATCGCAGGTGAATGCCGTCCGCGTTCGTCTGCTCGAGGTTTGCCCCTTCGATCACGATGTCCGCGCTTCCATCGTTTGCGACCGCGGACGCGCTGTGTATCTCGGGCTGTGCGGTTGCCGTATCGCCTTGCTCGCATGCCGATGGGTGCTCGATGTCGATCTCTCCGACGAGATTCACGCTTGAGTGTACGCAGAGCGGGGAGACACGATTCCCCGCAAAATCGTTGTCTCGGATCGTGAGGTTGGCGATTGTCTTGTCTTCTCCATCGCCGGTCTCGATGTAGACGCCATAGGTCTGCGTCTGGTCACGGTTGGTGTTCGTCACACGGTTCCGCGCAACCGTCACGCCGTTGGTCAGGCGATGCCCGACGCGATTCCAGATGGTGATCCCACCTGCGCGCCATCCGCGGCCCGGATCGGTGTTCGTGAAGAGGTTGTTGTCCACAATGACGTTGTCGACCACCGTAAGGTTGTAGACGCTATTCGCTCCCACCCCGTCGAGCGGGTAGTCGCGCAGGATATTGCCCTGTACCAGCGTGTTCCGTCCCCAGAGCTCGAGCGCCCCCGTCGAGTGCGTCGGTGTATCGCGCGGGCCAATGAACTCGTTGTTCACGATCCGGACGACGTCGGTGCACTGATCGAAAAACACTGTGCCTCCGGATGGGAGCTCCGGGACGGGATCGCGATAGTTGTCGTCGAAGAGATTCGAGTCGAGGTCGAAGTAGCGTGAAACGTTTACTCCAAACGCACCGGTGCCATTCCGAAGGAACTTGTTACCACGAACGGTGATGTTGCTCGGCGCCCAACGCGCCTTGATGCCGTGATCACACTGAGCCGCGGTGCCGTCGATTCCATTCGCCCCGACGAGAAGTCCGGTGAGGACGGAGTCGTTGATCTCGCTTTCCTCGATGACGACATCGTTCACGCGGCTCTCGACGTTGCCGTAGAGCGCGACCGAATGCGCCGGAGCGTTTCGGAAGATCATCCGTGAGATACGGACGCTCACGTCGCCCGAGAAACCCGTCACGTTTCCCGAGCAGCTGGCCGCAGTCGCACACGCATTGTGCACCCAGAAGTCGACACAGTTGTTGTCGAGACACGATGGCATAGGCGCGGCGCCATCGATCACGATGCCGGTGATCGTCACGCCGCGAAGTGGCGCGACGCCATCGTCGCCGACCGAAAGAACCTCGCCGTGGTCGCTGCCGCGACGAAGGACGACGCTCTCCGCGTTCTCCGGATCACCGACTAGGGCGACATCAGATCGCAGAACGCGAATCGGCTCGTTCACCAGATGCGTGCCCGCTTCGAGGCGGCACGTCGGTTCCGTTCCGCTTGCTCCGACACAGGCGACGAAGGCTTCGAGGCTCAGAGGCGCAGAGTCGAGAGCTTGAGGTCTTGCACTCGCGTGCGGACGCTCGGGGTGCGTGCTGCATGCGACGACCGCACAGCACGCGTAGGTGGAGATCAACGTCATCTCCAACACGCGCGAACCACTCAACGCCATCGAGCCTTCACTTCCTGCACGCGAATGCTCCGCGATGCGGCGTGTAGAATAACGGCGCGTGGCGGGCGCGCACGCCCAAGAGGTCGGAAAAAACCCGCGAGTTTCGAGCGCCGCGTCTTAATTCTCCCTTACAAGATTCTCTAGCCATTACGCCTACATGTAAGCCCATATATGTGGGGATGATGTAGCTCGCCTTTCAGCGGCAAACGGCCGGCGACGGTGCGACGACAGCGTCGCATGGATGCCAGAGCTGTCCGAGTTGATTGGAGGTAAGCGCCTCGACCGTCGAGTCCGCGGTGAAATCGCCGCAGCGATCCAGAGCATCATACCCGGCAGACCCGCAACCTGCGCCCGGCGCCGTCGTGTACCGGAGAAGGTTGATCGTCGCTCCGCTCGTCGGCGTGATGAACGCGCCAGTTGCTAAGCGGAGCTTTCCAGCGCTGTTCACGAACCATCCGTCGTCGATGGCCGGTCCGTTCATGACCAGCCGCGAAACACGAGAACCGAATAGCTCTGAATTGTCCGGTCCGAAGTACGGATACGAACACGTCGATAGCTCCTGCTTGCGAATGGCGACATACACGCCGCGCGGTGGGATCACATCTCCGGGTCCGAAGTTCATCCACCGATAGCTGGAGCTCGCGCAGCTGCCATTGCAGTAGGAGAAATGATTGCCTTCCAACGCGATTGGACAGTTCGAGAGATTCGTGATCTCGAAGGCCTCACCTGCTTCGCAAGCAGGACCCGGGCATCGCCCGCTGCCATCGACCACGTACTCGCTAAAGACTAGATCTCGCGTGGTAGGCGCGATTGGCGTTGTGCAGGATTCGATCATCTTAACGGTCACTGTCGTCGGCGCGGAACAACACGTGCGCGCATCCGCCTTGCACGCGCGCACCCGAATGCTGGCGACCGCTCCCGGAACAGGACCTCCGCTCGTGAGTGGGGTAGTGGGGCGAAAGTAGTTCTGGCCGACCGAAGTGACGGTTCCGAACGGTGTCGCAGCAGAATCGACGAACAGCTCGTACACCAATCCGGTCGCAAGCGGCGTGAGCTCGACTACCGGACGCCGGTCCCAGCTCGTGTCGCACGTGCTTGCAGTTGGCGCCGACGGGGCATTGCACACGATCGGCCGGGGAGTTGCAGTGAGCGTAGTCGTACAACACGCAGTGACAAGCTCGTCATCCGTGACGCACAGGCGTAGCTCGTAGCCACCCGCAACGTCCGGAACGAAGTTCGTCGTAGCGCTCGTCCTGCTAGCCGGGGTCGAGACTGAGCCGCTTGGCCTGCTCGTCACCGACCAAACAAACGAGACCGCTCCGCCATCCGGGTCGGAGCCGGTACCGGCAAACGTCGTGAGCATTTGCTCGACGGACGTGCGGTTCGCCGGGCACATCGCAAGCGGCGCAAGTCGCGGGCAAGCGCCGTTCTCGTCCACTTCGCCGTCGCAATCATCGTCGAGCCGATTGCACAGCTCCGTTGCCGCGACAGTTGCACCTGCACAAAGGTCCCACCGCCCACTAGCGTCACAGGTTTCGGTGCCGCTCACGCACTCGCCGATGTCCGTTCCGCACGGACGCGTCGCGCCAGTCACGCAATCGCAACCTTCGTCGACGGAGCCATCGCAATCGTCGTCCACACGGTTGCAGCGCTCTGTCGCAGCAGAAGTCGCGCCCGTGCATAGACCCCATTGGCCTGTCGCACTGCACGTCTCTGTCCCGCGAACGCATTCGCCAACATCGGTTCCGCACGGACGGGTCGCACCTGCGATGCAAGCGCAACCTTCGTCCGTAGAGCCATCGCAGTCGTCGTCGACACCGTTGCATTGTTCGGCAGTCGCAGTGATTTCTCCGTTGCAAACGTCCCAGTGTCCGGACGTGTTGCAGGTCTCGGTGCCGCGAACGCATTCGCCGACATCGGTTCCGCACGAACGTGTCGCGCCACTGATGCACTCGCATCCGTTGTCGACCACGTCGTCGCAGTCTTCGTCGATCGCGCCTTCGCAAACTTCCGCAGCAGGTCCAGTTCCACCCGGGCACTCGTCGGACCACTCGCCGCGGCTGCACGTTTGCAGCCCCATCACGCATGCGCCCACATCGGTGCCGCAGCTTCGGGAGAGACCTTCGTCTACGTCACCGTCGCAGTCTTCATCGAGTCCGTCGCAGGTTTCTGCGCTCGGTCCAGCGCCGCCTTCGCACGCACTGAGTGTTCCGCCCACGCAGCGTTGCGCGCCGGCCGTGCACTCGCCTTCGTCGTTCCCACAAGGGACCGCGGGGTCGTCGTCATTGCATGCACAACCTTCGTTGGGCGCGCCATCGCAGTCTTCATCCAGGTGGGCTGCGTCGCAGACTTCGGTCTGCTCGAGCGTATCGCCCGTACACGTGCCCCACGTACCAAACTCGAAGCTGCCTTCGCAAGCCATCCATCCATCTGAACAGCGCCCGCGCCCGCGATGGAAAGGTGAGCCGCGGAAACACGGGATCCGTTCTCCGGGCACGCACGCGCAAAGGTCGTCGACTAGCCCGTTGCAATCGTCATCGAGTCCGTTGGAGCACACCTCTTCGGAGCACGAGCGATCCGCGCCGCCGTCTGGGTACGCGATGTCTGCGCGAGCATCTTGCGCACTGGGCAGCACATCGAACCTGCCCGAAGGCGCAGCCTCTTGAGGGCGATCCGTGGCGAAAGCGTCTGCGCCGGGTCGGGCACCACCCGGCGAACCTGAGTCGAGAGACGACTCGTCAATTCCCGTTCCGCGGTAACGAGACGCACAAGACGCAAACAGCAGCGTGAAGATAAAGAAGGAGCGGACGCTCGCTTCTGTCATGGACGCGCAAGATAGCTCTGAAACGTGCTGAAGCACTGGTCATCGTGTGACCGGTGTGTGTCTTTCGTCGTAAGAGCCAGTCAGTCGCCAAAACCAGTGATTTCGGCGAACTCGCCGCCAAGGTTTGGTCCGGTCGGAATGACGATCTCCGTCGTCGGAGCGATCGGCACGCACATCTCCATCGCGTCGAAATGCCAGGTGGGCTCGCTGAATGTGGCGGTTCGCTGAACCGAAAGGAGACTCAAGCAGCTACCCCGGCTTTCCAGAACGCGAGTCAGGCCAGTCGAGCAAGAATCAAAAACGGTGCGAAGCCGGATCCACTGCATGCCGCAGGAAGCCGAGCCGTGTCTGTGAGCGTTCATCACCCACGCACCTTACACAGATCGTGTTCCATGCTCGAATGTTCCGAACGGAGTCATGCAATTCGGGGATGAAGACTGACAGAAGCGTAAGGCAGTCCGTGTCGGCTGGGCCGGCTTTCCACAACCTGGTACGTCTTTGCAATGCGCTGGCAAAGAGGAACATCGTCTCAGGACGTCGAGGATCGGCGCGGACAGCCGCGAAGAGCAGGATTTCGACGAGGCGCGAGTCTCGGTGCGGGCGGGATCGGAGTACTTGTGATCGTCGTCGTTGCAAAGCTTGCGTTCAACGTCGACATCCCACTCGACGCGCTGACGGGAGCTCCGGTCGACAACGGAGCTCAATCTGCTGGTCCGGCGCAGACTCCGATGGAGCAGGGGAACGACGAGCTCAAAGACTTCATGACGTTCGTGTTCAACGACCAGCAGGACACGTGGAAAGGTCTTATCGAGGCCCAGTATCGTCGCACTCGTCTCGTTATTTTCTCCGAAGGAACCGACTCTGCTTGCGGCCCAGCAAGATCGGAGATGGGTCCGTTCTATTGTCCGGCGGACGAAATGGTGTATCTCGATTTTGCGTTCTTTCGCGAGCTCGATGTTCGCTTTGGTGCGCCTGGTGATTTTGCCCAGGCATACGTAATCGGTCACGAGGTCGGACATCACTTGCAGCACGTGATGGGCACAGACGCAAAGATGCGACAGGCGCAAGAGGAAGACCCAACCGCCGCCAATGAGCTGTCCGTGCGTCTCGAGCTGCAAGCCGATTGCTACGCCGGCGTCTGGGCTCACTCCACACGCGAACGCCAATTGCTCGAGGCGGGCGACGCCGACGAGGGATTGCGCGCGGCCGCCTCCATCGGTGACGACAAGC
>CAZWQH010000018.1:0-12084 GCA_964635815.1 uncultured Sandaracinaceae bacterium
CGACAAGGATCGCGGCAGCGAGATCAACAAGCGCCAATCGCGCCCGACGTGGGAGCGGACGTCCAATCGCAGACGTAACGACGTCATAGGAAGTTGCGCGCGGAGGCTGATTGGCTTCCAGAGATGCCAGACCGTAGCTCACGTAACCTTCGTACCCCGCCTCGTTGCGAAGCGCGTTGTACGCCGTCGTCGCTCCTCGAGCGTCATTGGCGAGTCGGCTAATCTCCGCAAGTGCGGCGCGGGCGCGAGGTGCCATCGACCGTGCTTCCGGTGCGCCGATCAGGCTCGCAAGCAAGCTCCGCGCTTCCTGACCGCGACCCGTTCGTGCGTAGGCTTCTCCCATGCGCATGAGCGCGTCGTACATGAGAGGTCCACCTGCCGCGAGCTCCGTCGCGTGTTCGAAGGCTTCGATCGCCTGATGCAGCACGAGGCGCGGGCGCGTCCCGCACGCGGTTCCTGTGCACGACTCGAAGCGAGCCACGAGATTGTAGTACGCACGTTCCGCTACGCGTCTTCGAACTTCGCCGATGAACAACCAGCCAAGCGGGGACTCGAGGGCGTCCGCGCCCATACTTCGAGAGACCTGCTGCTCGAGACGTTTCTGCTCTTCGATGATCGTCGCGAGCTCTCGCTCCTTGGCGCTCGCGTCAGCATCGAGCGGAAGTGCGTCTAGCTCGGCGCGCTTGGCAAGAACGCGCGCGTCTACCGCAACCAACTGCTCGTAGAAGGTTTTCGCTGCGGGTATTGCGTCGTCGTCGGTCAGCGGAGGAAGAGGAAGGAACGGAATCAACGTCCACGGTTCGGGCAATGCCGGTGCAGGCAGTGGAACGCTCTCCAGCGCATCGGGCGGCGGCGCTTGCGCCGCGGTCGGGGCAGGTTCCGCTGGTTGTGCAGGCGCGACGGGCGCGGCCGAAACGACAGAGGCGTCGGGGCGAGGCGCGCCCGCGTCTGCGCTTGGTGCCGCAGCACTACTCGCGCGCCGAATAGGCAGATCCAACGTGATGATGTACTTGGGGCGCGACCACGTGGTGCAGCAAGGATCCGTTGCGTCGGCGGTGCAGCTGCATTCTCTCTGCGCGAGCGCAGACGACGAGACCGTGACCGCAGCAAATGCAGTCACTAGAAGGGCAGCATCCAAACGAAGCGTCATGGCGCGAGAGTACACCGTTCTCGGGCTCGTGAATCGTGCTTATAAACTCGCCTTTTCAGGCGACCGCGACCGCTTGCGGCGCTGTCTCCGCGACGGTTTTCTTCTTGAGCTCCACGGAAACCAACTTGCTGATGCCCGGGGTTTCCATCGTCACACCGTAGAGCAAATCGACGGTCTCCATCGTTCGCTTGCTGTGCGTAATCACAATGAACTGCGACTGCCCGGTCATCTCGCGAATAGCGTTCGCGAAGCGACCGACGTTGGCTTCGTCGAGCGGAGCATCGACTTCGTCCAGTAGGCAGAATGGACTCGGTTTGTGCTGGAAAATCGCGAACACGAGCGACACGGCTGTCAGAGCCTTTTCGCCGCCGCTCATGAGCTCGATGCTCCCAAGACGCTTGCCCGGGGGCTGAGCAACGATTTCGACACCGCTCTCGAGAAGGTCTTCGGGATTCGTGAGGCGAAGCTCTGCCGACCCACCGCCGAACATTCGCGGGAACACGGACTTGAACTTGGCGTTTACCGAGTCGAAGGTTTCGCGGAACATTCGACGGCTCTCACGGTTCATCTTTCGGATGGCGGACTCGAGCTGCTGAAGCGCGGTCTCGAGATCCGCCTTCTGAGTCGCCAGATACTCGTAGCGCTTATTGGTCTCCTCGAACTCCTCGATCGCGGTGAGATTCACCTCGCCCATTCGCTCGATGAGCCGAGCAAGATCATCGATGCGGGCTTTGGTCGCAGCATCCGGAATCTCGCGCAAATGGTAGTCGCCGAGAACGTTTCGCACGTCGATGCGATGGCGCTCGAAACCCTGCTCGAGAAGGTGCGCGATGCCAATCTGCAGCTCTCGCTCTTGTATCTGGAGCTCCGTGGTTCGGGTCGCGAGTGAGTCCACTTGCTGTCGCAACGCGCGAACGCTTGCGTCTGCCTCCGCAACGCGCACGCGCATCGCCTCGTTCGCTGCACGCGCGGCGGCCAACACTTCGTGAGCCCCCGCTGCCAACCCGACGACCTGTGCTAGCGTCTCACGGCGCTGGGTGACCTCGGCGGCGTGTTCTTCGACCGCCCGCGCAGTGTCCGCCATCTCGTTCACAAGGCGCGAGCTCCGTTGCTCGAGCTCTTCGATGCTTCGTATCAAGCGTTGAAGTGTGTTTCGGTCGCTCTCGACGCGCTCGCGAGCACGAGCCGCGCGAACCCGAACCTCGGTGACCAACGCGCTTTGCGCATTCGCACTCTCGCGCGCTGCACGCTGGGCTTCCGCTAGCCCGGAGACCACTGCTTCTGCCGCGACGCGCTCTGTTTCCGCGCTTTCGAGATCCTGCTTTGCGGTCTCTTCTTCTGCGGTCTTGTCGGCCAGGTGGGCAGCAAGCTCGTCGGCCTCCGCTCGCAACTCCGTCGCGCGAGCAAGCACACGCTCGCGAGCATCGTCGACACGTTTGACTGCTTGCTCTGCGCGAACGAGCTCAAGCTCGACATCCTGCGCTTGCTGGCGCGCTGCTTCGAGAGCGGCCTGCGTCTCACCGATGTTCCTTCGAAGGTCTTGATGACGGGTAACCGCGTTGGTCAGGTCGGCGTCGAGCTTCGCAACGACGTGCTGCAAGGAGCCGATTTCGCGCTTCACATCCAGCATGTGAGCACCGACGTCGTCGGTGTTTCCTCCGGTGATGGCACCATCCGAATGGAGGACCTCGCCCCGTTTGGTAACCATCGGATGGGAGACCGATCCGAAGAGATCGATCGCCGCATCGAGTGTCTCGACGACGACCACGTCGTCAATCACGTGCCTGACGAGCGCGTCATCCGATTCTTCGAAACGAACCAAATCGATGAGCCAACCCGCAATCCTCGGGTCTTCGGGTAAAGACCCAAGCGAACGCACGACACGGCGCGGAGAGTTTGGCATCGCAGTGGCGCGGCCTCGTTCACCAGATGACAAGAACTCCATGACGCGTCGCGATGCGTCGGAGTTTTCCGTGATGACGTATTGGAGTCGTTCGCCGAGCGCTCCCGCAAGCGCGGCCGTCCACTCCGGCCCGCACTCGATGCGGTCTGCGAGGAGGCTCGTGCGGTCCTGGTCCCCGAACTCCTGCATCACCGCACGCGCGCCAGCCCCGATGCCTTCAAAGCGCGAGCGAATCTCTTCCAGAGACGACAACCGAGCGCGCTTCGTGCTTGTTTCTGCGCGCAAAGTCTCGACCTCTTTGTCGCTGACTTGGATTTCCGTCCGAAGATCCGCGAGACGCGTCTCGAATGTCGCGCGTTCCGCCGTTGTCACGTCTTTTCCACTCCGAAGGCCGACGATACGGCCCGTAAGCTCGTTGCTCTCGCTCTCGAGCGTGACGCCCTTGGCGCTCTGCTGCTCGGCTTCGCCGCGAACGCGCTCGATACGACGGCGCGCTTCCTCGCGACGCAGCTCGAACTGCTCGAGCAGCGCCCGCGCGCGTCCAATACGACCTGTCGTCTCGGCAACGGCCGACTGGCTGACACGAAGCTCGCCATCGAGCGCTTCCGCTCTCACGCGCCGTTCTTCGTAGGTCGCGGATTCACGAGCGAGCTCCCCGTCCTCTGCTTGGGCAACGAGGTCGAGCTCTACGACGCCCTGCTCCAGCACCGCACGTTCAGCAGCAAGCTCCTGAGCTTTCTCAACGAGCTGCGCCCGCTCCGCTTCCGCGTTCTCGATGCGTTGCTTCATCGACACGATGCGGTCTTCGAGTCGAGCAAGCTCGGCCTCCTCCGCACGGACGCGATTGTCGGTCGAAACTGCTGCCTTCTGCGCCTCGTCTACGGCAGCTTCGTACGTCTGGCCGTTTACGCGCTCCGCATCGAGCTCCGCTTCACGTGCCGCCATACCAGTCCGGACGCCTTCGAGTTGCGCGCTGTCCTCCACAAGAGCCGCGCCAGCCACCTGACGCATGACGAAAAGCTCGAGGTACTTGTGCGACGCGACGTGAAGCTCGAGGTCACGAATCTCGGTCCGATACGCACGGTATCGTTCGGCCTTCTGCGCTTGTCGCTTGAGCGACCCGAGTTGTCGCTCAATTTCGCTGGTGACGTCGGCGAGACGGAACAGGTTCTGCTGCGTCTGCTCCATCTTCCGCTCCGCAGCCTTCTTCTTGGCTTTGAAGCGAGTGATCCCGGCGGCTTCTTCGAGCAGGTAGCGGCGGTCCTCGGGTCGTGACGAAACGATGTAGCCGATTCGGCCCTGCTCGATGATCGAGTACGCCTTCGTGCCGACACCCGTGCCGAGGAACAGCTCCGTCACGTCGAGCAAGCGCACGACGGTTTTGTTGATGAGATAGTCGCTGTTGCCACTGCGATCCAAGCGGCGAGTAACCGCGATCTCGGCATAGTCACGATACGCTTCAGGGCCGACGCCTTCGGTGTTGTCGAACGTGATCGTGACCTCGGCGTGCGAGTGCGGACCGCGAGTTTCGCACCCGTTGAAGATGACATCCTCCATCGAGCGACCGCGTAGGTGCTTCGCCGACTGCTCGCCCATACACCAGCGAATGGCATCGACGATGTTCGACTTGCCGCATCCGTTCGGTCCGACAACGCCGGTCACGTCTTGCTCGAACGTGAGAACGGCTCGGTCTACGAACGATTTGAACCCTGAGATTTCGAGCCTTTTGATGCGCATTTCGGCCTTCGTATCCGCGAAAAACACCAGCGAATGACGTCAAGTGCGTACCACCGAAAATCCGCTCAATCAACGGAGACCGCGACGAATAGTGCGTTCACAGGGGGTGACAACACTATATCTTGTGCCTTGATCACGATCGCCCTGAACGGATGCGGCGATCTCTCGCGATCTTGAGGCGATCTCGAGCGAGCGATCGTCGCGATCGAATCGCTACGGCGTGGGCGGCCGGACCGAGAACGGATACGTGAACCGGAAGGTCGTCTGACGGAACGGCGGGAACTGCGCGTTCTGAATGGCGCCTTCCATGCACGCACCTTGCGGAGAGCCCCCAAACGGGGCCCCGGCGACCGAAGCGGTGGCCACGCGACCATCGTTGCGGAGAAGAACGGTCGCGTTTGCGAGGCCGACTTGGTCGCCTGCACACGCACGAATCGCCGGCATCAAGCGCCCCATGACGCGAGTGATATCCGATCGACCCGGAGTTTCGGCGAAGGTCGCCGTGTTGGCCGCTGCTGCGGCAGGTGCGGCGGCGACAGGTGCGCGAGCCGCCCCACCGAGCGCTTGATCGAGAAGGTTGTCGATGCTGCGCGGCTGTCCCGTACCGGCTGGTGCGGCCGTTGGGGTTGCTGCGACGGGTTCCCGCGGGGCTGCAGCGGGAGCTGTCGGTGCTGGTGTTGGTGTTGGCGTTGGTGTTGCCGCTGAAGCAGTGGGAGCGGTGGTTTCAGCAGCGCTCGCCGTCCCGTTTTCACGCGCGCGTGAACGACTCGATCCCTCGGCAGGTGCTGCGGTCGTCGGTCGCGTTGCCGTCGCTTGCACCGCGCCTGCCGTCGGCTGCGTGTTCTCAGCAGCGGCGGGCTCGGCTACGACCGGGGGCGTTTCAGCAACGGGCAGCGCGGCAGCTACGTTGCCGGTGGGATTCGTTGCAGGAGCACTGTTGACCGCCTGAGCAGTGGTCGCTTCCGTCTTCGAAACACTGTTGTTCGAGGCAGTCTCGTCGGTCGGGGCGTCGGTCTCCGCAAGGCTGGCAGGACGAACGACGAACCAATAGTACCCGCCTCCGGCAACCGCGAGCAGCACGGCTGCGGCCATCGCAATCATCGCGCCGCCACCCGAACTCTTGGCAGGAGCAGCCGGTTTCACCGCGATGGCAGCCGTCGGTGTCATTGCGCTCGGCTTCGACGAAACAGGCGTCGCTTTCGCAGTCGGATTCAGACTGTCGGCGCGAGGCTCAGATCTGGTCGAGGCTGGCGTCGGCGTGATGTCATCGGCGCGGTTCGCGACCGCCATCGCCTCAGCCATCGCGGCTGGCTCGAGCGACTTGCGGATGTCGAGAACGTCGTCGTCGTCGTCGGGCCGTGACGGCCGTGCGCTGCCGTTCGAGCTGTTGCCCGTGAGGCCTTTGAGATCGAGAACTTCATCCGTCGTCGGCGGTGGCGGCGGAACTGAGTTCGCCAACTCTCGCAGCGCGTTCTCATCGAACTCGCCGTCAGACGGAGACGTTGCGTTGTTCGCAACAGGGCTTTGAGCTTCAGAACCTTTTCGTCGTGTCACGCTACTACTCGTGTCTTTCACGTCGTGTCTGGGACGTCTTGTTGAGGGCTACAGCTTGTCTTAAGCGTCGTGAACCTACCACAGACGCGTTAGACGACCAGTCACACGGAAAAGTTTCACAACCATTTCCGGGGTGTCCGCGATCGTCTTGCTGCGTCAAACTGCCGCGAAGAGCTTCTCGTAGTACCGCTGGATTTCGGAATTTCGAAGGCGGCCCCAAAACGAGCTAATCGCGAGCCAAATCGCAAGCCCGTTCAGATCTCGAAACGGCGGTGGGAGATACGTGGGGGGAACGACGATACCGGACTTTGCCTGCGCCCATAGGACTGGCACGTCTTCCAGCGCGACCTTTCCAACGAAAAGGTAAGGGATGAGCTCAGGGCGCCCGGCCTGAATCGCGGTTCGCAGGAAATTGTAGTTTGAGACGATCCCTTGGATGTAAACGATGTCCTTGGTAAACGGCGCGCCGCCTTGGAGAACACCACCGCGAAAAATCCGTGCGGTGTTCCAAAAGCACACGTCCTCCTCATAACCCTCGGTCCGAAACCACTCGAACACGTCCAAGAAGGAAGCACCCGCCTCGGCTTTGTCGACGGCCAGGACTCGATCATTGAGACGGCGAGCGCGACTTGGATACGTGCGAAGCGTGAGCACCTCCGTGAGCGCGGCAAGCCCTTCCTGCGTCGCGACGGTGCGAGGGGGTCCTTTGGCCAACCAACGCGCAACCGGCTGCTTTTGGCCGTTCATGCTCGTCGCGACGTGAACCCAACCCTCATGCGCTTCGAGGATGTCTATGTCGCGCGAGTTGAATCGCGCGCCTTTCCGCAACTTGATGTAGTCGCTGCCGGCGGCCGCGTCCGCGACGATTCCATCGTCGAGCTGAACGCGAATCGGGTCATCGACGAAGAACGCGTTCAGACGGTCGTTGAGAATCGCCACGGCGTCTTCTGCCGGAAAGGCCTCGGGCGTCCGCGTTCCGAGCGCCGTGTCGTCCAGCTGAGTGAGGATGTCGTAGAAGTCGACGGCGACGTCACGAATGCGCGTTCGGCCGTCCGGGAACTTGTCGTCGGGTGATCCGTAAAGGCGTCGCGAGATGGTGTAGAACTCTTTGGTTCCGCGGGCATCGATGAGACGCGCCACGTCTGCGTACTGGCGGCACGTATCGATGAGAATCTTCGCGAGCCCGTCCGCTTTTCCGAGCTCGTTCGCTACTCTGTCTGCGAGCTCTTCGAATTCCCGAATCTTAGACGCTGTCTCGAAGCCTGGGTCGCTCCCAACGTAGTAGTCGCGATCGTAGGCAGGTAGCTGCTTGTACTTCGCGGCACGAAACTTCTCGAAAGCTTCCTCTGGCCAGCGAATCGCGTGCAGAATTCGTATCGGCTTTTGTGCTTCGACAATTGTCTGGGAGAGCGAGGCAAGCTTTTCTTTGTAGGATCGCCAAGGGCGCTCCGCAGGGGGCGGGATGGAGCTGTCGATGCCCGGTGTTTCCGCCGGTCGCCTCAAGATGGCATCACCACCGCGCGTGTACGCGGATCGTGGTCCGCGCTGTAGGTCGAGTCGGGCTCGATGAAGATGTATCGCATCATCGGAAGCTGTTCGCGGATGCGGGTCTCGATAAGATCGATGCGCTCCTCGGCTTTTCGAACAGAAAGACTCTCGTCGAAGTCGATCTTGAGCGCGAGAATCACCTCGTCGGGTCCGCGGTGAACCGTCAGCACTTGGCGAACCTGCCGAACCCCATCGACCGCGGCTGCGATTTCCGCGATCTGTTTGCGATGCTCTGGTAGCGCAGATTCACCCAGGATCAGGCTGTGAGTCTCGCGGGCAAGAAATACTGCAACACCCCCGAGCAACACACCGATCAGCACCGACGCAACGCCGTCCCAACCCTGCCACCCCGTGAGATCAGAAAGGCCGATTCCGATGAGTGCGATCACCAGGCCCGCGAGAGCGGCCAGATCTTCGAGCATCACGAGCGGAATCGTCGGATCGCGAGCATCCACCATGGTCCTGAGCGTGCTTCCTCCGCCTTTGAGCTTTTTGAACTCCGAGAACGCGACCGAGAACGAGTACATCTCAAACAAACACGAGAGGCCCAGGACCGCGTAGCTCCACGTGTTGCTGTGAGGCTTCTCGGTCGCAAGGCCGCGAGCGATCGTGTGCACCTCGGCGAGCTTGTGAACGCCTTCGTAGATCGCGAATGCTCCACCGACTACGAAGAGCATGACGCTGACGATGAACGGCCAGAAGTATCGCTCGACCGTCGATCCAAACGGATGATGCTCCGTGGGAGGACGTACCGAGCGCTTCATTCCGAAAAGGAGAAGCGCTTGGTTGCCCGTGTCCGCGACCGAATGGACGGCTTCAGCTAGCGTAGCCGCGCTGCCTGTGAAGAAGGCCGCGACGAACTTGGAGATGGCAATCGCCAAATTGCCCGCGAGCGCCGCGACGACCACCTTTGTTGAGTTCGCGTCACCAGACATATCGGATCCGAGTCATGTCCCGCCGTCGCTCCGTGCGCTAGCGGTTCGTTACGCGATCTCTTCGTCCGTTGTAAGGACGCCGTCTTGGGGTGCGCTCTCCCCCGACTCGAGCTCGGATCGCACTCGTCCTCTGGGTACGTGGCGACGCTCTCGAAGGAACTCCAGGAACGCGCCCGCAGCGTCGAGATCGCGGGCTGCCAATAGATCGATAATTTCGTGTAGGCGCTTTCGGAGCGCATCGACTTGAACAACACGCGCCTTGCGCGCGGGACGCTCGACTTCTTCACGCTGCACAGCATCGCGAACCGCTTCGGCCGAAGGCACCTCCCATTGCGGTCGCGGTGTCGCGGTGATGCGATGCGCGGTCAGCCACGCCTCCATGCACGAGCGAAGACGTTCCGAGCGGAATGCGAACCAACGTTCGCGATCGACTGGATACGACATGAGCACGTCTTTGAAACGACGAAACGCGCCCTTCCCGTCGATCGCCTGATTGAGTCGGCTTCGTAGCTCCGGCTCGTCAACCGTCTCGATGAAGCGCTCCATCCAGCGATACTGCTCACGAGACGAGACTGGATCGATGCGCAGGTAGGTCGGATCACCTGCGATGCGAGCGTGCATCGCGGGATCTGCAACTCCATCGACGACTCGAATGACTTCGCCGGTCGCGGTGTGCAGGTAACTGTGAACTTCGGGCGCGTTGTTCTCGAACGCGTCCTCGAGAGCCTCCCACGCAACGATGAGCTTGGTTTCGCCCGTGCCGACGGGGCCGGTCGGAATCGGACCCGCCCCTTCAGGACGCTCGTTGATCTTTGCGACGGAAATCCGTCCCATGGCTGCCTCGGACGATCCGAGAGCAGACCGGGTGGCAGTGTTTTTGGAAGAAGAACCGTCGGTCATTGCGCGTTCTCGCGACCGATGGGCATCGCGAGACACAACTCTAGGAACGTTGCGCGCGAAAAGCTAGCGCCATCGCGTAGCGCGACCGACATGAGACGAAACCGCCCACTAAGTCGCAGCTTGCGCGGTGGACAATGCCCGACGAACCGCATCCGCCCAACGCGCTCGCTCCCCAGTGCGCCATTCGACGGGCTTGGAGGGCGACCAAGTCTTGGCGATCCGGTGCGTTCTGCGGATCGCATCCGTGTTTGCAAAGACGCCGACTCCAAGCCCCGCAAGATACGCGGCGCCTAACGCAGTTGTCTCGATGCACTCCGGACGATCGATCAGCGTGCCGATCACATCGGACTGGAACTGCATGAGGAGAGTGTTCTCCGATGCGCCACCATCAACGCGAAGCCGTTTCACGGGAGAGCCGATGTCCTTTTCCATCGCCGAGACCAAGTCATCGACCTGAAAGGCAATGCCTTCGAGCGTGGCGCGTGCAATATGCGCGGCCGTCGTCCCGCGTGTCATCCCGGTGAGCAGACCTCGTGCGTGTGGGTCCCAGTGCGGAGCGCCCAGTCCGGCCAGCGCGGGCACGAACACGACTCCGCCAGAATCGGGGACAGTCGCGGCCAGGGCTTCGACGTCCGATGACTGCTTGATGATGCCCAACCCGTCACGAAGCCACTGAACGGCCGCGCCGGCGATAAACGCCGACCCTTCGAGTGCATACGTAGTCTCGTTTCCAATCTGCCACGCGATCGTCGTGAGGAGCCCGGCAGCCGACGCGCGAGGCTTTCGGCCCGTATTCGAGAGGATGAAAGCGCCCGTCCCGTACGTGCACTTCGCATCACCAACATCAAAGCAGGCCTGACCAAACAACGCGGCCTGTTGATCACCCGCAATGCCCGCAATCGGCGTGCCCTTCGACAAACCAATCACGTCGACGGTGGCACCGAACGTTCCGACTGAGGGTTTGACTTCGGGCAACACCGATCGAGGCACGCGTAGGAGCTCGAGGAGGGAATCGCTCCAACGCAGCTCGTTGATGTCGAAGAGGAGTGTCCTCGATGCGTTCGTAACGTCCGTCACGTGAGCGGCGCTCTTCGCCGTCGACGGCGACGCGCCACCAGTCAGTCGATGCACTAGAAACGAATCGATCGTTCCAAACGCGAGCTCTCCCTTGTCGGCGCGTGCGCGCAAGCCGTCCACGTTGTCGAGCAACCAAGAAACTTTCGTGCCACTGAAGTACGGATCGAGAACGAGTCCGGTACGCGCGCGAACGCTCGCCTCGTGACCTGCGCTCTTCAAGCGCTGACACACGTCGGACGTCCGGCGGTCTTGCCAAACGATTGCCCGCGCAACGGGCTTGCCGCTTGCACGATCCCACAGCGCGGTGGTCTCGCGCTGATTGGTGATGCCAATACCCGCGCAATCGGAAGGCGTGACCGAGGCCGTCTTGAGCGCCTCGTTTGCCGCGTCGGACACACTCGCCCAGATTTCCTCGAGCTCGTGCTCCACCCATCCTGGCTGCGGGAAGTGCTGCGTGAAGTCGCGAGTCGAACGTCCGAGGACACGGCCGTCTGGTGAAACGATCACCACCGTCGAGCCGGTGGTGCCCTGATCGATCGCGAGGAGAAACTTGGCCATGCGGTTGAGTTAATATCGCAGACCGTTGCGCGCTAGCTCTATCTGATCAGCTACCGCGCCGCAGTCATTTTCGGGTAATGCACGCTGCCACCGCCTGACCCGCGGCGTCTTTCGAGGGAAGGCGGTAGAGCTTTCCGTCTTGGCACATGTGCCAGGCTTCGCGCATCTGTCGTTGCACATCGAATCCGGACCGTGTCTCGCACTGACCGAGCGGCCGCTCGTGGAGAGACCGGATCCAAAATCCAGTCTGCCAAACCAAGAGCTTGCATGTTTGTGCGGCGGCC
Source organism: uncultured Sandaracinaceae bacterium (assembly GCA_964635815.1). Taxonomy (GTDB): domain Bacteria; phylum Myxococcota_A; class Polyangia; order Polyangiales; family JADJQN01; genus CAZWQH01. Next base: position 11,647 of record CAZWQH010000018.1, read on the forward strand.
GCGAGCTTTGCGGCTTTTGCAGCCGTCGTCGCTATTTCGCGCTCACGCGTTAGCTGTGCGTTGCTCGCAAGCAATGCGTCCGCTTTTTCAGAGTACGCGACCACCGCGGCCAGCAGAGCGGTTCTCGCGGCTTCTTTCTGCGCGGGAGTCGAGCCGGTGTTCGATAGCACGAGCATTGCGCTCGCCGTCGTTGTCAGCAGCCGCTCGCGCGCGAGCTTGAGGTCGCTCGCGCCGTCGGAACGCTGCTCCACCAAAATGTCCGCAAGGTCCTCGAGATCCGAAGCTTCGCGCTCGGTTGGCTCGATCACGACATTCGCGAGTTGGTCGACAAGCGAAAGCATCGAGGCGCCAGAACGCGCGATCACACCGCCTTCGTGAGCGCTGAACGAGAGCAACGTTCTCCCGTTGTCCTGAATGGCGAGTGACCCGTCCGAGGTG
>CAZWQH010000018.1:12094-24018 GCA_964635815.1 uncultured Sandaracinaceae bacterium
GAACGATTTGCAGATCTCCGCCGCTTCCGTCTGCCCGATCGAAATGAATCGCGTCGAGCTCGAGGTCCGTTTCGACAACTGCAGGTGCCGCGCATCCCGCACCGAGGAGCAACGCGATCAAAAGGAGAGAGGCGGTCTTCATGCATCTGACAAAGCAGATAGCGTGCCGACCACTTAAGTGGCGGCTCGGGTTGCAACCGTCGCACCGACCCCGACCCGATTCGGGTTTAACGCAAACGTGGCGGCCCAACCACCGACTACTGGGTGCGCCGTGGACGCCCGTTCGCATGGCGTCGGCGCACGCCGTTCGGTGGCCGCTCGAACCAGCCTATCTGACGCAGGACACGCCGACATCTTCGCCGTGCGTGCAGTCCGAGCGCCCCCACCTGACCCCAGGACACGAATCGAACGCGTCCTCCGTACCCACGCACGCGAGATCATCGAGAAAGATCGGACCAGTTCCGCCACCTGCCGTGTGAGGCGTTCCGCTCGAGAACCCAAGCTGCCGACACGCAATATTCGCCTCGAGAACTTCGAAGCCATCATCACACACGGTTCCCCACACTCCCTCGTGCAGAAGCTCGAGACGTCCCGAAGAGCCGCCCGCATGCAGACGGACAGAGAAGGGGACGCACGTTCCACCAGCACACGATTGGCCGATCGAGCAGACGTTGCCGCACGCTCCGCAGTTCGCGACGTCGTGAGTCGGTCCGCAAATCCCGCTGCAGACTCGACTGCCAGATACGCAAATTGCCTCCGGCGGGGTTTCGGCGTCTTGCAATGCGAAGTCGGCGGCAGAATCGGAGTCTGCTGTGAACAAGTTCCGCGACAAGACTTGAGGCAACGCGTCAGAGGGCAGTGGCGCGGATCCACCCGTCCACCTTGCGCCATCGCGAGGCAGCTCGGTCGTCTCGCCTGAGCGTACGAAATCTATTCCCGCGCCCGCCGCATTTCGGAGCTCGACGCTGATCCCGGTGGACCAGTTGATCAGCAGCGTACTGGTCTCCGTGAATCTCACCGCTCCACCGGGAGGTGCGACTCGCGGAACCACTCCCAGGACCGTGCTTCCACCGTCCGCGACGACTCGAACGGTCCAGCCCATGAAGTCGACGGGCGCGTTGGACATGTTCGTCACCTCGATCCACTCCGAGCCGCTGTTGCGAATCTCGCTGATCACGACAGCTCCGACGCCTACGCACGCGCCTGAGACACAAGACTGAGTCGCCGAGCACGGGCGACCACAACCGCCGCAGTTGGCGTTGTCAGTAGCGAGGGAGACGCAGCTTTGCGCGCACATCGCCAGATTTGGTCGGCACGTGAATCCAGCCGTCGAAGGGCTGGCTGCGCGCCAGTCCGCGGCGGAGTCGGTATCGAGAAGCGTGACGTCTCGGCGGATCGATTCGTCGTAGGACGTGCGGGAAACCGGGATGGTCGCACCAAACCAGGGCGCGGTAGCTGGAGGCGATGCACCCGTGACGGCGCCAACTTGTACGTAGTCGATCGCGCGGCCGCCGTCGTCTGTCAACGTCATCGAGAAGGACTCCGGGAACGCAACGCGGGTGCCAGAGAAGAACGTGTTCGCATCCGCAGTGCCAGGGTCCGCGACCACCGCGAGGTATTGGCCAGGGGCAAGCGTCATGTCTGGAAGAACCGCAGCCCAGACAGTGCTCGTGTTCGCGAGCTGCAACCGATATCCGCGGATTGTTCGGGTGAGAGCGGTTGGATTGTGAATCTCGACCATGCTCGGTGGCAGCGTCCGTATCTCCGAGATCCAAATGTTCGTCGCGCCAGCGCGACACGAGCCGGCGATGCAGACTTGCTCACCCGTGCATGCGCGACCACACGCTCCGCAGTTCGCGCCGTCCGAGCCAGGATCGACGCAGCGATTGCCGCAGGCCTTGAACGCACAGCGCTGCAAAGGCGAGCTTGTATTTGTAAGGGACCAATCCGCAGCGGTATCCGAATCTGCGCGGGCGAGGTCGCGCACGAGCGACTGATCGAACGTAGACGAGGGATTCGGCGCGTTCGCTCCGGTCCATGCGGTGCCTACGGGCGCGGCGGCCTCGGACACTCCTGTGCGGACGAAATCTATTCCCGCCCCCGCCGAATCAAGCAGTCGGACCGCGATGTGATCGAACGCCAGAACCCCGGCGCCGCCTAGCGAGGTGTGTCCTTCTGTCGGGCGGTCGGAGTAGACGCGGAACGCGCCCGGCTCGATTGTCGTGTCGGGCAGGGTTAAAGCACCTCCGCCAGCACTCGTCGCCCACTGCAGTTGGTAGCGAGTGAGGGAAATCCGCGTGTTGCTCCCGTTGTAGAGCTCGAAGAAGGTCACATCTCCATTGTGAACCTCCGAGATCACCAACCCTGCCGCTCCACCCCGGCATGAACCGTTGTCGCAGATCTCGTTCCCTCGACACGGACGACCGCAACCCCCGCAGTTCGCAGAATCGCTGTTCGTGTTCGCGCACCGACCGCCACATACTTCTTCACCCGAAGTGCACACTGCGTCCGAACGGATGCTGGTCGCGTCTACCGCGGCGTTTCCGCTATCCGCTCCCGGAAGCGAACCATCCGTGGTCGTGCTCGGTGAGCTGTCCGTGGGCGCCCCGGCCGTCGAAGCTGTCGTTCCGTCCGACGTCGCGACGTCGGCGCTCGAACCGTCACCTGGTGTGGTTGTCGCATCAAGGAGTACCGAACCATCCGCGCTGGAAACCGAGCTGTCGCCGGTCGATCCTCCATCTTCGAGAACCACGTCAGGACGCCTGGTCGACCCACACGCGGCAAGAAAGACGGCTGCTGCGATTAAGCACGGGGCCTGCGCAGACACGCGGAACTTGATAATCATCGTGTCCGGTCCTACGTCGCACCCGCGCCTATCCTTCCTTTCTCGGTCGTGTAGGCTGCGAGCGTGCAAAACGCGACCATCCAATTCCTAGGCGCAGCTGGCACGGTTACCGGCAGCAAGCACCTGCTGGAGATCAACGGCAAACGGTTGCTGCTGGACGCTGGAATCTTCCAGGGCGAGAAGGCGCTCCGCGAGCGAAACTGGGCGAAGCTGCCGATCGATCCTGCTTCGATCGACGCAGTCGTCCTTTCGCATGCTCACATCGATCACACTGGTTATCTACCGCGACTCGTAAAAGACGGGTTTCGCGGACCGGTCATCTGCACACCCGGAACCAGAGACTTGAGCGCGATTCTGCTTCCGGACTCGGGACGCATCCAGGAAGAGGAAGCCGAGCTTGCGAACCGGAAAGGGTACTCGAAGCACGCACCCGCCCTACCGCTCTACGGTGAAGAAGACGCAGACCGCTCGCTGAAGCTTTTTGAGACCGTTCCTTACGGCCGAGCACGCAGGCTCGACGGAGCCGTGGACGTCACATTTCAACCCGCTGGGCACATCCTTGGAAGCTCCGCGATTCGAATCGCTCATGGTGCATTCTCCGTCGTGTTCTCAGGAGACCTCGGTCGCTACACGATGCCCGTGTTGCGCGATCCCGAGGCGTTCGGCGGTGCGGAAGTTCTGCTCGTCGAGTGCACCTACGGCGACAAGACCCATGCAGATCATGATCCACGTGCGTCGCTCGCTCGCCTCGTGCGGGAGGTGGTCGCCAAGCGCGGTGTTCTCCTGATTCCCGCGTTTGCCGTCGGTCGCACACAAGATTTGCTATTTCACCTTCGACTCGCGCAGCTGAACGGCGACATACCGACGCAGATACCAATCTTCGTCGACAGTCCAATGGCATGCGACACCACACCGCTGTACTTGCTTCATCGTGAGGACCACGACGACGAAATGGTTCGCTTGCTACGCGAGGGAAAGAAACCACTTCAACCGAGCGACGTAGAGTTCGTGCAAAGCGTCGCGGGCTCCAAAGCGATCAACGAACGGCACGGTCCGATGATCATCATCTCGCCGTCTGGAATGGCGACCGGTGGCCGAATCCTTCATCACTTGAAGCGGCGAGCGCCCGATCCGAGCACGGTGATCCTGTTCGTTGGATACCAGGCGCGCGGTTCGCGTGGAGCTCGCCTGCTGCGTGGTGAGCGAACGCTTCGGATTCACGGACAGGAGATCGATGTGCGAGCGACGATTTCCCAGATCAGCGGCTTCTCCGCGCACGCTGACCACGAAGAGATCGACCGCTGGCTAACCGACGCCCCCCCACCCCGACATACCTTCTGTGTTCACGGCGAGCCGAACGGGCTGGAAGCCATGCGGGATCGTTTCGTGCAGCGCGGTTGGCCAAACGTTGTGGTGCCGAGCTACGGCGAAGTGTTCGCCGTCTGAAGCGCCTCTAGAACGCCCGGTTCCCGAATGGCATGGTCGCAGAGAGGCGCACCGCGCATCTCTGGCGCGTGTGCGATGCAGTGCGCGCATGAGCGCCGAGAGCCGAACGTGTAGGTCTGAGGCACGCGGCGTCGGACACCGGTGCTGCCGTCGCACGTTGCGGGTGCTGCACCCCCAAAAATGCTTGCGAGCACAAGAACTTAGTTGAGGTCCTGGACTGGATGCGAGATGAACGAAGGACGGAATGGGAGGCGTAAATTTGAAGAGTGAGTTTTCAGTCAGAAGGGCCTTGTCGTTCGTTGCGCTGTTGACGCTGCTCGCGTGCGCGACCGACGAAACGATCACTAGCGCGGGCGCGTCAGTTCAATCGCTGAGAGCGGGACACGGAGAGCTGGGCGAGACATTCCTCGCGCTCGATCTCCTTGCCACCGATTCGTCGGGTGAAGCAGTCGGTTGCGACACCGTGATCACGGCGAACGTCAGCGTAAAAGTCGGCGACGGGCCGAGCGAGACCATCTCGCGCGATCGCATGCGCGTGGCATGCACCGGTCCGAGCGCCGAAATGGCGCTCGTGATCGACAACTCAGGATCCCTCAACAGCGTCGGTCAGAAAGTTCGTGAAGCTGCCCACGTCGCGGCAGACAAGATCCTCTCGGGTGGCGGACGCGTGTCCGTCGTTCGCGTCGGATCGAATGCACGCGTGCTCACCGAGCTCACCTCGGATCGCGTGCTCGTGGCTCGCGCGATCGATGGGTTGGCGACCAACTCGAGGAGCTGGACCGCACTCTACGACGGCGTGCGTGTCGGAAACGAAACGCTCGGGGGAGCAACTCATCCCTCCGCAGCTGGCGGGTTCAGTGATTCGTCGGTGTTCTGTGCAGCCAATCGCAAAGTCGGAATCGTGGCGTTCACGGACGGCCAGGAGAACAACTCCGCGGGCCAGAAGTACGCATCCGACGACGGCATCAATACGACGCTAAACGACGTTCAACAGCTCTCTGTGGACGGAATCACGACCCCCATCTACAGCGTCGGCCTCGGCCGGCAGGTCGACCACTCCGCGCTTCGTTCCATTGCGGAAGCAACGGGCGGACGCCACTTCGCGCTGAACGAGCCATCGGACATCGCGCACGCGTTTGATCACGTTACCGATTACGCAAGCTCCACACATCAGGTGTGTGCGGAGCTCCCCCGCCGCGTTTGTGGCGATGTTCACGTTACGGTCGACTACAACTACGAAACAGGGTCGGGCGTCGCTACCGGGTCGCGAACCTACTCGATGTTCGTTCCGTGTCCGGTCGTCGCTCGTGACGGCAAGTCCGCCGCGGTCGTTCTCACGTTCAACAATCCGAGCATTCCGCGCGACGACGCAGCAACGCTCGCGCAAGAAATCGTCAACGCAGTTGCTCCGCGCAACAATCCTACTGTCCTAGTCGTTCTCGACGACAATCATCACGGCGAGTCGCAAGACGATGCCGCGTACGTAAAATCCCTCTTGGTCTCGCGCGGCTTCCAAGCCGACCTCATCAACGAGCCAAGCAACGGCATTCGCGAAGAACAGCTCGACGGATACGACGTCGTCTGGTTCTCGAATCCCGGCTACCCAGTGGATGACCTCTCCTCCATGCAAGCCATCGCTGCCTTCCGAGCTCATGGCGGATCCGTCGTGCTTCAAGGCGACGACATCACGTGGTCCATGGGTGCTTCCTTCTCCATGACCCCGTACACCAAGCTCCGTCACGTCGACAACGGAACGAACTTCTGTGGTCGCCTGACGGACAACAACGCCGGCGCGAGATTCGCCGTTCGCTTCGGCGACAACGCGCCCGCTTCGCTCGCAGGCAAGGTCTGGAACTACGGCGATGATATCGACGTGTCCGTGCCCATCATCGACGACCCCCGCTTCGTGCTCGCTTCGGCGACCCTACCCGGGACGAACTGCGGCTCAATCCCCGTCGTTACCATCTACGACCCCGAGCTGTTCGACTGACCTGACTCGAACCCCACATAGTCGGCCAGGACCGACGCATTACTCGCGAACTCGCGCGCATGTGAATAGTCTATTCATGTGCGCGCGAAGTCCGTTCTAAACGCAGTCTTGGTCGGGTCCCTCGCCTTTGCGACAACCGGACAGGGCGAAAATCGCTCCGAAGCTGCCGCCCCCCAAGACATGCGCGGCGGTGTCGCGCGCAAAGCGCTCTTGTTCACGTTCGACGATGGCCCCGACCTTGAGCACACGCCGCGACTCCTGGACGAGCTAGAGCGCCGACACGTGCGCGCAATGTTCTTCGTGCTCGCCAACAAGCTTCGCGCCGCACATCCACATTCACAGGAACATGGCGACCTCGTTCGCGAGATTCACCGTCGGGGCCACCTCGTCGGTAGTCACAATGTCGTCCACGTGCGACTCGATCGCTTGCAGTTGCCTGCGCTGAACGCGCAACTGGATGAAGGGAAACGCCTCTTTGCGTCTCTCGAAATCGGCGATGTGATTTGGTTTCGCCCGCCCCACGGGATGACGAACCCTGCCGTGCTCGACGCTATCGGGCGCTATGGCTATCGCCCGCTCCTTTGGAACATCAACCCAAGAGACTACTCGGAGCCGCGAACCGAGGTGATCGTTCAGAACTTCAATCGTCAGGTTGCGTATCGCGCCGCTCGCGGAGAGCGCGGAGGAGTCGTCCTGTTCCACGACACTCTCGCGCGATCGCGCGAAGCCTTCGTTCGGATCCACGATGCACTCATCGAGGAGAACTGCCGCCTATCGCGTACGGACCCGAGCGCCGAGCTTTGGGACATTGTCGGAACCGTCGAGGAGCTGAACGCGACCGGGGATGTCGCACGCGACAGGCAGACGCGACTACGCACCCATGCGTGCGAACGTTGACCGCGCAGCGCTAACCCAGCGCTCGTCGGATCGCTTCCGCGAGCGCGGCACCGTCCTTGAGTTGGCCGGCCGGCCATTCGATTCCTAGCCCGTTGTCATGCGAAGGCTTCGGAATCACGTGGAAGTGGACATGATGAACGGCTTGATGCGCTACAGCACCGTTGTTCTGAAGCACGTTGTAATCACGCGCGCCGGTCGCGGCGATGACCGCGCGACAGATTCGCGGCAGGACTCGGCCTAGCGCGGATGCCGACTCATCGGAGAGTTGATCCAACGTAGCAGCGGGCTCTTTCGGAATAACCAGCGTGTGCCCGATCGAGAGAGGTGAAATGTCGAGAAACGCCAGCACTTGATCATCCTCGTAAATCTTGTGACTCGGGATCTCGCCGCGAATGATCTTGGAAAAGATTGTCTCGCCCATGGAAGGACTTTGCCGATCAGTCGCAAGTCGCGCAACCTACGCGCCCCGCCGAGCTCGACTTGGTCAGCGGCCGCTGGAAAAATCCTTGGATACACACGTTAGACCCCTCTTGATTCGCAAAGGCCTTCGCTTCGAATGCGTCGGCGATGGTCTCTGCTGCACGGACATCCATGTTCTCGGTCCCGTAACTCGGAGCGAGATCATCGACGTCCGAAAGCTCCGCAAGGACGCGATCCACCGGGACCCAACGCTCGATGTAGATGCACTTCGCATCGAAGACGGTGGATGCGTTTTTCTGGGGAAGAAGGGCTGCGAGATTCACGCGGCGACTGGCCCGTTCTCCAAACCGGCCGGCTGTTATCGCTTTCCACTCCGCGTCGTCGCCACGACGCGCGGGGGACGAGTAGGAACGTCACACCGATGCCCCTGTCGAACCTTCACAACGGGGAAGGAGCTTCTGGTCGAAGACGTCGAACCGTGGGTCCGTGATCCAAGTGGACGAGTCGTCGCCGACTACCGTGCGCCCACGACGGTCCGGCTGACACGGACCAAGCGCGTACGCTTTGCGCGGTACGAAGAAGTAGAAGGAGAAATCCTCGAGAAGCTCGCGAACGGAGACCCCCCCGAGGTCGCGCTCGGTGCGAAAGCGTTCCCCCGCTTGAAGAAGATGTCGTGGGTCGACATCGCCACAGATTTTCGCAACAAGGTGGACGAGTCATCGTCCTCTGAAGCGCTCGCGTGGTTTGGGGACGCGCTTCACGCGGCGGTAACCAAAAAGACTCCAAGCGAACGGCCGCGTCCATGGTTGCCCGCTTTCGCCCGCGCAGAGAAACGCACACCGAAACAGATCGATCCCGAACAGATGCTCTCCGAGTTCGTTGCCGATGAGATCTGGTGTTTGAACTGGGCGAGTCGCGCGGACTTCGCTCGAACGCGCGCGGATCTCGTTACACGCGCTCAGTTGGCACGAAGCCTCTCGGAACGATTCCGACGAGCCGGAGCACGCGCGGACACCGCGATGGCCGAGGCGATCATGATGGTCGAGCTCGCGGGTGAAACGTCTACGTGGGAAACCGCGTGCCGTGCGATGAGCTAGCGCGTGTTCGCGTGCTCGAGCTGCGGCGCTTGGACGGCGCATGCGCCGTTCGCGACAGTCGCGCTAACAAGATACGTTTCCATCATTCGCCCACTCACCGGCGGGCGCGCGACGAAGATGCGTAACCGCTCTACCGAGTCGGTGGATGTTGAAAGGCGCTGCGCTCCGGTTGGGACTCCTGCGAACGCGCCCCGTTCGCGAGCTTCAATCTGCTGGACCGCGTCGGACGATTCGATGCCGCACACGGTCGCCGTAGTCGCCGCCCGCGCTTCGATCGCAAAGCCTCCTTCCACCGTGGGAGACAACGACGTAGACGTGACCAAGACTTTGTAAGTGCCCGGCACGAGAGCCAGCGGATAGAGCGCGGAGAGTTTTTCAGTCGCGCTGTCCAGTGCCCGCGTCGCCGACGCGACTAACGTTGCGTTGCCCGCCTTGTCCATCACGTAGAGCGCTACGCCAGCGTTGACGACTCCGTCAGTCGTTTCGAGCTCGAGCTCTGCGGCTGCGCGCGAGCTGATCGTCAGATCGAAACAATGTGCTCGAACACCACGTGCGAATGACGCGAATTGCGGGATGTCGAACCGGAGCGACTCCGGCCGAGAGCCAGCCTCCGCCGCAAGCGCGGAGAGAGTTCCGTCCGAGCTCGGGGCAGAGTCGAGAACGTCGAATCCTCGAGCCGCGGGAGCAAGCCGGGTCGCCGATGAGCATGCAGCCGTCACGAACAGAAACATCCAGCTCATGCGTGGCGCAGCGTGCATACGCAACTCCAAGCACGGACTGCGCCAGTGCAACGCCGTACAAATGTCGACGATTGTGAGGCGATTGCTTGAAGCGAAGACCTCACCCCGCTGATGTCGGCAAACCCACTGGCCACCTTAGGAAGCACCAGCGCCCCTCGAACCCGCGTTGACAAACCGAACTCACCGAGCCATAGATTGAACAGGTTCAATAAACAATAAACGCATCTCTGCTCATAAAAAGGACGGTTGTATGAACTTCTCGATCATGTTCTTCGGCGTGTACGTACCCATCACTGCGATCCTGATCATCTGGGTCGGACAGGTCCTGCGAAAGAACGGTGTTGTCTACCTACGCGACGCGTTTCCCGATCAGTCGGACCTCGCTGAGGCCACGAACAATCTGCTCGTCGTGGGTTTCCATCTTCTGACGCTCGGCTGGGGCCTCTTGTTCGCCTCCAACGTCTATGGTCTCAGGAGCGTCGAAGAGCTCACTCGGGTCACCGTGAATCGGACTGGCGTCTTACTGCTGACACTAGGTGCGATTCACCTCTTCAACATGTTCGTGTTCACGCGCATTCGAAATCGTGGACGAGTTCAGCAAGAGATCATGATGCGGCGTCACGCGGCTTCGCTTCCTGAAAGTCCCCTCGCAGCAATGTACGGTGGCAACCGCTAACGCGGCGCACTTGCGCGGTGGGCGGGAGGGATGCAAGGAGCCGGCGTGACCACTCCAACTCCTCCCGCGAAACGGCGACGACCGGTAAGAGCGGCAAAAGAACCGGGCGCAAACAGGCGCGCTGCCCCCTTGCGCTCCGACGGTGCAGCAACTCGCGCTGAGATCGTTCGAACCGCACTCACGCTCTTTCGCCGCTTCGGTTTCGATCGCACCACGATGAGGCAGATCGCAGCCAAAGCGGGTGTCTCGACCGGACTCGCCTACCACTATTTCTCATCGAAGGAAGCTGTCGTGCTCGCGTACTACGACCAGATTCAACGGGATCACATCGCGCTGTTCGAGGAGCGCGTGCGCGAGATCGAGCACCTCGAGGAGCGCATCCGAACCTTTCTAGATGCACGCATCGATCTCCTTGCGAAAGACCGGCAGTTTCTCGTCGCGCTGTCGCGTGTGCTCATCGATCCCACCAGTCCCATCTCGGCGTTCTCGAAGGAGACGTCGGTTGTCCGCGGCGACGCGCTGGTGATGACTCGCAAGGTCGTCGATCACCCGGATGTGCCGGATGATCTGCGCGACATCGCAGCTACAGCCGTCTGGGCGCTGATGATGGGGGTGCTGCTGTTCTTCTTGTTCGACTCGACGCCCAACACATCCGCGACGCGCACTCTGATCGTCACCGCATCGAAGCGAGCAGCGACACTTCTGCAGTTGCTCGGATCCCCATTCTTCGCTGGTCAGCGCGCTGAGCTGCTCGCAGACTTCGCACTGCTTGGAACGGCGCTGAGGCCGCCAGCCGAAGCGGTGATCAGGCCTTCGGGTAGCCGACCATCTGACCGTTCTCCGCATCCCAAAGCTTCAGGCTGAAACAGCGAACTACTTCACGAACACCGAGCGTCGTGGTGTGGGGATTCTGGAGCTCTGGGATGGCGGCCATGGCCTCGGGCAGCCGATAGAACGGAATCGCCGGATTCAGATGATGAACATGGTGATATCCGATGTTGCCGGTGAACCACGCCATGAGCGGCCCCGTGTGCAAGTAGCTCGAGGACTCTAGCGCCGCGACGTCGTAGGACCACTTGTCGCGCGGCTGCACCAAGATGTCTGGAAAGTTGTGTTGCGCGTAGAAGAGATACGCCCCGAGCGCGAACGCCACGAGACACGGTATCAGCATCGCGAAGAACCACGTCTCGACGCCAGCAAAGTAGATGACGAGCGCGGTCACTGTGAGGTGCATCAACAGCGAGAGGATCGCGTCGGGATGCTTTTTCGCGTTACGCGCGAACGGGGAAACGCACATTCCGATCCCAAAGACCGTGAAGTAAGCGAGCGCGACGTTGATCGGATGGCGCACGGCTGCGTAAACGGCGCGCTGCGAGCGATTCATCTGGCTCCACATCGCCGTCGTGACCATCGCGTACGAGCCGACATGGCTACCGACGATCTTCGCGGTGTGAGCGTGGTGGTAGTTGTGCGTCGCCTTCCAAACGGACGGCGCGGTCAGGATCAACATTCCGAACGGATGAAGGACCCACTTCGCTGCCTTGCTGCCCCGCAAAAGCGCGCCGTGCAGGAAGTCGTGATAGAGGATGAATGCGCGCACGATCGTTAGTCCGGCGAGCGTTCCGAAGAGAGCTCGAAGCGCGATCATCGCGGGCACAGGGACGTGGATCTGGAGGGCTGCGAACACTTGCGGCGAAGCTGCCGCAATCGCAATGAACGCGGTCAGCACGAAGAACGTCGAGAACACGTAGCCCCAACTGCGAGCAGTGTTCTCGATTGTGAACGGTTTGGTGGCCGCAATAAGCTCAGGTCC
>CAZWQH010000019.1:0-12531 GCA_964635815.1 uncultured Sandaracinaceae bacterium
GATGGTGCCCATCCGTTTCGAGCAAGGGCAACGGCAGGCAGCACGAGCTCATTCAATGGCTTCCTGCCGAATCGCCGATTAAGCTCGTCGATTCCGAACGGCTCGGCGGGCACAGCGACCGCGAGCCCGCCAACCTGAGAACGCGCTGCCGCAGTCGCGTCGTCATTCGCACCGCGCGCGAACATCGTTGCAGTGGCGGCGTTCGGTGCGGTCTCGCGAAAATCGATGAACGTTAGCGAGCGATCGTGCTTTCGGTAGTAGAGCGCGAACCCGCCGCCACCGAGCCCACTGGAAGCGGGGCTGACGACGCCGAGCGCAAGCATCGTCGCGACGGCCGCGTCGGCTGCGTTGCCACCGTGAGCGAGAACCGTTTCACCTGCCGCCGATGCCGCGGGGTGATCGGCGGCAACAGCGTGGTGCTCGAAGATCGCGATCTCACCCGGTCCGCGAATCGGCGACCGATCTGCGAACGCTGCGGACGCGAACAGCGCCAGAGATGCGAGCCCGAGCACGAGAGGCTTTCGTTTGCGGGTCATCAGTTATGGGCGACGCGGAACGAGCAACGCCTCGACTTCGCGGAGCGAGGTCTCGACGTGGGTTCGATCGAAGACGATCGGGCTAGGTGGAGCGCCGAGGGCGCGGCGGTAGTAGTCACGCGCTCCGGCTAGATCACGCTGACCACGTCGCGCATCGCCATAGAGCGCGAGCGCTGCGGGAAGATCACTGCTCACACCCATGACTCGATCCAGGAACCCTTGCGCAAGGACTTCTCGATGAAGACTGATCGCGAGGCGCGCGGCGGCAAGAAGCGGCTCGGGGTTCTGCGCGTTCATGTCGGCAGCTCGGCGGTACGTGGCGAAAGCATCATCGGGACGATCGGTCGCCGCCTCAATCTCTGCGAGCGCAATCCCTGCAGTCTGCGAGTTTGGAACGAGTGCGAGGGCGCGTTGCACGCTCTGCTCCGCGCGAACCATCTCTCCGCTCGCCATGTGCGCGCGAGCCAGGCCCACATGAGCTTCCGCACTGTTGGGGTTCGCGCGAAGCGCGGCTTCGAAGAGACGTCTCGCGTCATCCGCGCGCGCCGCCGTCACATATGCGAGCCCCAATGAGATCTGGGCGTCGCTCCATGAGGGCCTCGCCGCAAGAGCGCGCTCGAGCATCGCAACCGATTCGTCTCGCGGTCCGATCTTGCCAAGCTCGAACAGTGCGTCCGGAGATTCAGCATCCGCTTCCAGCGCTCGACGAAACGCGGTCTCCGCTTCCGAGCGCGATGAAGTCTGCAGCGCGAGCCGCCCGAGCGCGATCCAGGGCTCTGGCGCGCCAGGTAAAAGACGAGACGCAGTCGCATACGACTCGCGAGCGTGGGCAGCATCGACCTGCATTCGGTAGGCATCGCCCATGGCGAGGTTCCACTCGTATGCAAGCACCCCATCTGTCGGACGTGCCACGACTTCGAGGGCACCTTGCGCAGCGGCTGCGCGTCGCCAGACGAGAAACGTTCGTGCTTCGCAGACGGCGTTCCAGTCGGCGGCTGCTCGACGGAGCGGACGACATGCGCTCTGCGCCGCGCGATAGTCGTTGCGCTCGAAGGCAACCCGCGCGATGTCGTACAGCGACTCTGGAGCTCCGCGCACCAAGCGAGACGCCTTCCGCAGTTGGGCTTCCGCGTCCCGGAACATCCAAGCCTTGAGCTGCGCCATGCCGAGTGCTCGCTGCGCGGCCGCGTCGTTGCGATTTGCGCGGGCGGCCTGCTCGAGCTGGGCCCGAGGTTGAGAACGGACACCCAGCGATACCGTCAAGACGGCTGCGGACATCAAAGTGGCGCCAAGAAGGCTTCGAACGCGCATGCCGAAACGTTATCAGGCACCGTCTTTTACGTCGAACACACGCGGCTTGCGGAGCCTAGTCGGTTTCATCAGTATGCTGCCGCTGTGAGACCCGTCCCCCCGCGATCACCCCAATCGCGCCAACTCTTTGCAGCATTGTTCGTGGCGCAAACGTTCGCGATCGTTGCATGCGGCGGCGCGCCGGCAGGTGTCACTCCGCGCACCGCGACCGAGGCAGCTGAGCAGAAGTACGAGCAAGGCGTAGCGAAGTTTCGCGATGGTGACTGCGAGAACGCAGAAGTCATCTTTCGCGAAGTACGTCGCGAGTACTCGTACAGCCGGTTTGCGGCGCTCTCCGAGCTCCGTATCGCGGACTGCCACATGAAGATGGACCGGCACGTCGAAGCGATCGCCGCGTACCGTCAGTTCATTCGGTCACGTCCATCGCATGTCGAAGTTCCCTACGCCCGGTTCAAGATCGCCGAGGCGTATTTCAAGCAGATTCCCGAGGACAACATCCTCACACCGCCTGCGTACGAACGCGATCAAGGGCCCACCCGCGATGCGCTGGCGCAGCTACGGCGATTCATCTTGGATTTCCCCGACGACCCTCGAGTCGTCGAAGCAGGTCGCATGGCGCGGCAGGTATCCGAGCTTCTCGCCAACACCGAGCTCTATGCCGCCCGCTACTACCTGGCGCGCGATTACTACCAAGGCGCACTTTGGCGGCTCGAGACGATCATGCGTGCTTATCCAGGAACCCCGGCCGAGGTCGAGGCGATGAGGCTTCTCGTCGAGACGTATCGTCGCGGCGGCCAACCTGAGCATGCAGCGGCGATGGAGAGCGAGCTTCATCAGCGCTTCCCGACCGCGAGCCCTGAGAATCGCGCGAACTGAACGGCTCAGCGATCTTCGC
The DNA here is from genome assembly GCA_964635815.1 of uncultured Sandaracinaceae bacterium. Classification (GTDB taxonomy): domain Bacteria; phylum Myxococcota_A; class Polyangia; order Polyangiales; family JADJQN01; genus CAZWQH01. Next base: position 2,743 of record CAZWQH010000019.1, read on the forward strand.
CAACTCTTGTTACGCTGCTCGCCCCGGTCCCGGCGCGCTGCTACAGCGCGGCCCGTGAACCTCTTCGCTAAGAAAGACCTCGGGGCAGTCGTTCGTGAGGCGACGGACCCGAATCTGGCCGAAGGCCATGGCCTGCATCGAAGCCTCGGCGCCTTCCATCTGACGATGCTCGGCATCGGCGCCATCATCGGAGCCGGCATTTTCTCGCTCACAGGAAGGGCCGCGGCGGACTACGCCGGTCCGGGCATCGCCTACAGCTTCATCATCGGCGGCATTCTCTGCGCGTTCGCTGGGCTCTGTTACGCGGAGCTCGCGGCCATGATTCCAGTGGCCGGCTCTGCCTACGCGTATTCGTACACAACGATGGGAGAGCTCATCGCGTGGATCATCGGATGGGATCTCGTGCTCGAGTACGCGTTCGGTGCGGTCACCGTTTCAGCGGCGTGGTCGGGCTATTTCTATTCGATCATGACGAAGACCCTAGGCATTCCGTTTTCGGAGACCGCCGCACGCTTGACGAAGGGTCCGTGGGAAACGGTTACGTATCACACGGCGAACGGGACCGAAGTTACCGTTCCGGGTCTCTTCAATCTGCCGGCGACGTTTATCGCGATTGTGTGTGCCGCGGTGCTCTATCGCGGCATCAAAGAGAGTGCCTGGGTCAACAACATCATCGTCATCGTAAAGATCAGCATCGTTTGCATCTTCGTGGCGATGGGGATCGGCCTCGTGATGGACCACAATCTGTTCGTAAACGCGGCAGCGACGGGCCTGGCGAAGCTCGTTCCGGCACGTGAGCTAGTCGACGGCAAATGGCACTACGGCTGGGGCCTCAATGGAGTCATGACGGGGGCAGGCGTCGTCTTCTTCGCATACATCGGGTTCGATGCGGTATCGACCACCGCTCAGGAGGCCAAGGATCCGCAGCGCACGATGCCGATCGGCATCCTTGCCTCGCTGGCGATCTGCACGATTCTCTACATCTTGGTTGCCATCACGCTCACCGGAGTCGTGAACTACAAGGAGCTTGGCGTGCCCGACCCGATCGCGGTTGGTATCGACAAGATCGTCGAGCTTCGTGGATGGACCCCTGCCTCTCGTAAGACGTTCACGTTCCTGATCAAGCTAGGTGCGATTGCCGGCCTCTCGAGCGTCATTCTGGTGATGATGCTCGGGCAAACCCGTGTGTTCTACGCGATGGCCAAGGACAAGCTGTTACCGCGATTCGGGGAAACGCATCCGCGCTTCAAGACGCCGCACGTTGCGACCGTTGTGACGGGCGCGTTTGTCGCCGTTTGCGGCGGGCTGATGCCCATGCATCTGGTGGGCGAGCTGGTCTCGATCGGAACGCTCCTGGCGTTCGTGCTCGTCTGTATTGGCGTGCCTATTCTTCGCCGAACCAATCCTGGGCAACATCGTCCGTTCAAGGTGCCCGCCCCCGACGTCGTCGGAGTCCTAGGCGCGCTTGCGTGTATCGGCGTCATGGCGATGCTTCCCTCGGACACGTGGTTTCGTCTCACGATTTGGCTGCTCATCGGTTTCGCCGTGTATGTGGGGTACGGGATGAAACACAGCGCTGTGACCGCGGGTACCGTCGCATCCCACGCCGGCGCTATGCCCTACACGCTCACTTTCGTGGGCGGGGCCTTGTTGCTCACGGTGCTCGGATTTCACCATTCCTTCGAATGGCACAAGTCGCATACCAAGGCCTTGGTCTCGTTCGGAGTGGCCATGGCGCTCGGTATCGTGGTGTTGATCGTCCGCGCGAGGCAGCTGTCCTCTGCCAAAGCCTGATGTAACGGCGTTCGCCGCCAAAAACTCTGCTTAAACAAGGTTTTTACACCGTTGCGGTTTCGGTATGCGACACGGTAAGGTCCCTGGTTCGGAGCCAACCGGCACCGATGATCCCATGGACGACAAGACCAAGCAGCTCCTCGCGCTGGGCCGTGAGCATTACGACAAGCGCGACTACGAAAAGGCCGAGGAGTACTTAGCGCAGGTCGTGGCTCTCGATCGCACGTACGCCGATGTTCACAACATGCTCGGCGTGATTTTTCACGATCGCCGGAAGTTCGGCGAAGCGGAAGCCGCGTTCGAAGAAGCGCTTCGGATTAACCCCAACTACACGGAAGCCGCGCTCAATCTTGCGGTCACGTACAACGATCTGGGGCGTTATGCGGAAGCAAAGCGCATCTACCAGGCGGCGTTGTCGCGCGGCTCAGATTCTCCGGGTCACGTGGACCCGTTCGTCAAAGGCAAGATTGCGAATTTGCACGCGGAAGTCGCTCAGGCCTACGTCGATGCTGGACTGCTTGCCGAGGGGATGCACGAGTTCCGGAAGGCTATTCTTCTCTGTCCGAATTTTGCGGACCTCCGTGTGAAGCTCGCAAACCTATACCGTCAGCGCGGGGATCTCGAAGCCGCACGCTTCGAGCTCGAAGAAGCTGTGAAAGGCCGACCACAATATCTGCCGGCTCGGATCGCGCTTGGTGTCGTGCAGCTTACGCTCGGAAACTCCGCCGGCGCGATCGAGCAGTGGGAGAAGGCGATCGAGATCGATCCTTCGAACAAGGCCGCGCAGATGTACATCCGTATGGCTCGCCAACCCCAAGGGCCATCGAGCTTGGCACCGGGCACGTCGGACAACGGTTAGCCGATCACCGCCACCATTTGGCGGCGAGGATGATCGCCAGAAAGACGGCGCCTACGATCAGAAGCGCGATCGCAGCGGGCCACTTGATCGGGAACGCAATGTGCGCGTCTTCTGGCTCATCGATCGAGTAGAGCACCAGGACTCGATCGTGCTCGCCGTACGTCGCACCCATCTGCTCCGTGTCGAAGAAACCGGACGGCCTCCCATCTTTTCGGACGAACGAGACCTCGTATGTGTAGCTAGTGGTCGTTCGTGCTTCTCTGTGCGTAATGGGAAGTGAAGTTGGTGCTTCGTGGCCGTATCGGTCGACCGCTACGTTCTCAGTCTGAGAGCGAACCAAAACCCGGTTGATGGTCCCGGTAGCCCGCGTGTGGATAGCGGCGTCGAGCGGCGGCGATAGAACGAACGCGAGGCCTGCGCCTGTGATCGCGGCTGCTGACACAATGGCGGGCCAGATGGCCATGTGTCCCCCGTGGGCGAGTCCACGACGCTTCTCCACGTAGCGGACCAGCGTCGAGAGCGAGATCGTCGTGATTGCGACAACGCCGAAAAAGAGCACGGAACAGCTACGGATCGACCACGCGGAGAACGACCTTGGGGACGTCGTTCACCAGCTTGAGCTGGCAGCAGAGGCGAACCTTCGGTTCGTCGCCGAAGATCTCGAGAACGCTCTTTTCGTCGTCGTCTGCAGGAGGAAACGCCTCCATTCCTTCTTCGACCTTCACACGGCAAGTGCCGCAGCTGGCAGAACGACAGGAATAAGGAACCTCCGCTTCCGGGTGCTCGTCGGTGATATCCACGAGGCGACTGTTCGTTGGGACGGGAACTTCGACGTTGGCGGGTAGGAATCTGACGACAGGCATCGGCGCGCCCGCAGTCTGTCTCATTGCCGCGGGCTGTCGAGTTCGTGTTTTACGCCCAAAACCTCAAACACCGCCTTGGACGTCGGTGCAACTCCATGCCACATTTCGCCCTCGTTTTTCGCGCCATCGGATCGAGATGGTCGCGAGCGAGAGGACCATCGAATGACCGTAGCAGGTGTGGCTGTCGAGCTTCTTCGCGGTGAGCTAGAGCGCGTTTTCGAGTTGGATGACATGAAGCGTTTGAGCGTAGACCTCTTGGGTCTGTCGCCAGACGACGTCGGCGGTACGAACGGCAAGGGCGCTTTTGCTCGTGCGCTCGTCGATCGCTGCACGAAGGACGAGTCACTCTCGGCGCTCGCGGAGGCCATGCTTCTCTCGGGTCGTCGCGTGGACTCGCGCGTCCAAGATGTTGCTTCCTCCACATCGATCGTTTCGCAAGGTGAGGAGCTCGCGGCTGCTACCGTCGTTGCCAACTATCGACTTCAGCGGAAGTTGGGCGAAAGCACGACGAGCATTGTCTACCTTGTCGAAGCCCTCAACGGTCAGCAGCCCGCACGCGCCGCGCTGCGAGTGGTGCGCAAAGAGTGGTCGCGTGATCGCGGCGCCGTACGACGTTTCCTCACCGTGTCGCGTGCGCTCATTGCGGAGAAGCCGACCGCAGGAGTGGTGGCCCCGATCTCCGTTGGCGAGTTGGCCGACGGTCGCCCGTGGATTTTATCGCCGTTCCAAGAAGGCACGTCGCTCGCGAATCGCTTGGCGCGAATCGGGCCGATGCACTCCAACGAGCTCCGCGGCGTCATGCGACCTATCGCCACCGCGCTCGATCTGCTCCACAAACGCGGCATCGCGCACGGAGCAATCAAGCCGGAGAACGTTTTCGTTTCCCGAACGGGCGGCGAAGACAACAAGGACGCGAAAGGCGAGTCGACTGGCATTTTGGTCGATGCTGGCACCGACCGTTTGTTCGCCCGCGCGCACGGTGATGTTCCCACGTTGCTCGCTGCTCACGTTGCACCGGAGGTCCTTCGTGGTCGTCCCCTCGATGCGCGCGCAGACGTGTTCTCACTCGGTGTCCTCGCGTACCAGGCCCTGACGGCGAAATCTCCATTTGCAGGCGAGACGCCGATCGATGTCGTTGCCTCGAAGCTCGGTGCTGAACCGCTTGAGCCCTCCAAGCTCGCGCCGCGCGGCTTTGTCACGAAAGACATCGACGCGGCCGTGATGCGTGCCCTCTCGAAAGATCCGGCGGCACGCTTTGCAAGTGCGACGGAATTCGTTGCAGCGCTCGACACGGCGAGCCGGGTTTCGAAAGCTCCGCCTTCGGGAGAGTCCGTCGCGTACAGCAAAGACGCATGGAAGAAGTCCGCAGACTCGCTTCGTGCGCGTCCCGACAATGAGGATGCGGCGCTCGAGCTCGAGCACCTGAGCGAAGCCGGAAACGTATGGGGCGACGCAATCGCAGCGTTCGAAGCGGCAATCACGGCCGCCGACTCAGTCGACACCAAGAAGGCGCTCCTCTTCCGGATGGCGCGCATCCAGGAGACCGAGCTCAAGAACTCAAGCGCGGTCGAAGCGATCTACCAGCGCGTACTCGAGATCGACGCCGAAGACGAGATGGCTCGCATTGGCATCGAAGAGCTACGTCGCGCGAGCGGGAATACAGAGGGGCTCGTCGAAGCTCTCCTCGAGAAGGTCGAGCGAGCGTCGACTTCTACGCAGCGCGCCGCGATTCTCCAGGAAATCGCGATTCTCTACGAGACTCAGCTCAAGAACGAAGAGTCGGCATTCGTCGCGTGGACGCAGGCGCTCTCGGAGGATCCATACGGTGAACGTGCAGCACGCGAAATCGTTCGTCTGGCTTCCGGCAAGAACGAGCGATGGACCGAAGCGCTCGGCACCGTGACCGAGGCAGCCCAGTCGACGGACGATCCTCGCGCGCGTCTGGCGTTGCACACGCTCGCAGGGGGTTGGTACGCAGAGAACCTGCACCGATCGGACCTCGCGCTGGCCTCGTACAATCAAGCGCTTGCGCTCGATCCCGCCTACGAGCCCGCGCTCGAAGGCACCATCGACATCTATCGTCGCGCTCAGGCGTGGAGCGATCTCGTCACGCTCATGCTTCGGCGAGCGGACACCGCGCAAAGCGGACCAAAGGCGCGGGACCTTCGGGCAAGTGCAGCAGAGGTGGTCTACGACCGAATGGGCGAGGCGGATCGCGCGGTCGAGCTCGCGCAGCGTGTTCTCAAGGACGACCCGACACACGGGAAGGCGCTCGAAGTTCTCGAGCTCGTGCTCGCGAAATCGGGCAAATGGGCAGAGCTCGCCGCAGCGCTCGACTTGAAGTCGCACAATGAGCGCGGCGAAGGCCGAATCGAAACGTTGAACCAACTTGGTGAGCTCTACGAAGCACGCCTGAACAACCCGACCCGCGGCGCCATCCAGTTCGAGGCCGCGCTAGCGCTCGATCCCATGAACATGGGTGCTCTCAAGGGACTTGAACGTATCTGGGCCAAGGGCAACAAGTTCGACAAGCTTCTCGAGAACCTTCAGCTCCAGCTCGAAGCCGCAGCGACCCCAAAGCAGCGCATCGGTCTTCTCGATCGCATCGGTGGCTTGCTCGAAGAGGAGTTCGTAAACGCCGCGGACGCTGCCGTGACGTACGAGAAGATCGTCGAGATCGATCCCGGGCACGACGGCGCCAACAGTGCGCTCGAGCGCATCTATCGCAAGCTCGAACGCTTCGATGCGCTGGCCGAGACGTACGATCGTCACGCGCGTGGGTCTTCGGACGATCGACGTAAGGTGGAGCTCTTGCTCCAGTCGGCGAAGGTTCTCATCGCGGACGTTGGTGCACCGGATCGCGCTCGTCACGTCTGCGAACGCGTCCTCGCGCTCGACCCCAAGAGCACGGAGGCCCTGGACCTCAAGGCCCGTCTCACCGCGCAGTCGGGCGATGCGAACGCGGCCGTTGAAGCGATCGAGAAGCTTGCGGAAGCAGAGGCCGACCTTAGCAAGCGATCTGAGCTGTTCGTGCGAGCGGGTGCTGTGCTCGAAGAGCGCGGAGACAGCGACGGCGCGATCGACCGCTACAAAGAAGCGCTCGACCTCGACTCGAAGAGTCTTACGGCAGCGACCGCGCTGCGAAAGATCTACGCGAAGCGTGGCGATGCATTGGGCTCGTCAGAGCTACTGACACGCCAGCTCGATGTAACGAGCGGCGCGAACGCCAAAGCGAAGCTTCTCGCAGAGCTCGGCACCCTGTGTCGCGAGCACCTCGACGATAACGATCGAGCACGCGATGCATTCCGTCGCGCTCTTGAGCTCGATCCCACCTGCACGCCGGCGGCGCGCGGGCTCGGACAGCTCGCGGCGAAAGACGGCGAGTGGACCCTGGTCACGAAGTACCTCGAACCTCTGCTTGCTCGACAGAGTGAGCTCAGCCCAGAGGACATGGTTTCGGTTGCGGTGGACTGCGGTGACGCGTTCCGAGAGCAGAAGATGTTCGAGAAAGCTCAGCGAGCGTACGCGAATGCGAAGGCATTTGCTCCGGACCGTCGCGATGTGCTCGAGCGCTTGGCGGAAGTGACGTTCGAGGGTGGCGAGCCCGCGGAGGCCGCCGAGCTCTATCGCGACTTCCTTTCGCGATTCGAGAAGGACCTCGTTCCGAGCGAGCGAGGCGAAGTGCTGTACCGCATCGGCGAAGCAGCTCGTCGCTCCAAGAACTACGACGTTGCGATTCCGCTCCTGGCCTCGGCTGCAGACCTGCTGCCTGCCGAAGGTAAGATTCTGGCAGCGCTCGTCGCGACACACGAAGGTCGCGGCGCTTGGAACGACGTCATCAAGACGTACGAACGTCGCATGGAGACCGCGTCGGATGACGAGCGATTCGATCTTATCGTCAAGATAGGCGAGCTTCGCGCAGACAAGCTCAAGGATCGAAGCGGCGCATCGAAAGCATTCGTATCGGCGCTCGACATGCGCGCGGATGATCGAAACGTCCTGACCAAGTTGATGAGCCTCTACTCGGAGGCCAAGGACTGGTCGCGTCTGGTCGAGGTGATTCTTCGTATCGCAGAGCTCGTGCAAGAGCCTGCGCAGCTCGGTCGCTACTACCTGACGGCAGCGTCGATCAACAACAACGAGCTCCAACGCTACGACGTAGCGGCCGACTACTACGAGCAAGCGATTGAGAACGATCCGTCGCTCAGGAAGGCGTTCGACGGTCTCGTAGCGTGTCTCGGTCGTCGGCAGGAATGGGATCGGTTGGCGGCGGCGTATCGTGCGCACATCCGTCGAGTCGAGAGCTCGTCTACGCCCGAGCAACTTGCGGCTTTGTGGGACGCCCAGGCGGAGACCTATCAGAATCGTCTCGAGGAACCGGCGAGCGCGATCGAAGCTTACGAGGAAGCTCAGAAGCTCGATCCGACGCGGCAGCGAACCGAGGTTCTCGCGGATCTCTATGCGCAAGACCCTGAACGCTACGTCACCAAAGCCGTGCGTGCTCATGGAAGTCTGCTCTCTACGTCGGCCTATCGAGTCGAGTCGTATCAAGCGCTTCGCAAGCTCTACACGGAAGTAAAGCGAGCCGACGAGAGCTTCTGTGCGTGTCAGGCGCTCGTGGCGCTCAACATGGCCGACCCCGAGGAGGAGACCTTTTTCAAGAAGCATCGTTCGCGATCACCCGCCCCGGCCAAGGAGCGTTTCACGGAAGAGCTATGGCTCGATAACGTGGTTCATCCCGGACAGGATCGATTGCTCACGCAGATCTTCGCTTCGATCAGCCCCGCGGTCATCGCTTCGCGCTCGCAAAAGCTCGCGTCGTTCGGCGTCGATGCCTCGAACCGCCGTGATCCGCAACGCGACAGCAACCCTATGGCACAGATGCTTCACTACGCTGCTGGCGTGACCGACATCACGATGCCGGATGTCTACTCCCGCGACGCAGATCCGACGAGCTTGTCGTTCTTGTTCTCTGCGCCTCCTGCGATCGGTCTTGGGAAAGGCGCGCTCGCGAAGGCGCCTCCGCAGGCGCTCGCGTTCGTAGCGGGACGTCACCTCTCGTATTTCAGAAACGGCCATTTCGTGCGGCATGTCGTTCCGACGGGTGCCGGCCTTCGCGCATGGCTGCTCGCTGCGATTCGAATGGTATCTCCGCAGTTCCCTGTTTCCGGTGGTCTCGAGAACGACGTCGCGACACACATGCAAGCGTTGCGAACGCACCTTCAGCCGCCGCAGCAGGAGGCGATCAAGAGCTTGGTCCACAAGCTTCTTGCGGAAGCGCCTGAGCTCAACATGCGCAAGTGGGTTGCCGCCGTCGACATGACTGCGGATCGCGTGGGCTTCGTGCTCGCGAACGATCTCGAGATCTCCATGGCGGTCGTTCGCGCAAGCGCAGAAGACGCAGCGGCGATCGCTCAGAAGGACCGCTTGAGCGAGCTGATGACGTATTCGGTGAGCAGCGAGTACCTGGCACTTCGCAAGGCTTTGCGAGTAACCATCTAGGTGCGGCACAGCTCATTTGAGCTGATCCGGGCTAACGTCCGCACTCCTCTCAGTTATGTACAAACAACGTACATGCCTTCGAGTCGTTTGCGGGCGCGCTCCGGCTCAACTCAAAGCAGCTGCGCTGCACGCGTAGTCGTCACTTGAGCTGTAGTCACTCGAGCTGCCGAACGCTACGCGCCGGCGCCGAGCGAGACTTCGTGCGGCGTTTCTTCGGGGAGCGGAATCCACGGTTCGTCACGTCCTGCGGGAGGAGCGATCACGGGCTTGCCGTCGTATCGCAAACGTTGTCCGGGCCAGCCAAACGTACGCCAAAGGTAGGCGAGCATGCTCGGCTCATCGAGGCGGGGATCCATGAATGGCTTCACGCGCGTTGCGTGCTCGGCAGGAGCGAGGCTCCAATGCAGACCGGCCTCCATGTGATGGATCGTGTGGTAGCCGTTGTTGTAGGTCCAGAAGTTCACGAGCTTGCCAACGAAATTTCGTGAGTGGTTGAAGTCTGTGTCCGCGTCCGTTCCGTCGTGCTGCAGGAGGTTCATCGTGATGATTCCCCACGCCGCGTAGAGGTGCGGGATCATCACGTACAGGAGGAAGCGCTTCCAATCGACGACGAGCAGTGTGCCCATGACGCTGAGGAAGACGGCCGTCTCGATCATCAATTGACGAAACCACTTCGGATGAGCGAGCCGCATCGCCTTGAAGTACGCGATGTCCGCGCTTGTAATGTCCTTGCCGACCTTAGGCATGAACAAGAGCCCGTTCAGGAAGTTC
>CAZWQH010000019.1:12541-23274 GCA_964635815.1 uncultured Sandaracinaceae bacterium
TTCCAGCGGAACCGCACCTTGTTGGTCCGCATCACGTCTTTGCGCGATTGCGTGTAGCGGTGGTGACTCAGGTTGTGCCCCGGCACGAACGCGCTGACCGGGTGCCCGTAGGTGAGCGTGAGGATGATCTGCCAAAGGCGGTTCATCCAACGCTTCTTGAACATCGGGCTGTGAACACAGTTGTGAGTTGCGACCGCCCCGATGAACGAGAACATGCAGATCGCGGCAATAATAAGGAGAGACCTGGTGACGTTCGTCGCGGTCAGCTCGTCAGAGTGAAGCGCCCAGCCAGCGGCAACCAGACCAAAATAAATGGCCGTGAAGGCAATCGTGCGGATATCTGCGGAGTATCTAAGCGACATACAAAGACGGCAGCGAGCTAACCCGACCCGAACGTGAACGTAGCCCCTTACAACTACGCCGGAAGTGCGCATCTAGATCGCCACTGTGGTCGGGCAATTACCACAGGCGTTGGCCACCGCAATTTTCGACGCCGAAACCCAACAAAACTTTACGGACCACCCACCCACAAGGGTGCCAACCCACGCCACCCCTGCGAATATTCAGCGAATTTCTGCGCTACCGTGAGCCCAAGTGCGTAGGAAGTGCGCACCCCGAGGCTGGAGGGCGGAGAAAAACACGAAGTGGTCGCCAGGAGCTTGAATGAGTCCCGCCGTCACCCTCGGTGAGGTGCCAGCGTTCGCTGTGATCGGCACACCGATGCTCGGAAGCTCGGACAGCAGCAGACACGACGGCTCGAGAAGGACCGGCTGAACAACGGGGACGCCTCCGGCGCAGGCCAGCGACATCCCAGTCCGCGGAGGTGTCGCCGTATCCCTAGTGCCCATGACTTGAAGCACGTGCTTTGGGGCGAACCCCGCGCGTGGGGTGCGAAACCAATGAATCGCGTAGTTCGCCGGGTCCGTCGCATCGACCCACGTCTGAACGAGCGTGGCAACGGGATGCTCGGCAGTGAACGCCTCGCCCGCAAAAGCCGTGGCGGGCTCTCCAGAAAGACCGAGCGCAAACCCGACAATCGCTCGAGTGTCTTCTTTCTCGGCGAGTGTGATTGCGATCGTCCCGCCTCCAGCGCTCAAGATGCCCGCGCTCACGCCGTCGTCGGCGGCAAGAAGAAGCGGACCGTTGATCGCGCCTTGGCTGTGCCCGACGAAGATTCGTCGCGTGGCGTCGATTCGAATCGGTAGGCTGGCACCAGGGACCAGCGCTGCCGGAATCTCGAACGTGCTTCCCGCTGAGAACGCGCGGGCGAGCTGGACGTAGTCGATTGCCGCTTGAAGGTTGTTGTTGCGGGCCGCGTTCGGGTTGAGCAGGTTGAAGTACAGAATATCAGGGGATGTCGCAGTGGGATTTCGCTCGCCGTGATGAATTTGATCGATGCTCACGACGGCGAATCCTTCCCGCGCGGCCCACGATGCCAATCCTTCTCGTATGAACGTGCGGTAGTCGCCACCGGTGCCATGCGCATAAAGAACGATGGGGAAGCCGTCCGCCGGCATCGCTGAAGTTGGAATGGTGAGCGCAACTCGGGTCGTGAATGTGCCTTGAATGATCGGCTTTCCGATCGCGTTGAAGCGCAGGTCCCCGCCGCTCGACAGATATGGGATCTCGCCTGCCTGAAAGTTCGGCATCGGCCCGATGCGACCGTCCACTTCGACGAGCTCCGACGTTATCGCGGCGTCACTCGGACGACTAAACCCCGAGATTGTCGGGGCCGCTACTTCCGCATGCACCGCGTCACGCAGCGCGAACATCTCTGCAACTGGGTCTTGCGTCGTGAAGACGGTCATCGACAGGACGTCTTCACGAGGGGTTCCGTCCGAGTCGAGGAACGCGAGCGCAGGGTCGTACGCATTGCGAATCGCAGCGACAGCTTCGTCGGTCGTAGGGACCTGCGACAATGCCTCCTCCAGCTCGGGGCCCCGTGCGAACTGTCCGGTCGCGAGTGGAGTCACTTTCCTCGTCACGATGACCGCGTAGGTCGTACTGGGCCGAAGCGGGTACCCTTCAACCGGTCGAACCGCGAGCGTGTTGGCCGGATAGAAGACCGTTGCCGTGCTCTGAAAGCGCGCGATGAACGGGACGTGTAGCCCGCGACCCGGACTATCGGGATCGACATCGACGAACCGGATGGATGCATTGCGATCGCGCGATCTCGGGAGCGTTGGCAGCGTCCGCGAATCGAGAGCGTCGCTGAAACGGAAATACACGGCGCCCTGAGTCGAAAAACCGCGCAGCGTGCCAGCAGCAGCGATGAACCGACTGACGTTAAGGTTCCCGGTATTCGGAAACACCCTCATGTCGAGCGTGCCTTGCGAGGTCCTTGCGAGATCGTTTGGCCACGGCAGCTGAAAAGGTGCAGGCGTGGAAGCACCGAGCATCGAGAACATCGCTCGCGGCGGTCCGGAATCCTGCCCCGCGCTCGGATCTGCTTCGGTTCCTGCATCGAGAGTTCGACCTGGAAATCGCGCGTCACTACCCGCTCCGCACGCGCCCAAGGCAGCCAACGAAAACAACCGCAGCAGCGCGCCGGCATTGCAAAGCATGTTCGCTGTACGTGCCATAGGAATGAGCCAGATCAACGCGTACTTGGCGCCAAAACTCCGCGTGGTAAGGGTCGCGGATGCAGAAACGCGGCTGGATCATTCTCTTGGCGACCATCATCGGATGTGGCGGAGGGCAACAAGCGCTGAGCGAGCCCACCACGGCAGCAGCGCAGCCGCAGACCGCGCAGAATGAGACGCCTCCGCCGGGCACCGCGAGCGGAGAAGGCTCGCCCGCCGCTACGGGTGCGAACGTCGCTGCGCCGAGCGACGCAGCGCTGCGCGATCAAGACGTTCGAAATGTGATCGAAGTTGGGAATGTCGTTCGAGTTCGAGTTCCGGTTTCGCCATCAGACATCACTCGCGGCAATCCCGACGCACAGGTGACGATTGTCGCCTTCAGTGACTTCCAGTGCCCGTTCTGCGGTCGAGCGGTTCCGACGCTTCAGGAGATCTTCAACCGATATCCGGGGAAGGTCCGTTTGGTGTGGAAGGATCTGCCGCTTCCATTTCACCAACGAGCGAGGGCTGCGGCCAACGTCGCCCACGAAGCATTCGCACAAAGCGGAACGACCGCGTTCTGGCAAATGCATGACCTGCTATTTCAGAACCAACGCGCCCTTGAGGACGCGGATTTACTGTCGTACGCGCAAACACTCGGCCTCGACATGACTCGGACCCGGCAGGCGATCACGAGCCTTTCGCACGAGCCGACGATCGCAATGAATGAAGCGCTCGCGCAGAGCCTCGGCGTGAACGGGACACCGCAATTCTTCATCAACGGGCGATCCATTGTCGGCGCGCAGGGTGTCGACGCCTTCACCGTCATCATCGACGACGAGATCGATCGCGCGAATCGTATCGCGGGGCGGACGACGCGCTTTTACGACGCCTTCATGCTCAACGCGCTCGATCGAGTCCCCGAAGACATGCCACCTCCGTCCGCGGCTCCAACCGCACGTCGCGCGGGGGAGCCAGATCCGAGTGTCGTTTACCGCGTGCCGGTCGATGGCGCGCCTTCACGCGGGCCCCGAAACGCGCTCGTCACCATGGTGATCTTCAGTGATTTTCAGTGCCCGTTTTGCGGTCGCGTCGTGCATACCGTGGCGGATCTTCTCCGCGCGTACCCGAGCGACCTGCGGATTGTGTTTCGCCACAATCCATTGTCGTTCCACGACAACGCTCGGCCGGCCGCGCTTGCGAGTCTCGAAGTCTTTGCGCAGCGTGGCGATACGGGGTTCTGGCGGTTCCATGACCGTGCGTTTGCGAATCAACAAGATCTGGCGGGCCCCGACCTCGAACGATACGCGCGCGAAGCCGGTGCCAACCTTCCTCGTTTTCGGACCGCGATCGACGCGAACGCCCACGACGCTCGCCTCGCCGAAGACATGGCACTCGCACAGCGCCTCTCGGCGACGGGAACTCCCAGCTTTTTCGTCAATGGCCGAGTGATCCGTGGCGCGCGCCCTATCGAAACGTTCCGTACTCTAATCGACAGCGAGCTCGCTGCGGCGAGAGCACTCGTCGCATCCGGCACACCGCGGAATCGAATCTACGAGACGATCATGCGGTCCGCGGTCGAGCGCGCAGGCCCGACCCCGAGCGAGTGACGCAGAACTCGAGGGTCGCTTGCGGGCCCGAGCGAGTAAAACGCAGAACGCGAGGGTCGCTTGCGGGCCCGAGCGAATAAATACTATCGAAGCTGACCGAAGAGGCGATCCTTCGCTTTGATCTCTGTGCAGCTGATCTGACCATCGTTGTCGGTGTCGAAATTCAGATCGCCAGTCCCGTTTGTGCGAAGCATGCGGAACTTCCCTGGTTCCACGGTGATGGGCGGGATGACCTGAGTGACAAGCGCGGTCGATGCACGACCGCCGTTCAAGCGAAGATCGCTGCCAACGAATCCGTACTCGATACCTGCGGAAACGTCGCCTTCGACGCAGCTGTCATTTTTCACGGCGCCCGAGAGAGTCGGCACGGTACGAAGCGCAACGTACGCCTGACCCATGATCAAGAACGCGGGATCGGAGGTCGCGTTGACCGTCACGCCAGGGTGCCCATCGTTGTCGGTGTCCTGCGCGGATGCGAAGTCAGAAACACACGCGGTGGCCTGCGCATCTGTTGCATCACACCCAGGGCGCGAGCCCTGCCACGAGGGAAGCGCCGCGTTTGGAGCCGAGAGCTGCGCTCCGATGATGAACGGAAGCGGTGCGGGCATCCAACGATCGCCTGCGATCGCTGGCGGGGAGGCCATTCCCGGAATCGGAAGCATCGGCAGCACGGCTTTCAAGCCGGCGGAAGGCTCGATGGTAGTGCGAACGATCGTTGGGCAGCCTGGTGTTCCGCCCTCGATCACGGGAAGTGAAATTTCGCAGAGCTCGGTCATGAAGTTGCCAGCCGCGGAGAACCGGATGCGCATGTAGAGCGATGCGTTGGCGGTCTGCGGATCTGGGCAAAGCGCAACCGGCGCACCTGGGACGCCGCGAAGCATACCGGCGAGACGCGCCTTGAGTGCCCACGTCCCGGTCAACGGGGCAGGGCCAGTGCCGGCCGCGCAGAAAGCGGACGATGTGTCGCCGCTATCGTTTGCGGGAGTTGCGCTGTCGGGATTGCCTCCCGTCGGGCTCGAGCTCCCGCACGAGAGAGAGACGAAGAGGAGGGCGAACAAAGAAAAGAAACGCATGGCGCGAAGTGTGTCACAGCGTCGCGCGCGACGCACGGGTGGATGTGAACAGCGGCTGGTATGGACCTCGTCTCTTCGTCGGGCGCTCGCGCTGGCATTCGGGTACGGTCCGATCTCTCGAGGACAAGCTTCAGCATGCGCATCACGTGTGACTATCTCGTGCTCGGTAGCGGAATCGCCGGGCTTACATTCGCGCTCGAAGCGCAGAAGCACGGCACGGTGATCGTCGTGACGAAGCGTCTTGCGCGCGATGCAGCGACGACTTGGGCACAGGGCGGAATCGCCGCCGTTTTGGATCCGAGCGATTCGTTCGAAGCGCATGTCTCCGACACGCTCGGCACTGGCGGTGGGCTCTCGAGAGAAGACATCGTGGATATGGTGGTTCGAGACGGCCCTGCTCGGATCGCGGAGCTCATCGACTTGGGCGCGAAGTTCAGCGCTCGCGAAAGCAATGAGCATCAGCTCGACCTCACACGCGAGGGCGGCCACAGCGCTCGACGCGTAGTCCATGCTGGCGACATCACCGGCGCAGAAGTCGAGCGTGCACTCTTAGCCGCGGTCGCGGAATCGGTGAACATCAAGGTGCTCGAACACCACATGGCCGTCGATCTTATCGAGCTCAGTAAGTTTGGTGGTCCCAACGCGGTTGCAGGGGCGTATGTCCTCGATACCCAATCCGGCACCGTGCACACAGTTGCAGCGCGCGCGACTGTGCTTGCGACGGGGGGCGCGGGGAAGGTCTACCTCTACACGACGAACCCGGATGTCGCGACGGGCGACGGTGTCGCGATGGCGTATCGCGCTGGGGCCGCGATCGCGAACATGGAGTTCTTCCAGTTCCATCCAACGTGCCTCTACAACGACAAAGCGAAGAGCTTTCTCATCAGCGAGGCGCTGCGCGGGGAGGGTGGCGTTCTTCGATTGAGCGATGGGACCGCCTTCATGGCGGACCACCACGAGATGAAAGACCTTGCGCCTCGAGATGTCGTCGCGCGCGCGATCGATTTCGAGCTCAAGAAGAGCGGGGCGGACTGTGTGTATCTCGACATGTCATCGCGGCCCTCGTCGTATCTGGTCGAACGGTTTCCAAACATTCACGCCGCGTGCGTGAGCTTCGGGATCGACATGACGCGCGAGCCGATCCCCGTGGTTCCGGCGGCGCACTACATGTGCGGCGGCGTGGTGGTCGACCGCGACGGACGAACGACGCTTCGCGGCTTGTACGCAGTGGGTGAGGTGTCGTGCACGGGTCTGCATGGCGCGAATCGACTGGCGTCCAACTCTCTACTCGAGGGACTGGTCTACGGGCATCGCGCGGCAGTTGCGCTCGGTACCAAGCGGTACGATGGGGTGCTTGCGGAAGTTCCTGACTGGGAAGTTGGGGATGCCGCGGAGAGCGATGAAGCCGTTGTCGTGAGCCAGAACTGGGACGAGCTTCGACGCTTCATGTGGAACTACGTTGGCATCGTACGGAGCGACAAGCGCCTTCAACGTGCGTCTCGACGCATCGCACTCCTGAAGGAAGAGATTCGCGAGTACTACTGGACTCATTTGGTGACGAGTGACTTGCTCGAGTTGAGGAACATCGCGGACATCGCGGAGATGATCGTCGCTTGCGCCACCGCGCGAAAAGAGAGTCGCGGCCTGCACTTCAACGTAGATCATCCCGCACGCCTAGCAGACTTTGCGGCGGACACGATTCTAGTGCGCGGAGGATTTGCTGCGGTGCGAACTCAAAAGCGAGGCCCCGTCTCATGACGACGCCCGCGTTGCCCATAGTCGTAGGGGGAAAGAAACGCGCGACGGAGGAAACGCTTCGCGTCTTGGACAAGTGGGACGGCACGGAAGTTGGCAGTGTGTGTTTGGCCTCGCGGTCGGACATTGATGACGCGATCGCTGCGGCGGTTGATGCGCGTGCGGTCATGCGGCGCACGAGCATGAACGAGCGGCAGGCCGTGCTTCGTCACGTGATCAAGCGCGCGACGGAGCGCAAAGAAGAGTGGGCGATGTTGCTTACTCGCGAAGCGGGAAAGCCGATCCGCGACTCACGAGTTGAAGTCGATCGATTTATCGAGACCTTCGAACGGGCCGTCGAAGAATGTGCACGAGCGCCTGGCGAGATGGTTCCAATGGATCTCTCCGCACGGGCCAAGGGTATGCACGGGTTCGTGCGCAGAGTCCCTGTCGGCGTCTGCGCACTCGTCACACCGTTCAACTTCCCGTTCAACTTGGTGGCGCACAAAGTGGCTCCCGCAATCGTGGCCGGTTGCCCGTTCGTCCTCAAACCCGCAAGCGCCACCCCACTTTCTGCGCTGGCACTCGCCGACGTGCTCCTCGAAACTTCTCTCCCCCCAACCGCCTTCTCTGTGGTGCCAACCCACCGCGAAAACGCGGATTACCTAGCAATTCACCCCGATATTGCGGCGTTGAGCTTTACCGGATCCGCGGATGTGGGCTGGGACCTGGCGGCGCGCGCGGGTCGCAAGCGCGTTTCTCTCGAGCTGGGCGGCAACGCTGCTGTGCTTATTTGCGATGACGCGGACCTGGAAGACGCGTGCCAGCGCACCGTCAACGGAGCGTACTACCAAAGTGGCCAAAGCTGCGTCAGCGTCCAGCGGGTCCTGGTCCAAGCCGGCGTCTACGACAAAGTCCGAGAGCTCCTCTCCGCGAAGGTCCGGAAACTGGTGGCAGGCGATCCGAAAAACCAAGCAACTTCGATAGGCCCGCTCATCGCTGAAAAGGACGCCATCCGTGTCGAACAATGGGTCACCGAGGCGGTCCACGCCGGTGCCAACCTACTCGTTGGCGGAGTCCGTGCTGGCGCCGTGCTTCCGGCCACCCTCCTCGAGGAGGTTCCCAAGGGTGCCAGCGTACGAGACAAGGAAGTTTTTGGGCCGGTTGCGGTTCTGATTCGTTTTCAGACTTGGGAAGAAGCGATCGCCGAGGTGAACGCGACGGAGTTCGGGCTCCAAGCGGGAGTCTTCACGCGCGACGTCTCTCGCGTCTTCTCTGCGTGGGACGAGCTCGATGTCGGCGGAGTATTGGTGAATGACGTGCCGAGCTTCCGCGTGGACCACATGCCTTACGGGGGCGTAAAGGCGAGTGGTCGCGGTCGCGAAGGGATCCGCTACGCGGTCGACGAGATGTCCGAGTTGAGGTTGCTCGCGGTGCGCGCGAATGCGTGACTACGCGTCCGGACGGGCCCGTTCCTGAAACCACCGAATGGTGGACTCGAGGCCGCCTTGGAGAGACGTCGGACTCCCTACTGCCCGAGCGAAAGTTAGCGCATTGATGACTGAACGCTCGATGTCCCCAGCGCGGCGCTCACGGGATCCGATCGCTGACTGAGAGTTCGCGAGGTGTTTCATTGTCTCCGCGAGCTCCCGCGTGGTGGTTCCAACCCCGACACCCACGTTGACTGTCGACACCACTCGGGCCGAGCTCCCGGCGGGGTCCGTCTCGAAGCCGCCTTGGACGGCTATGATGTTTGCGCGAACGACATCGCCGACGAAAACATAGTCGCGAATGCAACCCTCATCGCCGGCCGCACGCCGGGCGTTGACGAAGATTTCTTCATTCGCGAGCAGACGCTCGCCAAAGATTGCGACCACACCCGCTTCTCCGTGGGGGTCCTGTCGCGGTCCGTAGACGTTGGCGTACCTGAGAATGGTCGAGCGAAACCGATGCTCGAGAGCGTACGCGTGCAGGTACCCCTCGAACGCCAACTTCGAGCATCCGTATGGACTCATCGGTCGGGCGGGATAGGTCTCGTCTGCCGACGTACCGTCCGGGACATCGCCGTAAATTGCGCCGCCCGTGCTGGCGAAGACGAAATGCTCGACCGAGCGTGCACGCGCTGCTTCGAGGACATTGAGGCCGCCGATCAAGTTGATCTCCGCGTCGCGAAGAGGTTCGCGCACGCTGACGCTGACGCTTGTCTGCGCAGCCTGATGCGACACGACGGTGGGCCGGAAACTTGAAAACACGGTTTGAACCGCTACTCGATCGCGAACGTCGACGAGCTCGAAGCGTGCGTGCGGGTTGATGTTGCCCCGACGTCCGGTAGACAGATCATCGAGGACGCAGACCTCGTGGCCCGCGCCGACCAGTGCGTCGGTAATGTGGCTGCCGATGAAACCGGCGCCTCCAGTCACTAGAACCTTCATGGAGCGAACCTACGGCTCTCTGCGGTCCCGTGCCAACCTAGAAACGGCCCGTGTTGTTGGTTTGATCGTGCGTGGTACTAACAAGCGTGTCGCTCATTTCGCGCGCGCTACCACAAGCGGAGATTGCTGTTGTGGTGAAGGAGGCGGAACCGTCGCTGGCCGATGAGGAAAACCTGATGCCTCAGGAGTTGGAAGTCACTCGGGCAGCGGTCGACCGTCGCCGAGCGGAGTTCGCAACTTCCCGCCTGCTCGTGAGGGAAGGCTTGCGGGAGCTCGGGATTTCCCACTCAGGTCCGATCCTGCCGGCTCCAGACCGGTCGCCGATCTGGCCGGCGGGTGTGAGCGGCTCCATCACGCACACCGAGTCGTACTGCGCTGTGGCTCTGGCGCGCGCTCCCGTTTGGATCGGAATAGACGCGGAGCTTTGCGGCCGCGTTTCCGATGGGGTTTGGCAACGCATCACAACTCCTGCCGAACAGGATGTCGCTGACGCTGCTGGGTTGGCACCCAGGTTGATTCGGGCGCTCGTTTTCAGCGCGAAGGAAGCAATTTACAAAGCGCAGTACCCGGAAACGACGACCTTTCTGGATTTCGCCGCCGTCGAAGTACGTAGGCTGGCACCCGAATCTACCGAAGAGGGGACCGTGCAGCTCCGATTTACCCAAGCAGTCGGAAAGCTGATCGCGAACGGGGAAACGTTTGTCGGCCGCTACGCAACCGATGGGCGAGTCGTGATGACCGCGTTCGTCATCGCACGCTAACTGTGAACGAGCTAAAACGATTGCCTTGGAGCTATTCGGGAATACAGCAGGGCTAGCAACCTCGGAGATACGTGCGCTCGAGCGAATCTACAGGCGTCGGGTACCGTTCGAGGTCCTCGTTACGCACGAGCTCACGCGCTCTCTTTGCGACTTTTCGCATGCAACGGGACGTCAGGTTGGCGCGCTAGTCGATCGCGGAGGAACAGTCACGCACGTCGTGGTGGGCGATGCAGCGAAGCTTATGCTCCCAGACTTTGGTCGATTGCGAGCAGCTAAGGGGCGCTTTCGGGGGTTGCGTCTGATTCACACGCACTTGAGAAGCGAACCGCTCACACGCGATGACCTGGTCGACCTCACGCGCCTCCGCTTGGACATGATCGCTGCGATTTGCTTGTTTCCTGAAGGTACGCCGATGTCGGTTCACTACGCGCATTGCGTTCCGCTGGTGCCGGTGGGTGCGGAGACGCAGGGCGAGAAAGAGAGTGCGTATCGAGAGTACGGACCCATTCCGAACCACAAGCTCGAATGCAACCCGTCCGAGATCGGGCCAGCGCTCGAGGCC